>NZ_JBNCKP010000017.1:0-191526 GCF_049841575.1 Micromonospora sp. DT201 | reverse complement strand
AGGATCTCCGATCCCCGTCCTCAGGTCAGCACCCCCAACTCACACGGGGTGTCTCACACCATCCTGACCAAGAGGGGAACGGCTCACCTCCTCGGTCCATGATCCGGACGAGCGTGGGGTGGGCCTGCTGGCCACGGCGAAGGTGATGATGGTGGGCCACGCATCCGAGGGCTGGCCGGCCGACGACGAGACGTCCCACCACATCTGCGTACGCTTCGACGTTCGCCGGGAGACCGGCGGGCACGGGAGATCAGTCCCACGCCGATCAAGTGCCCACCTGGGGTTCCGGCCAATCGGGCACCGCAGTAACGTCGCGGCGAAGCTAGATCGAATCTAACTTCGGAGCTGTCTACCCAAGCGCACCGTTGCTACTTCCAGCGGTGTTGATCTAGCTGGTGGACTTAGTCGATGAAACCGGACGACTGCGGGTTTGAGCTGCTGCTACGCCTGGCATGGATGGTCAACGATGGTCGTCGTTGGCTCTCGTTGGACGGCCTGGATACGGCATGATCTTGCAAGGGCTGGCAACCGAAGACGTGGGGAATCTGAACCCCCTTACACCTTCGCCTCTGGCAGATCATCCACTACCGGACGGATCATCGGGCCGGCCTGCGCAACCATCGCCAACACTGCTCGACGTTTGACACGACTTATCGGTCCCGGTTGTGCCGGATCTGCGCCCGATGATCTTCGCAGCCCACATCGCTGCACATTCACCAGCCCCAGCCGTCGGCGCCCCTCAGGAACGAGGCAGCTTGCCGGCCTGGAGCGCACCGCCTGGAGTAGTCCTGACCGGATAACTGCACATGAGGTGCTAGTATTGATGGTGGTTTACTGTCTGTTCGTCGCGACGCCTTCCAACAGGGCCAGCTAAGGAGCAGACAATGCTTGATCACAGAGACACCGCGCTAGGCGCTGGTGATCTTGTTCAGGTTCGGTGGCCATACAAGATGGTCACTCCTGGCCGCGTGATAGTTTCGGACTTGCAGGGATTCGTCCTTAGCGACGAAGGGATGATTCCGGTTCCTCATGTCGTCGTAGCTACCCACCTGCCGCACATGGCCTTCCCACCTGGCGTGCGAGTCTTGCCCATTGGCACTCCGGCATACGCAAGCTTCCCAATCGATGAGGTCGAGCTGCTCAAGTCGGACCCTGACTGGAACCCGTTCGCGAATCGACCAGCCGCAAGCCCGGAAGACCTTCGCGTTATTTCGGGGGCTCGATGGTGGCGCGTTCCGTCATACGAAGGACCGACCCATATCGGAGCCTACATCCCTAGCACTTGGTACCCGCAGGGAGCGCCAGCCTGGGTTTGGGAAAATGAATGGCGCCAGGCAAACGTAGTTCATGCATCGCGTGGCTGGATCAAGGTGCGCTTCCGCGAAGGATATTGCAGGCCAGGAGGATCAAGGGCCTACCGTCCGCACGAGGTGGCACCCGTCGTTTGCAAGGAATCGGAGGCCGAGCTGAGGGTCAGCTGGAGGACGCCGCCTGTGCCCCATCACGAGGCGTACCCCATGCCTCAGATTTAGGAGTTACGGCCGAAATCCACTCGACCCCACGCCACCAGTCACTCCCTGTCGCCCATCCCATCGGCCTTCGTCCGCACCTTGTGGAATGGGTGGGGCCCGCCCGGACTGAGGGCGGCGGGATGGGTGCCGACCATCCCAGAGCGCCTGAGCGCCCCGCCGGAGGCACTGCCCTGTGTCTCGCGGCCGATCTGAAGCCCCGGAACGTCATGATCATGGCGGCCGGGGCTTCGTCGCATGTCGCGCCGTCGGCGGGCTAGCACCGACGCGCTGGCGGCCGAAGGCCAGAGGCGCGGCGGCGGGCCATCGGCCCGGCCCAGATTCGGCGGCGCGAGCGGCCTGCGAAGCGGGCCGCCTTGAAGACGTACAGAAACTTTGCACAACATCGCCGGCAGTGACACGGGCAGTGATCGCCGGCAGTGATCACGCCGGCAGTGATCATGGTGTTCGCGTGGGAGGGTTGGGTTTGCGACCATGCGTTCGTGAGCAATAAGCAGGGCAAGGCTGATGGCCTTGGACAGCGACACGTCACGGTGGTCCAGCTCCAAGCGGCGCAAGACGCGCCCGGGTTCACCACGTTCTTCGAACCGGAAGGCGGAGAGCGGTTCATCGCGCCGGGTGACCACTTGACAGTCACCTTCGACACTGCCGAGCCGCAGGAAATCCATCTCGTGATGAACAAGGCCGGCCTGGCCTTTTGGCGGCCCACCAGCGGGGATGCGCGGGTCGCGATTGTCGATCAGCGAAGCGGCGAGGAGGTTACCCACCTGTGGTAGCGGCTGCGCTGTGTAAGTCCGTCATCAAGGTGAGGTCATGCCGCCAATCGGACCGATTTCTGTCGATCATTCACCGTATCGCGGCGTAGGGTTTCGAGCCTTAGCCTCACCTGAGCTCGTGCCCGATCCGTGCCCGATGCAGCGGTCAACATCGGCCAGCGGCGGTCCGTCGCAGAGCTTGGCCGAGTCGCTCATGCTTCAACGGCCAGGGGGCACCAGGCCGGGGGCCGGCGACTCAACCCGAGTCCTCCGAAAGTAAGGACACCTTGGCGATTTCACTTACGATAGCGGTTTGGTGGGCATGGTAGACCGTGAGGTCGAGGACAGGCGCGTTGCTGTAGTTAACTACCTTTACGCCCGCCTCAACAAATAGGTCTGGCTGACCCTGCTTGGGAACCAAGTAGATGTCGGTACCAACGACTAGGCGTGCCTGGACCGACTCAGCATCCGTCTTCTCTTCGCGCCTCACGCGAATCTCGTGACGGAACAGCAGACCGGTGAAAATGACGGCAGCCGTCGACATCACCAAGCCGGCAAGGCTTCCCCACGCCTGCATCCAGTCGGTGATCTTAGGGGCTTCAGCAGCAAGCACCGGGCCAGGGAGGACCACGATGCCACACGGGCCGGCTTCCACAGCCTGCCCAACGGGCACAGATCCGGCACAACCGAGCGCGAGTAGCGGCGGAAGATGCCGGAAGACAATGGAAGGAGTTTCGGCAGGTCAGAGACCATGCCGGGGAGAGGCTGGGAGGTCGGAAAGCGGTGGCTCTTACTTCCAGCGGTATTGATCTCGGCCGCGTGCGTAGTCGATCAAACTGGACGACTGCGGCTTTGAGCTGCTGCTACGCCTGGTATGGATGGTCAACGATGGTCGTCGTTGGCTCTCGTTGGACGGCCTGGACACGGCATGATCTTGAACTCCGAACGAAGCCTTCGGGGACTCGAACCCTGAACCTCTTTCGTGTCGGAGGGATCATGCCGAATCGGGCGGATCGATGTGCTGACCTGGGCGAACTCTTCCGTCTTCTGACAGCAGTTGACAGCTCTTGTCGACCCCAGTTGTGCCGAACCTGTGCCGGATGATCTTCGATGCAAGGTAGCAAGCGCGGCGTAGCTGCCGCCAGGGCAACAACCGGCCATAATCGGCGAGTGACGCTGAGCGATGAGACTGCGGCCCTATATGCGGCGCTCGACACTGCCGCCCTCGCCTCTCTAGTTCCCGTGCTGCGGCAGGAGAGCGTCCGTGCCAAGGAGCTACTGCGAGAGGCCGAGGCAAGGCTCACCAAGGACCCGGAGTCAGACGCGTACCTCTCAGAGGTTACGGCCGAGAGCATCATCGCCTTGGAGACGCTGAAGGAACGTGACCCCGCTGTCACCGAGTCCGTTAGCGCCTCCCAGGCTCAGATGAGATCTTTGCGAGACAGCGTTCTTAGTGATCCGGTTGCGAACATGGAGTACTTCGAGGCTGTCGCTCACTACTCTTTTGACCTCCTGCACTGTGAACGGTTGATCAAGGAGGAGCTTGCGCGACGCGGACTTTTGCCCCAGCTCGTGCTTCCGGCTCCCCGTCCCCGCCGCGCCCCGTAGCCATCCCGTCGGCCTTCGTCCGCACCTTGGTGGAGTGGGTGGGGCCTGCCTGGCCAAGGTGGAGCACACCACTGTCTGAACGACCTTGGCCAGGCAGGCTCCATCTGCTCGGCTGAGCCCGACCAGACGGGTCAGCAGAAGTTCGACCGGGAGACGAAGCAGCCGATGTGGGCGGTGCAGCTCTACGCCCTGTCGGAGGGAAGCGCGGAGGTTATCAACGTGACGGTGGTCAGCCCGGTGATGCCGGCGGTGGCTGTTCGTCAGCCGGTGGTGCCGATGGACCTGGAGGCGCTGCCCTGGTCAACGACCGTGACGGGAAGGTCCGCTCCGGTGTGGTGTTCCGGGCTTCGGCTCTGACCGCGATGGAGACCGCCGCCGTCTAGCGGCCGGTGTTCCTGTTCGGCTCCACGCAAGCGAGATGTGGACACGGGGTCGCCGTTGACCCGACTCGCCCGGTTCTGCATATCACCCGGCAGATCAAACTGGTTCGGGGTTCGCTGATCTTCGCCCCGCCGAAGGGCGGCAAGTCCCGTGAGGTTCCTCTGCCCGACTCGGTAGCCGGCAGGCTCAAACAACACGCGCGGGATTGCCCGCCGGTCCCGATGACCCTGCCGTGGGAGACGCTGACCGGCGAGCCGCGAACCGTCGAGCTGTACCTGACGACACCCGCCGGTCTGGCGCTGTCCCGCTCGATGTTCAACTCCGGCGTCTGGAAGCCCGCGATCCGGGCGACCGGCATCCCTGATGATCGACACAACGGGATGCACGTCCTGCGGCACACCTACGCCTCGGTCCTCCTGGACGCCGGAGAGAGCATCAAGGCTCTGTCGGCCTACCTGGGCCACGCGGACCCGGGCTTCACCCTCCGGACCTACACCCACCTACTGCCTGCCAGCGAGGATCGCACCCGCCGGGCCATCGACAAGGCACTCGGTGAGGACCAGGCCGGCAACGATGCTCCGCAAGCCCTTGACGGCCTGGACACGGCATGATCATGGATCAGCGGCCCTGGCAGCGGCCTGCTACGCAGGTCAGAGGCTATGCCGCCGCTATTTCCAGCGGAAGTGCACGAAGAGGCGGCCGAAGTTCTTGGAGTCCTTCTCCACGCGGTGGTAGAGCTGCTTGACGTCCTTCTGGTCGAGGAACCGCAGCACCCGCTTCTTGAGCTGGCCGGATCCCTTGCCGGGGATGATCTCGACGAGGGTGGCCTTCTTCGCCACCGCCTCGTCCATGATCCCGCGCAACGCGCGGTCGATGTCCTGCCCCTTGTTGAAGATCTCGTGCAGGTCCAGCTTGAGCTTCATGCCACAGCCCCCGCCCGGTCAGGTCCCATGCCCGCCATCCTAGGCACGCCCGGCGGGCCGCCGGACGACGAAGAGCCCGCCCGCCGGACGACGAAGGGGCGGCCCCGAAGGACCGCCCCATCACGTCACCGGTGCACGCTCAGCGCGTACCGCCCACGCGGGTTTCCACCCGCTCCAGCGCGGTCCGGTAGTCGTCGTTTGTCGCGTACATCGCGGCGGCGATCCGTAGGTGCCGCAACGCGTCTGTGTGCCGGTTCAGCCGCTCCAGCGTCCGACCGAGCACGTGGTGCGCGTAGTGGTCGCTCGGGTCCCGCTCGACCAGCTCCCGCAGATGCTCCTCGGCCCGGTTGAGCTGGGCCGACTGGAAGTACGCCCGGGCCAGCAACTGCCGGACCGCGGCATTGCCGGGTTCGGCGGCGACGATCGGCTCCAGCAGTCGGGCCGCTCCACTCGGGTCACCGGTTTCGAAGAACATGGTCGCCCGCCGGTAGTCCGCCAGAAGATCCATCTGCCCACCTCCTCGGGTCGCACCGTCACCTGTTCCGACGCTGGCACAACGCTGGGCGTTTGGCGACTGTTCCCGAGAGCAGGAAGCCGAGAGCAGGGAGCCGGAATCGGGTCAGGTGTGGGCGTCCCGGCGCCCAACGGACAGCTCCCAGGCGCGCACACCGCCGACGATCCCGGCGGTGTTCGGCACCACCACCACGTCGTCGCCCATCCGGGTTAGTTGCTCGGGCCGGATCAGCCGGGAGTTGCCCCCGCCCAGATAGAGCCGGTCCCAGCGGAACACCGGGCGGAGCCCGTCCACCACCTGCCGGATCCGGCGAGACCAGAAGGCGTCGCCGAGCCGCCGGCGTTCCGGCTCACCCACGTACGTGTCGTAGGTGGTGCCCCAGCGCACCGGCGCGTGTGACAGCTCCAGGTGCGGTGCGAGCACCCCACCGTCGAAGAGCGCGCTGCCCAGCCCTGTCCCCAGCGTCAGCACCAGCTCGCAGCCGGTGCCGGCGACCACCCCGGCGCCGTGCACCTCGGCGTCGTTGAGCACCAGCGCCGGCACCCCGAACGCGTCGGCCAGCGCGCCTCGCGCGTCCCAGCCGGACCACTCGGCGAGCAGGTCCGGGTCGACCCGGGTGCGTGGGCCGTTGCGGGTCACGTAGTGCGGTGTGGTCACCACCACTCCGTGCCGGATCATCCCGGGTACGCCGACCGTCAGCCGGTCCGCTGTCGGCAGGCGCCCGCCCAGATCCAGCAGGGTCCGGACAAACAGCGCAGGCGGCAAGGGGTACGGGGTCGGCACCCGCAACGGCCGGGCCCGCATCGTCCCCGCCTCGTCGAGCACGGACGCCTTGATGCCTCCGCCGCCACAGTCGATCGCCAGTGTGGTCACCACGCCGTTGAGTCTGCCCGCTGCCGTCGGGTCGTATGCCAGCAGCCGGATAGGCTGCCGTTCTGATGAGCGCCACGATGATCGTCAAGGACCTGGCCGCCGGGCACGGCGACCGCCCGCTCTTCGCCGGATTGGACCTGGTGGTCGCCCCCGGTGACGTGATCGGCCTGGTCGGGCCGAACGGGGCCGGCAAGTCGACGCTGCTGCGTACCCTCGCGGGGTTGCTGCCGGTCGAGGCCGGCAGCGTGCGACTCACCCCGCCCACCGCGAGCGTCGGGCACCTGCCGCAGGAGCCGGAACGGCGGCCGGGTGAGACGGTGCGGGACTTCCTGGCCCGGAGGACCGGGGTGACCGCCGCGCAGGCGGCGCTGGACGCGGTGACCGAGGCGCTGACCGCCGGGGCGCCGGGCGCCGACGACGCGTACGGCGACGCGCTGGAGCGCTGGCTCGCCCTCGGCGGCGCGGACCTGGACGAACGCGCCGAGCAGGTGAGCGCCGACCTGGGCCTCGCGGTCGACCTGGACCACCCGACCACCGGGTTGTCCGGCGGCCAGGCGGCCCGCGCAGGGCTGGCTTCGCTGCTGCTCAGCCGGTACGACGTGTTTCTGCTCGACGAGCCGACCAACGACCTGGACCTGGCCGGGTTGGAGCGGTTGGAGGAATTCGTCACCGGGCTGCGGGCCGGCACGGTGCTGGTCAGCCACGACCGGGAGTTCCTCACCCGCACGGTGACCCGGGTGCTGGAGCTGGACCTGGCGCAGCAGCAGGTGAACCACTACGGCGGTGGCTACGCGGCCTACCTGGAGGAGCGCGAGGTGGCGCGCCGGCACGCCCGCGCCGACTTCGAGGAGTACGCCGACACCAAGGCTGGGCTGGAGGCACGGGCGCGCACCCAGCGCGGCTGGATGGAGAAGGGCGTGAAGAACGCCCGACGCAAAGCCACCGACAACGACAAGATCGGCCGGAAGTTCCGGAGCGAGGCGAGCGAGAAGCAGGCCGCCAAGGCCAAGCAGACCGAACGGCTGATCGAACGGCTCGACGTGGTCGAGGAGCCCCGCAAGGAGTGGGAGCTGCGGATGGAGATCGCCGCCGCTCCCCGCGCCGGCGCCGTCGTGGCCACGCTGCGAGGTGCGGTGGTACGCCGGGGCGGGTTCACCCTCGGCCCGATCGACCTGCAGATCGACTGGGCGGACCGGGTCGCGGTGACCGGGGCGAACGGCTCAGGCAAGTCCACCCTGCTGGCCGCGCTGCTCGGGCGGCTGCCGCTGGACACCGGCACCGCCTCGCTCGGCCCCGGAGTGGTGGTGGGCGAGGTGGACCAGGCACGAGGGCTGTTCCTCGGCGACGCACCGCTGATCGACGCGTTCCATGCGGCCGTACCCCACATGTCGCCGGCGGACGCGCGGACCCTGCTGGCCAAGTTCGGTCTGCGCGCGGCGCACGTGCCCCGACCGGCGGCCACCCTCTCCCCCGGTGAGCGGACCCGGGCCGCGCTGGCCCTGCTCCAGGGCCGCGGGGTCAACCTGCTGGTGCTCGACGAGCCCACCAACCACCTGGACCTCCCAGCGATCGAACAACTCGAATCGGCGCTGGCCAGCTACCCCGGAACGCTGCTGCTGGTCACCCACGATCGACGGATGCTGGCCGCCATCGAGACGAACCGTCGACTCCGGGTCGACAACGGGCGGATCGCCGAGGATTGATCCGTGCCAGCGGGCCAGCGCGGGGTGAGAATGACGCCATGCTCAAGTGGGAGTACGCCCTGCTGGTTCGCCGCCGCCAGGCTGCGACCAACGACCTCGGCTGGGAGGTCGTCTTCGTCTGGTACGGCCCGGACGGCTCGATGGTCGACGTGACGCCATACGGCGACACCTCGCTGGCCCACCTGAACCGGGCCGGCGACCAGGGCTGGGAGTTGGTCGCGATGAGCGAGGACCCATCCCTGCCCGGCCATCACGAGTTGCACCGCTATCACCTCAAGCGGCCGAAGCCCGCCGCCCCGCAACCCCGCCAGCGGATACGCGGTGGCCGCCGCACCGTCTCGGGCTGACCCGACCCCTCCGGGCCCTACTCTGCGGGCGTCATGATCATGATCGACACAACATCGCCGATGTTGGGGTATCCCGCGCCTTGGATACCCCAACATCGGCGATCTGGAGTGGATCATGCCCGACCGGGCCGATGAGGCCGGCTAGCGGGGCATACCGGGCGCGAATGCGGGTAACGCGCGGCGGGAGGTGGCCCGAATGGTCGCTTTGGCACAGACTCCACCCTCGGCCGACCGGCTGCGGGCGATAGACGAATTCCTCGCTCAGGCATGGGCGGACCAGGTCCCGCACGATGACCGACTGCGGGGCCTGGCGGTCGACGTGCGGTTCGACCGGGGGGTGGCCCACCTGAGCGGGGACGTCGACGAACCCGCCCAGTTACGGCTGGTACGTGACCTGGTGGGCCGGTTGGCCGGCGTCTACGGCGTCTGGTCCCGGGTTGGCATCGGCGGGCGGGCACCGGTGGTCGTGGACCTCGGTTGCGGGCCGACCAAACAGTGGTCGAGCAACCTGGGGCTGGACATCTACCCGGCGCCGGGGGTGGACGCGGTCGCGGACCTGTCCGGCTCGCTGCCACTCGCCGACAACTCGGTGGATGTCCTCTTCGCGGTGCACATCCTGGAGCACCTGATCGACTTCCTGCCTCTGGTGGACGAGTGCCACCGGGTGCTCCGCCCGGGCGGCGTACTGCACGTGATGAGCCCCTGGTGGGGGCACGTGAACGCGGTGGCCGACCCGACCCACGTGAGGTTGATGGACGTGCAGACGTTCAAGGGAATCTGCCATGGCCGGCCGCCGGGCACCCCGCGGTGGTACCCACTGCACGCCGGCTGCGACGGTGCCTCGATCTTCGCCGACCTGACCCCAGTCCCCCCAGACGCCAGCCCCGCACCAAAATCCCACCTAGCCCGCTTCTTCGACTAGCGCCTGGCCGCCCGGCCAGAGGGGCAGCACCGACCCCGGTCGGCAGGTCTGGCTCGACGAGGTGACGTGGGTCGACGGCAAGCCGGTGGTCAAGGGCCCCACCGGCGAGCCGCAGCCTCGCCCCTGAGCCGTCGCCGAAGGGCCCTCGCGCCCAAGATCCTGCGGGGGCCCTTCTGCGGATCTCAAGCACCCGGGGCGACGGCGGGTTCGTGTCGGGCCAGCCGGTTGCGGCGGTAGCCGTAGCCGAAGTAGATCACCGCGCCGAGCAGCATCCAGGCGAGGAATCGCAGCCAGGTTTCTACCGACAGGTTGAGCATCAGGTAGAAGCAGGCCAGCGCCGAGACGATCGGCAGCACCGGGGAGAACGGCACCCGGAACGGCCGTTCCAGGTCCGGGCGCTTGCGGCGCAGGATCGGCACCGCGATCGACACGAGCACGAACGCGCAGAGCGCGCCGATGCTGACCAGGTCGGCCAGCGCGGACAGCGGCAGGAAGCCGGCCAGCAGCGCGACCGCCACCGTCATGATCGCCGAGATCCGGTACGGGGTGCCCCAGCGCGGATGCACAGTCGCGATCGAGGGCGGGATCAACCCGTCCCGGGCGATGGCGAAGCCGATCCGGCCCATCGCCACCAGGTCGACCAGGATGACGCTGGTCAGGCCTGCCACCGCGGCGATGGAGACCAGCACGGCTGCCCAGCCTGCGCCAACCGACTCGAAGGCCGACGCGATCGGGGCACCCCGGTCGATCTCGGTGTACGGCACCATCCCGACCACCACCAGCGAGACGCCGATGTAGAGCACGGTGGAGATCAGCAGCGTGCCGAGCAGACCCAGCGTGAGGTCCCGCTTGGGCTTGCGCGTCTCCTCACCCAGGTTCGCCACCGCCTCGAAGCCGGTGTACGCGAAGAAGACGACCGCAGCGGCGCTGAGCACCCCGACGAAGCCGAAGACCGACGGCTCCAACCCGAAGAGCGCCTGCGTGACCGGTTGTTTGATGCCGTCGTCGCCGCTGCCGGCGGGCTCGGCCGGGGGGATGAACGGGGTGAGGTTGGCCGCCTTGACGAAGAACAGGCCGGCGACCACCACGAACACGCAGATGGCCACCTTGACCAGCACCAACAGGTTGGTGATCCGGGCGGATTCCCGAATGCCGACGATCGCCACGACGCCGAGGATCAGCACGATGGCGATGGCTCCGACGTTGATCGTGCTGCCCTCCTCGCCGAACCATCGGGTCGGCAGGTCGAGCAGTTCCGCGAGGTAGCCGGACCAACCTCGCGCCACCACGGCGGCGCCGAGCGCGAACTCCAGCAGCAGGTCCCAGCCGATGATCCAGGCGACGATCTCGCCCATCGTCGCGTACGCGTAGGTGTAGGCGCTGCCTGCGGTCGGCACGCTGGAGGCCAACTCGGCGTAGCAGAGCGCGGCGAGCAGGGCCACCACGCCGGCGATGGCGAAGGAGATCACCACGCCCGGTCCGGCGCTGTCCCGGGCTTCGATCCCGGTGAGGGTGAAGATGCCGGTGCCGATCACGATGCCGATGCCGAAGCCGGTGAGGTCGACCGCGCCGAGCCGTCTCTTCAGCCCGAGTTGGCCGTCCGAGCCGTCTGCCTCACCTTGGGCTATCACGTCCTTGATCGGTTTGGTGCGCAGCACGGACACGCGGTCACCCCTCCCACCGTGCGACCACCCCCGTGGCGGCCGGTAGCCGGCGTTGCTACCCAGTGGCGGGATTGATCAACCGTGAACCCTTGCGGCCGTGACCAGACTGTGAAAATTTTCTTCTAGCGGTGCATAGATAGGCGGCGAATCTTGCCGGCAGTGCCGCGCTGGACACCCGGGAGCCCCAACGAAGGGACACACCGCATGAAGGCCATACGAATCGGTGCCGCCGGGCTGGTCGCAGCCCTGCTCGGCACGCTCGTCACCACCACCCCCGCCACCGCCGCGCCCGACGCGGCCAGCACCACCACCAACGCCACCTGCACCACCGACCCGGCCACGCCGAAGCGGCAGTTCCGCGCAATGTGGATCTCGTCGGTGGTCAACATCGACTGGCCCACCAAGGCGTCCCAGACCAGCCCGGACCAAGTCGCCGCCCAGCAGGCCGAGTATCGGCAACTGCTCGACCTCGCCGAGCGCCTGCACCACAACGCAGTCGTGGTGCAGGTCCGGCCCACCGCCGACGCGCTCTGGCCCTCGCCGTACGAGCCCTGGTCGGAATACCTGACCGGCATCCGTGGGCAGGACCCGGGCTGGGATCCACTGGCCTTCCTGGTCGCCGAGGCCCACCGGCGCAACCTCGAATTCCACGCCTGGTTCAACCCGTACCGTGTCTCGATGCCGGCGCCCGGCGGCGCCGGCGCGGACCTCGCCCAACTCGCCCCCGGCCACCCGGCCCGGCAGCACCCGGACTGGACCTTCGCCTACCCGCCGGCCGGCGTTGCCGGCAGCCGGCTCTACTACAACCCCGGCATCCCCGAGGTCCGCGAGTTCGTGCAGACCGCGATGATGGACGCGGTCAGCCGGTACGACATCGACGGCGTGCACTTCGACGACTACTTCTACCCCTACCCCAGTGGCAGTTACCAGGTGCCGGACGACGCCACCTTCGCGGCCTACAACCGGGGTTTCACCGACCGGGCAGACTGGCGGCGCGACAACATCAACCTGCTGATCCAGGAAATGAACGGCAAGATCAAGGCCGCGAAGCCGTGGGTGAAGTTCGGGGTCAGCCCGTTCGGCATCTGGCGCAACAAGGCCGCCGACCCGCTCGGCTCGGACACCACCGGCAGCCAGTCGTACGACATCATCTCCGCCGACACCCGCAAGTGGATCAAGCAGGAGTGGATCGACTACGTGGTGCCGCAGCTCTACTGGTACATCGGCCAGTACCCGGCGGCCGACTACGCGCGGCTCGTGCCGTGGTGGGCGGAGACCGTGCGCGGCACCCACGTGCAGCTCTACATCGGCCAGGCCGACTACAAAAGCGGCGATTCGGCGTACGGGCCGGACTGGCAGAACCCGAGTGAGCTGTCCGATCACCTGACGCTCAACCAGGCGTACCCGGAGGTGCAGGGCAACGTGCACTTCTCGGCAGTTCAGGTGCGGGCCAACCGGCTCGGAGCCACCGACATCTACGCCACCGAGCACTACTCCCGTCCAGCGCTCGTACCAGCCATGCCGCACCTGCCAGCCCGCCCACTACTCTTCCCGGTGGTCACCAAGGCGGCACGGCAGGCCGACGGAGTACGGCTGACCTGGCACCAGCCGGCCGACGGCGTCGGGCCACTCGGCACTGCCACCTCGTACGCGATCTACCGGTTCGATGGCACCACGCTGCCCGGTCGGTGCGGTACGGCGGACGCCGCGCACCTGGTCGACACCGTCCGAGCCACCCCCGGCGGCACCCAGACCTGGGTGGACACCTCGGCCGCGCCCGGCCGGCGCTACACCTACCAGCTGACCGCGTTGGACCGGTCGGCCAACGAAAGCCCGACGAGCCCGCCGGCCTTCGTCCTGCGCTGACCCGTCCGCCCCTCGCCGAATGCCCCGGGTGGTGCTCAACGCACCCGGGGCATTCGTCTGTTTCGACGTCTGTCATCAATAGTTGGATCGGCACATACCAGCCGGTTGATCAGCTGATCGAGACTCATCGACATCCGGTAACCCACCGGTAACTTCCGGCCCGCCCGCTCACCCCCGCGGAGGTAACCCGTGCCCCGACGTCTCGCCACCCTGTTCGCCTCGGGCGCGCTCGCGCTGCTCGCCACCCTCACCATCGCCTCCCCCGCCGCCGCCGTCACCCCCGCCCAGCGACTCTCCGTGCTGTCCAGTTGGACCCAGACCAGCGCGTCCAGCTACAACTCCTGGAACAGCGCCCGCGTCAATCGGACACCCTGGGCCGAATACAACTTCAACTGGTCCACCGACTACTGCTCGTCCAGCCCGGACAACCCGCTCGGGTTCACCTTCAACCTGGGCTGCTACCGGCACGACTTCGGCTACCGCAACTACAAGGCGGTCGGCCAGTTCCCCGCCAACAAATCCCGACTGGACAGCGCCTTCTACGAGGACCTGAAGCGCGTCTGCGCCACGTACAACCCGATCGTCCGGCCGGCCTGCTACAGCCTGGCCTGGACCTACTACCAGGCGGTCAGCATCTTCGGTTCGGTAGCGGCCGTACAGCAGGCCGACATCGACCGCGCCGCCCGAATGAAGGCCGACGCCGAACGCCGCGCAGCCACCCACCCCTAACCCCCCTAAACCCCCCACCCCCACCCCCACCCCCGCCCAGCTGTGTTGATCAAGAGGTTTGCGTCACCGGAAGCCTGTTCCGCGACGCAAACCTCTTGATCAACAACGGTGAGGGTGGGGGTGGGGGTGAGGTGGGGGTGGGGGTGGGGTTAGGCGCGTTCGGTGCGGGTGGCTGGGCGGCGGGCCGGGTCGACGGGACTGAGCGGGGTTGGCTGGGACAGGCCGGTGCTGAAGCGGGTCGAGTCCGCTGCCAGGTCCGGGTGTTCCACGTCCAGTGCCAGCGCCGCAGCCTCGTCCAATCCCAACTCGGCACCCTCGCCGTACGCGTCATCGAAGGCCGCGTCGCCCAGCACCGCGCGCAACTCCGCCTGCTGTTCGGCCCAGTAGCCACCGTAGATGCCGGGGGTCGCTCGAATGCTCGCCCGGGTGGCCTGCGCTGCTCCGAACAGGCGAGCCGCGGTCAGCCGGTCCCCGCCGATCGCGCAGCGCACCGCGATCGCGTTCAACGTGTCGCACGCCCGGCCGTGGTATCCATGCGCCATCCGAGAACGCAGCGCCACCAACAGGTGCTCATGTGCGGCGATCACATCGCCCCGGGCCAGCGCGACCATCCCGAGCAGCATGTCCACCGAACGCCGGCCCCGCTCCACCGGACGGACCGCCTCCACCGGACGGACCGCACCCAGCAGGTCCGCTGCCTCCTCCAGGGCGCCCCGCCGCCACAGCAACTCGGCCAGGCTGAACACCGCAAGCAGCGCTTCGCCGACCACGTCCTGCCCATGCGCCCAGTCGATGACCTCGCGGCACACCCGCTCGGCCTCGGCGAACTGCCCCATGTCCACGAGTGGCGCGGCCCTGCCGGCGAGCACCCGGGCCAGCAACCCGGCATCTCCGGCCTGTCGGGCGGCCGCCTCGGCCCGCTGGGAGTAGCGCAACTCCTCGGCGAACTCGCCGTCGGCGCCCGCGTGCAGCGAATGCATGTGGTAGACCGCCGCCAGCTCCGCCTCCGGGATCCGCTCACCCGTTTCGGCGAGACGCCCGTACAACCGGAACAACCACAGCCGACCCTCCCGGGCCAAGCCCCGCTCAAGCCACCACTGGTCCAGGCCACCAGCCAGCCCGAGACCGGCGCGGGCACTGCCGCCCGTGGCGGACCACCGCAGTGCGGCGCGAAGCTCCCCGGCCAGCGGGTCGAGTGCATACAGCGACAGCGTGACCGGCCGGCCGTCCTGGCCCAGGTGCGCCCGCTCCACCGCATGGGCCGACCAGGCCACATGCCGGTCCCGGGCGGCCTGCTCCTCACCCGCCTCGACCAATCGCCGCGCCGCGTACGCCCGAATGGGATCGAGCATCCGGTAGGTGCTGCCCGCAGCACGCGGCTCGGCCAACACCATCGACTTGTCCACCAGCACCGAGAGAGGGTCCAGCGGGTCGTCACCCAGCAGCCACTCCACCGTCGCCAGGTCCACCGGCCCGGCGAAGACCGCCAGCCAGCGCAGCAGGCGGGCGGCCCGAGGCCCCAGCGTCCGGTACGACCAGGTGACGGTGGCCTGCATGGTCAGGTGCCGCTCGGTGGCTGAGCGCTGCACCGCCCTGCTCGCCGGGGTGGGGGGCGACGCCCCGGCCGCCGCGGCGACCAGGTCGACGGTGTCCTGCTGGTTGCCGGACCAACCCCGCTCCACCGGTGGCGGATCCGGGTCCTCCCGGCCGGCGTCCAGTGTGCCGAGAACATCGTCAAGTCGCTCGGCGAGTTGGCCGACAGAGAGCACCCGCAGGCGGGCGGCGGCCAACTCGATGGCGAGTGGCAACCCATCCAGCCGCTGCACCACCCGGCGCAGATCGGCCGACTCGTCCGGGTCCGGCTGCCGGCCGCCGCGCGCCGCCGCCGTCCGGTCCAGCAGTAACGCCACCGCGTCGCTCTCCGCACCGTCGGCCCGAGGGTCGACCGAGAGCGGCGGGATCCGCCACACCACCTCGCCCGGCAGACTGAACGACTCACGACTCGTCGCCAGCACCCGCACGCCGCCCCCGCCGGACAGCAACCGCGCGATCACCTCCGCGCAGGCCGCCGGTTGGGTGTCGCAGGTGTCCAGCACGACCAGCATGCGGCGGCCGGCCACGTGCTCGACCAGGGTGTCCAGCATCGGCCGGCCCGGCTCGGGTCGCAGGCCGAGCACCGCGGCGATCGCGAACGCCACCAGCCCCGGGTCGGTCACCGTGGCGATGTCGACGAACCAGACCCCATCCGGGTACGCCTCGACCATTCCACTGGCCAACTCCACGGCGAGCCGGGTCTTGCCCGCGCCGCCCGCGCCCAGCACCGTGACGAGGCGGTGCTTCTCCACCAGCAGGCTCAGCTCGACGCGCTCGGCCTGCCGGCCGACGAAGGAGGTCACCTGGGTCGGCAGGTTGTGCGCCACGGCGTCGGCGGTGCGAGGTCGGGGGAACTGCCGCTCCAGGCCCGGCGCGACCAGTTGGAAGAGTCGTTCCCGGTCGTCGAAGCCGCGCAACCGGTGCAGGCCCAGGTCGAGCAGGGTCGCGCCGGGTGGCAACGGCTCGGCCCGACGGGCGGTGGGCGCCGAACAGAGCACCTGCCCGCCGTGCGCGGCGGCGGCCACCCGAGCGGCGCGGTGCACCTCGGGGCTGGCGTAGTCGCCGTCGCGCGGCTCCGCGTAGCCGGTGTGCAGGCCCATCCGCACCCGGGGTGCGGCCTCAGTGGTGGGCCAGTCGTGGTTGGACAGCGCCCGCTGGGCGGTCAGGCACGCCGTCAGTGCCGCGGCCGCGTCCTCGAAAGCCAGGAAGAACGAGTCGCCCTCGGTCAGCAGCTCCGCGCCACCTGTGCTGGCCAGCGTCCGGCGCAGCAGCCGTCGATGCTCGGCGAGCACCGGGCGGTAATCCGGGCCGAGTAGCTGAGCCAGCCGGGTCGAGCCCTCGATATCGGTGAACACGAAGGTCACCCAACCGCTCGGGAGCTGGATCCGTGGCGACATGCGTGGAACCTCCGCCCGTGACGTCGGGTTCATGCTGCCTGAGTCTGCGTGGTCACGCATCGTGAGAACGGCCGGGCAGGTGCCGCCTCAAAGTGCCACTCGGACCCACTCCCGGCAAGGCCAGCCCGCCAGGTGACTGCGAACTGGCCAGATCAGCAGCCGCAGGCGCCGCCGCAGCAGCCACCGCCGGCGGCCGCCGGGGCGCCACCAACGGCACCAGACCGGCCGGTGACCGCGACCGCGGAAAGCAGCTTGACCGTGTCGGCGTGTCCCTGCGGGCAGGTAGCCGGGTCAGCGGCCGCCGCCATCGAACGGTTGACCTCAAAGGTGTCGCCGCAGGCGCGGCAGCGGAACTCGTACCGGGGCATGGCACCCAGGGTACGTGGATCTGACGTTCCGCGGAGCATGGGTGATACTCGACGGGTGGTGGACGGCGAGGACGACACGCGTGTGCAACCGTTACGACCGGCCGCGCCGCTGGACGGGCCGTTGGAGGGCTCGGGGGCCGCGCCCGACCCGGTGCGCGCGCTGCCCCGCCCCCGCCGACCCTGGCTGAGCGGCCGGTCCGGGGTTGCGCCGACCGCACCTGCCGCCAAGCCCGGCCCGGCCGACCCCGCCAAGCCCGGCCCGGACGCGCGGGCCACCGCCCCCGGCACGAAGGCCCCGGCCGAGCCCGACCCGGTCGCCCGCATCCAGACCAAAGGCCCGGAAACCGCAGGCGCAAAGACTGAAGGCGCGAAGACCGACAGCGCGAAGACCGACAGCGCAGCGGTCGAGGGCCCGACAACCGAAGACGCGAAGACCGACAGCGCGAAGAGCAACAGCGCCAAGACCGCCGGCAGCAAGAGCGACGGCAGCGCCAGCGGGCCGGCCGCGTCGAAGCCTGCCGCCGGGTCGAAGGCCGAAGTGCCGGCTGACGATGCGAAGACCGTCATCGTGACCGGCACTGCGGATCTGGCGAAAACCAGTGTGGACGAATTGCCCGCAGTGCCGGTGTCCGGACCCGCCCGGCGCCGGCGGGTGCCGTTCGCGCACGCGCTACGGCTGCCGCCGCGCCAGGCAGCCGCCTCCGCCGCCCGCGCGACCCGTGCCTGGGCTCGCCGGCCGAGTGGTCGGCTCACCCTGCCCGGCCTCTTCCTGCTGGCGCTGGTGGCCGCGACCGCCGCGGCGGGCGCGCTGCTCGTGCCGGCCACGATCCGCGCACCCCGCACGGTCGCGGACGACTCCTCGGCCGGGCCGACCGCAGCCGCACCGCCGGGAGTGCCGTCCGAGGTCCCGACCGGCACGCTACCCGGCGGTGCGCTACCCAGCGGATATCCCAGCGGGCTACCCAGCGGATATCCCAGCGGGCTACCGAGCGGATATCCCAGTGGGCTACCAAGCGGGTATCCCAGCGGGTATCCAAGCGGCGGGCCGGTGACCGGAGCCCGGCCCTCGGACGCTCTGGCCGTTTGGGCTCAGCAGGTCGGCGCCAAGGTGGGTGTCCCGGCCGTCGCCATGCAGGCGTACGGCTACGCCGAGCTGATGCTCAACCAGACCAACCGCAGCTGCGCGCTGAGCTGGACCACGCTGGCGGCGATCGGTCAGGTCGAATCGGGGCACGGCTCGGCCAACGGCGCACGGCTCGGGCAGGACGGCAAGGCGCTGCCGAAGATCATCGGACTGCCGTTGGACGGCAAGGACGGGCGGATGCGGATCATCGACACCGACCGCGGGTCTCTCGACGGGGACACGATCCTCGACAAGGCGATCGGTCCGATGCAGTTCATCCCGAGCACCTGGCAGGAGATCGGCGCGGACGCGGACAACGACGGATCCAAGGACCCGCACGACCTGGACGACGCCGCCCTGGCAGCGGGCAACTACCTCTGCAAGGGCGGCCGTAACCTGAGCATCCCGAGCGACTGGTGGAACGCGATCCTGTCCTACAACGACGTGCGGCGTTACGCCCAGGACGTCTACGACACCGCGAACCGGTACGGACGGGCCAGTCGCCCGTGACGTGATCGTCTCGATACGTTGGAGAACTGGACACTTCCCCCAGGCACCTGTTAGCGGCAAGCTAGACGGGTGATGGTGCGCGAGTGGGACCCGAGGACCGCGTCGTCCGCCGAGATCGCGTCGCTGCTGGCCACGCTGAACGCGGTCCTGGCGGCCGATCTGCCGCAGGACCCTCCGTGGCGGGAAACCTCGCTGCGGGAATATCTCGCCGAGGTGATGCCCGGCGAGCGGCGGATCTCCTGGATCGCCCAGGCCGAACCGACCGCCCCCGACGACCCGGGCGCGGTGCTCGGCCAGGTTCATGTGCTGCTCCTCGGTGACATCGGCGTGCTCGAGGTGCTCGTGCACCCGTCGGTGCGGCGCAGCCACCTCGGTCGTGACCTGGTGTTGCGTGCCGCCCGCCGGGTCTACCAGGAGGGCTTCCAGTCGATCGGGGTCGAGGTGGTCGGCGACACGCCGGCGGTCGGGTTCTACGAGTCGCTCGGCTTCACCCGGGAGTACGTGGAGACGCGCAGCGTGCTCGACCTGACCGCAGTCGACTGGGCCGAACTGGCCCAGATGGCCACCGGCGTGGCGGCGGGCTACCACCTGGAGTTCTTCCCTGGTGGGCCACCGGATGACCTGATCGAGGCGTACGCGCGGGCGAAGGCCGAGGTGCGCGACGTCGACGACGGTGAGTTGCGCCCCAGCTCCTACGACCCGGAGCGGCTGCGCGACAGCCTCGACACCCTGCACCGGCGGGGCATGAAACCGTACATCGTGCTTGCCCGGCACGAGCAGAGCGGCGAGGTGGCCGGCCTGACCGAGGTGGTGGTCCCGGCGCAGCACCCGACCCGCGCCGACCAGTACGACACGATCGTCGCGCAGGACCACCGGGGCTACGGCATCGACCGGGCGATCAAGGCCCGAATGCTGTTGGAGCTGCGCTCCGCGGAGCCGGAGCTGATCGAGGTGCAGACCTGGAACGCGCAGGCCAACGAGGCGATGCTGAAGGTCAACGCCGAGCTGGGTTACCGGCCTGACCGCGACTGGTGCGAATACAGCGTCGACGTCGCCGAGCTGGTGCACCGCCTCGACCCGCCACGCTGAGGGAATTCACGGAACTGTCCACTAAGGGATGGACGGTGGACAGTCGCGCACCTTAACGTGCGTTGACTCCCATCCACCCATCGTGGAGGCCCTATGCGCCCGCGCCGCTCAATCGCCGCGCTCGCGACCGCCACCGCCGCCGTGACCATCACGGCGCTCGGCGTCGCACCCACCGCGGCCAGCGCCGCGCCCACCGACCTGTTCATCTCGGAGTACGTCGAAGGTTCGTCGAACAACAAGGCGATCGAGCTGTTCAACGGCACCGGCGCTCCGGTCGACCTGAGCGCCGGCGGCTATCAGCTCCAGCTCTACTTCAACGGCTCCACCACTGCCACCACGATCGCGTTGACCGGGAGCGTGGCCGCGGGTGACGCGTTCGTGTTCGCGAGCGCCTCGGCCGGGGCCACCATCCTCGCCCAGGCCGACCAGACCACCGGGGCGAGCCTGTTCAACGGTGACGACGCGATCGTGCTGCGCCGCGGCACCATCGTGCTCGACTCGATCGGGCAGGTGGGCGCCGATCCGGGCACCGAGTGGGGTGCGGGCGCCACCAGCACCGCCGACAACACGCTGCGCCGCCTGTCGACCGTGGCGGGCGGCGACACCGACCCGTCGGATGCGTTCGACCCCGCCGCGCAGTGGGCCGGCTTCCCGGTCGACACCTTCGACGGCCTTGGCACGCACACCCTGGACGGCGGCGGCCCGGTCGACATCCCAGCCACGTTGACCTGTGGCGGTCCGCTGGTCACTGCTGCGGGCACACCGGCGAGCCGGGAGGTCACCGCCACCGACCCGGACGACACGATCGTCGACCTGGCGGTGACCGCGGTCAGCCCGACCCCGGCCGCCGGCTCGATCACCCGCACCGCGTTCACCCCCGCCGAGGGCGTCGGCGACACCGCCCACGCCACGGTCGGCGCGAGCGCCGATCTCGCCGCCGGGGCGTACACCGTCGCACTGACCGCGACCGACGCGGGCGGCGGCACCGCCACCTGCACGCTGGTTGTGCAGGTGACCCGGGAGTTGACCGTCGGCGAGGTGCAGGGCCCGACCACCGACGCCGAGTCCGCGCCGACCGACCGGTCGCCGCTGGCCCCGGCGAGCGGCAACGGCACGAGCAGCACGATGTACGACGTACGCGGCGTGATCACCCAGTTGACCCTTGCCCGCACCGCCGCCGGGGCGGAGCAGCACGGCTTCTTCCTGCAGAGCCGTACCGGCGACACCGACGGCGACCCGACCAGTTCCGACGGCATCTTCGTGTTCATGGGCACGTTCACGTCGCTGATCGGCGGCTACGTCCCGACGGTCGGCGACGAGGTCGTGCTCCGGGCCCGGGTGTCGGAGTACTACAGCTTCACCCAGCTCTCCGGCGCTTCCCTGGTCCGCCGGATCGGCGGCGGGCTGACCGTGGACACGGCGGTCGCGGTGACTGACGCGGTGCCGCCGGCCGAGTGGGCCGACGCGCAGCGTTTCTGGGAGCGGCACGAGGGCACCCGGATGCGGGTACGCGCAGGCAGTGGCGCGGTGAGCGGACGGGACGTCTTCTCCTCCACGGCCGACGCCGAGCTGTGGGTGGTCGACCGGGACGACCCGTTGCTGGACCGGGCCGACCCGTACGCCCGGCGGGTCTTCCGTGATTCGCACCCGCTGGACAACGACCCGACGCGCCGCTTCGACGACGGCAACGGCCAGCGGGTGCTGCTCGGCAGCATGGGCGTGAAGGCCACCGCCGGGGACAGCACCGCGCTGCTCCCGCCGGCGCACACCTTCGACACGCTGCGCGCGGACGCGGTAGGCGCGGTCTACTACTCGTTCGAGAAGTACGGCGTCCAGGTGGAGCGGGCAGAGTTCGGTGCCGGGGCCGACCCGTCGAAGAACAACCCGCCCAAGCCAGCCGACCGGTCGCAGGAGGTGGCTGTCGCCACCTACAACGTGGAGAACCTGTACGACTACCGGGACGACCCGTTCGACGGCTGCGACTTCGCCGGTAACGCCGGCTGCGTGGGCGTCGACCCGCCGTTCGACTACGTCCCGAGCAGCGAGGCGGAATACCGCGAGCAGTTGACGGCACTCGCCGACCAGATCGTCTCGGATCTGCACGCACCGGATCTGATCCTGGTGCAGGAAGCCGAGGACCAGGACATCTGCACGGTCTCCGGGGCTGCGCTGAGCTGCGGCGACACCAACAACGCCGATGGCGCTCCGGACAGCATCCAGGAGTTGGCGCTCACGGTGGCGGCGGCCGGCGGGCCCGCGTACGCCGCTGCCTATGACCGGACCGGCGCGGACGCCCGCGGTATCACCGCGGCCTTCCTGTACCGCACGGACCGGTTGTCGTTGGCGGCCGCGACGGCGAACGACCCGCTGCTCGGCTCGGCACCGACCGTTCAGTACCGCGCGGCGGGACTGCCGGCCAACGCCGACGTGCAGAACCCGAAGACACTCAACGCGGTGCTGCCGTCGGACGTGGACACCTCGACCGGTCGGGACGGGAACAACGTCTTCACCCGCGCACCCCAGTTGGGCAAGTTCAGCGTGGCCGCGGCACCTGGTTCGACCGAGCGGTTCACCCTGTACGCGCTCAGCAACCACTACTCGTCCGGCCCCGACAGTCGGGTCGGGCAGCGGCGGGAGCAGGCGAGGTACGGCGCGGCGATCGTCACCGCGATCGAGTCGGCCGACCAGACCGCCAGGGTGGTCTACGGCGGGGACCTGAACGTGTTCCCCCGCCCGGACGATCCGTTGCCCTTTGGGCACCAGGGGCTCAGCGCCACCGGCAGCCAGCCGACGCCGTCGGACCAGCTCGCCCCGCTCTACGAGGCGGGCCTGCACAACCTGTGGGACAACCTCGTCGCGGATGTGCCGGCGTCCGCCTACTCGTACAGCTTCGAGGGGCAGGCGCAGACACTCGACCACCTGTTCGTCAACGACGCGTTCTACGGCGACCTGGTGCAGGTGCGGGCGGCGCACATCAACGCCGACTGGTCGGCGGAGTTCACCGGCGACGGGTCGCGCGGTTCCAGCGACCACGACCCGCAGGTGGCAAGGTTCCGGTCCCGGGCGTCGCTGACCGTAGCCGACACGACGGTGGTCGAGGGTAACCAGGGCAACCGGCAGCTCACCTTCACCGCCACCGTGTCCCGGCCGTTGTCCCAGCCGGTGCTGCTCTGCGCCGCCACCGTCGGCCTCACGGCGCAGGGCGGCTCGGATTTCGACCCGTACGCCGGTTGCAAGGTGTTGGCTGCCGGGCAGACGTCGGTCGCCTTCCCGGTGACCGTGCGTGGTGACCGGAAGCGGGAGTCGGACGAGAAGTTGACCCTGCTCGTGGCCGGCGTGCCCGGCCTACGACTGGCCGACCCGCTGGCGACGGGCACCATCACCAACGACGACTGATCCGCCAGGCGCTCGTAGAAGCGGCCCGCCGTCCGGATTTCGCCCCGGACGGCGGGCCGTTCGTCGTTTGTCCGGGCGCGTCAACCTGTACTCAGTAGTAGTCCTGGACGATCGGCGGGGGTGGCACGTTGCGGTGCTGCGCCACCCGCACCTCCCACTGGCTGCGTCGGCGTCGCGCCTCGCGGTCTGCCGAACTGCGGTGGTAGGTCTCCGGAGGCCGGGCCAGCCCGTAGATGTCCCCCCACCACTCCCCCTGCTCAGGGTCGAGAATGGTGTCCAGGTGCGAGGGATAACGGCGACCCGCGCCGTCGTGAACGTCCTCGCGGTCGGCCATCGGTTGGATGACCCGGCCCTCCTGGTCCACGACTGTCAGATAGAGCCCGGCCGCAGCGAGCAAGCGCTCCAGCACGGCCAAACTCGGTGTCATGCTGCCGGCCTCGACCTTTCCCACGGTCGAGGGTGAAACCTTGGCGAATCGCGCCATCTGGCGCTGACCCAGTCCTTTGATACGGCGAGCCCGACGCACCAGGCCGGCGATGGGAAAGCGACCGATGGTGGGGCCGGGGGACGGAGGAGGAACGAGCGCCGAAGCCATGCGGCCACAATCCGTAACCCGAACGCTCGGCGCAATCCCTGTGGAGAAACCTGTGGACAACTATTGAGAGCCGGGGGCCGAGGGCATCCCACGCCACCTTTGCTCTGCTTCAGCGGAGGCAACACTCAGAGGCCCGAACTGTTGCCTCCGCTGAAGCAGAGCAAAGGGCGGGAATAGGTACACCAGGGCGGGCGCAGCCCAAGGAAGGAGAGGCGCAGCCCAAGGAAGGAGAGGCGCTGCCCAAGGCGCGCGGGCGCAGCCGTAGCGCGGGGCGGTCACAAGGCGATGAAGGCGATGAAGGCGATGATCGTCAGTAGCGCTGGCGGAGCAGCTCGGCAGCCTCGACCGCCCAGTAGGTGAGGATGACCTGCGCGCCGGCCCGCTTGATCGAGGTGAGCGTCTCCAGCATCACCCGCTCCCGGTCGATCCAGCCGTTCGCGGCCGCTGCCTCGACCATCGCGTACTCGCCGGAGACCTGGTAGGCGGCGACCGGGACGTCCACCGCGGCCCGGACCGCCGACACCACGTCGAGGTAGGGCAGCGCCGGCTTGACCATCACCAGGTCGGCACCCTCGGCGACGTCCAACGCCACCTCGCGCAGCGACTCCCGCAGGTTGGCCGGGTCCTGCTGGTAGGTGCGCCGGTCGCCCTCCAGCGCCGACTCCACCGCCTCCCGGAACGGGCCGTAGAAGGCAGAGGCGTACTTCACGGCGTACGCCAGCACCGAGACGTCCTGGTGCCCGGCGGCGTCGAGCGCCCGGCGTACCACACCGACCTGGCCGTCCATCATCCCGGACGGCCCGACCATGCCGACCCCGGCGGCGGCCTGGGCCACCGCCATCTCGGCGTACGCGGCCAGGGTGGAGTCGTTGTCGACCTCCCCGTCTCCGGTGAGCAACCCGCAGTGCCCGTGCGAGGTGAACTCGTCCAGGCACAGGTCGCTCATCACCACCGCGGCGTCGCCCACCTCGGCCACCACGTCGCGGATGGCGACGTTCAGGATGCCGTTCGGGTCAATGCCGCCGGAGCCGGTCGGGTCCCGCTGCTCCGGCACGCCGAAGAGCATGATCCCGCCGACACCAGCCTGGACCGCCTCGGCCGCAGCCTTGCGCAGCGAGTCCCGGGAGTGCTGGAGCACTCCCGGGAGCGACGAAATGGCCCGGGGCTCGGTGAGCCCCTCCTTGACGAACATCGGCACGACCAGCTCGGCCGGGTCGACCCGGGTCTCGGACACCAGCCGACGGATCGCCGGGGTGCGGCGCAGACGGCGGGGCCGGATCTCGGGGTACGACATGAGCAGGCCTTCCTCGAACGACTACCGGAAGCGCAGGGCGGTCGGCCCCTGCACCTTCGAACCACGGCGCTGCTTGGCCGGCATTGCGGCAAGCTTCTCGCGCAGCTCGACGGCGTAGGCGGCGAGCGCCTCCACCAGGTCGGGCACCGAGGCGTGCGGCGGCTGGACGTCGACCCGCAGGCCGAACTCCGTCGCGGTCTCCGCCGTCTTGGGCCCAATGACGGCAACAACGGTACGCGCGTGTGGCTTCCCGGCGATACCGACGAGGTTCCGCACGGTGGAGGATGACGTGAACAAGACAGCGTCGAACCCGCCCGACTTGATCGCGTCGCGGATCTCGGCGGGCGGCGGCGCGGCCCGCACCGTCCGGTAGGCGGTCACGTCGTCGACCTCCCAGCCGCGCTCGGTGAGCCCGGCGGCGAGCGTCTCGGTGGCGATGTCGGCGCGCGGCAGCAGCACCCGGCCCACCGGGTCGAGGATCTCGTCGTGCGGGGAGAACTCGGCCAGCAGCCCCTCGGAGGACTGCTCCCCGGCGGGGATCAGCTCCGGCTGGATGCCGAACGCGCGGACCGCGTCCGCCGTCGCCTCGCCGATGCAGGCGATCTTGACGCCGCCGAAGTGCCGGGCGTCCAGACCGTGCTCGGCGAACTTCTCCCAGACCGCGCGGACCGCGTTCACCGAGGTGAAGATCACCCAGGCGTACCGGCCGTCGACCAGGCCCTTGACCGCCCGCTCCATCTGGGCCGGGGTGCGCGGCGGCTCGACCGCGATGGTCGGCACCTCGCACGGGATCGCTCCGTACGCGCGCAGCCGGGCGCTCATCGCGCCAGCCTGCTCCTTGGTACGGGGTACGAGCACCTTCCAGCCGTACAGCGGGCGGTTCTCCCACCAGCTCAGCTTGTCGCGCTGGCCCACCCCGACACCGACGGTGAGCACCACCCGGCCGGTGAAGCCGAGGGCTGCGGCCACGAAGCTGTCGACGGTCGACGTGGTCGTGTACTGGGTCTCGCCGGTGCCGTCGCCGGTCACACCGACGCCGGTGGTGCCGTCGACCCCGGCAGCGAGCAGCCCGTCCCGGACGGCGGCGAGGTCACCGGCGTCCACGGCGAGCGCGAGCGAACCCCGGCCGACGGCCGTGGCCAGCGCCTCGAAGTCCAGTGCGCTGACGTCCTCGACGTCGGCGGCCGTACGCACACCCGGCAGCGGGACGCCCGCGTAGGTGGCCACACCCTCGGCCTGGCCCACGCCGGGCACCACCTCGAAGTGGGCGGCGGTGCGGGCCACTGCCTGCACCTCCTTCACGACCGAGTCGTGGCCGAACGGGTCGCCGGCGACCAGGTGCACCGCGTTCAACCCGGACCGGGCCGCGGAGATCAGCACCTTCGCCACGTCCCCCGGCACGCCTTCGGCGGGGGTGAACTCGGCGTCGTCCCTGGCCTCGGCGCGGACGACGGCGAGCAACGACTCCGGGACTCCCCGGTCGTAGATCACCTGGTCGGCGTCGACCAGGGCGTCGTGCGCCCGACGGGTCAGCAGACCCGGGTCACCGGGGCCAGCCCCGACGAACGCGATACGGCCGACGGGCTTACGGGTGCGGGTCATTCTGTGCTCCCAAATTGCTGGGTCCCCGGGCCGGTGTGTCCTTCGTGGCCGAGGATCGAGTCGGCGCCGAGGTCGAGGAGTTCGGCGGCGAGTGCCTTACCGATCTCCGCCGCGTCGGCGGGCGTTCCGGTGCGGGACAGCCGGAGGTCACGAGTGCCGTCCGGGCTGATCACCGCCCCGCGCAGGTAGATCTCATCGCCGGTATCGCCCTCGGCGAGTTCCGCGTAGGCGGCAACGGGTGCGCTGCACCCGGCCTCCAGGGTTGCCAGAAACGCGCGTTCCGCGGTGACCGCAGCACGCGACGGTGCGTGGTCGAGCACCGCGAGCAGCTCGACCAGGTCCTGGTCGTCGACCCGGCACTCCACGGCCAACGCACCCTGGGCGGGGGCGGGCAGCATCAGCATCGGATCCAGCGTCTCGGTGATCACGTCGGCCCGACCGATCCGGGCCAGCCCGGCTCGGGCCAGGACGACGGCGTCGAGGTCGGCCTCGGGGCCGACCACCCGCGCCAGGCGGGTGTCGATGTTGCCGCGGATCGGGGTGACCTCCAACTGCAGCCCGAGGGCGTGCAGTTGGGCGATCCGGCGCAGCGCACCGGTGCCAACGGTCGCCCCGGGCGGCAGCTCGGCGAGCGTCCGGCCGCCCTGGGCGACCAGCGCGTCGCGCGGGTCCAGCCGGGCCGGCACGGCCGCGATGTGCAGCCCGGCGGCGGCAGCCGTGGGCAGATCTTTGTACGAGTGCACCGCGAAATCGATCGTCCTCGCGGTCAGTGCGTCGCGCAGCGCGGAGACGAACACCCCGACGCCGAGCCGGTGCACCGGCGCGTTGGAGCGGTCGCCCGCGGTGACAACCTCGACCAGCTCGACCGGGCGGCCGGTGGCGACGGTCAGCGCCTCGGCGACCTGGCCGGACTGGGCCATCGCCAGGGTGCTGCCCCGGGTGCCGAGGCGCAGGGGGGCGGTCATCGCGCACCTCCGGTGGGTGGGGTCGGCTCGGCGGCGTCGGCTCCGAACACCGATTCGATGCCGGGGAGCGCGATGCCGAGGTCGGGGGTCAGCACGTCCGGGACAGTGTCGACCGGTGAGGTCTGCGGCACCTCGAGGTCGAACAGCTCGCGCAGCAGGGCCGCGTACTGGTCGCCGCCGGGCTCCGCGGCCAACTGGCGGACCTTCACAGTGGGCTGGTGCAGCAGCCGCTGCACGACCCGGTGCACTGTGCGGGCCACCTCGGCCCGCAGGTCGTCGCCGAGGTCGGGGCGTCGCTGAGCCAACCGGCGCAGCTCGGCGGTGACCACGTCGTCGGCCCGACCGCGCAGCGCGGCCACGGTGGGTGCCACGTCGGCGCCGCGCAACCAGGTGAGGAAGCCCTCCACCTCGCCCAGCACGATCCGTTCGACGGCGGCAGCGTCCGCAGCTGCGGGACCGTCGGCGAGCAGTGCCGCCATCCGGTCGATGTCGATCACCTCGACGCCGGGCAGCTCGGCGACGCCCTCCTCGACGTCGCGCGGAACGGCCAGGTCGAGCAGGACCAGAGGGCCTCGGCCCGGGTCCCGCTGGGCCAGCGCCGAGCTGACCACCGCACGGGTGAGGACCGGTTCGGTGGACGCGGTGGCGGCCACTACGATGTCCACTGTGGAGAGGGTGTCGACCAGCTCGGTCATCGGCGCGGCACTCGCCCCGTACGACTCGGCGAGCCGGACGGCACGGTCGGCACCCCGGTTGCTGACGGTGAGCGGCCCGGCGCCCAGCCGGGACAGCGTGGCCACCCCGAGCGAGCCCATCGCGCCAGCGCCGACCACCAGCGCCGGATGGCCGGCGAGATCACCGTCGAGGTGCCCGGCGGCCAGCTCCAGCGCGGCGGTGACGACGCTCTGGCCGGCCCGGTCGATGCCGGTCTCGGCGTGGGCCCGCTTACCGACCCGCAGAGCCTGCTGCATCAGCTCGTGCAGCAGCCGGCCGGCCGAGTCGGCGCCAGTGGCCCAGTGGTACGCGTCACGCAGTTGCCCGAGGATCTGCGCCTCGCCGACCACCATCGAGTCCAGACCGGTGGCGACACGGAACACGTGGTCCACGGCAGCGGTGTCGTAATGCACGTACAGGTGACTGGCGAGCGCCGCCGGCGAGCTGCCGGCCTGCTCGGCCAGGGCGGCGCAGACGTCACCGAGCCCGCCGTGGAAACCGGACACTGCGGCGTAGACCTCCACCCGGTTGCAGGTGGAGACGATGACCGCCTCGGACACGTACGGCTGGGCGACCAGGCGGCCCAGGGTGCGGGTCAGGTCGGCGGGAGGAACGGCCAGCTGCTCCAGCGTGGCGACTGGGGCGGTCCGATAGGACGCGCCGACGACGAGCAGTTTCACGTGCCGATCGCCTCCTGGGTGTCGGTGGCCGCGAACCCGCCTGGCAGGGCGGTGAGAGCGGACCCGCCGGTGGCGGGCAACGCGGTCAGCGACGCCTTGCGGTGCTCGTGGAAGGACAGAATCTGCAGCTCGATGGCGAGGTCGACCTTGCGCACGTCGACCCCCTCCGGAACCGAGAGTACGCACGGCGCGAAGTTGAGGATGCTCGTCACGCCGACGGCGACCAGTTGGTCGGCGACCTGCTGGGCGGCGGCGGCCGGGGTGGCGATCACGCCGATCGCGAGGGATTCCTCCGCGGCGACCGTCGGCAGATCGTCGACATGCCGTACTACCAGGCCGTTGATCTCCTCGCCGACTCGGGAGGGATCGGCGTCGAGCAGTGCGGCGATCCGGAAGCCTCGGCCGGCGAAGCCGTCGTAGCCGGCCAGAGCGTGACCGAGATTACCCACGCCGACAAGGGCGACCGCCCGGCGTTGGGTGAGCCCGAGCACATTCTCGATCTGCTCGATCAGCAGCACGACGTCGTAGCCGACCCCCCGGGTGCCGTACGAGCCGAGGTGGGAGAGGTCCTTGCGGAGCTTGGCGGAGTTGACTCCGGCGGCAGCGGAGAGGCCCTCACTGGACACCGTCTCGTACCCGGCGTCGGCGAGGTTGTGCAGCGCGCGCAGGTACTCCGGGAGCCGAGCGACGGTCGCCTCGGGCAGATCCGGGAGCGTCGGTACGGCACCGGCGCGGCCGGGCGCGCCTGGGTGACGGTGCTGACTCATGAGACTCCGTGCGGTGCGATCCTCGGCCAACTCCGCTGGTCGGCCGCTTATGGACTCCCGCTGGCGACCGAGGTTGCCGGCTGTGCTAGCAGGGCGCGTCGGAGTCACAGAGTAGGCGCTTGTGAAGACGTGCACAAATCGCGATCTTGCCGCTGCGTGACGCAACCTCACCAGCACCTCCATTCCGCAAGATCGATCCGGCGAGTCCTCGCCGCGCCGGCCGGGCGATTATTGCTCAATCCCGACTTCTCTGACCAATCCCGCGCCGGGCCTCGCTCTGCCGTCCCCGACGTGGTAGGGACAGCACTACGAGGGAGAGGCAGGGCTTCGGGATGGGGATGGAAGGCACGGATGCCTAGCCTTTGGGCATGACCGCAGTTGCCGCCCCCAACGACCAACCGATGCTGGCACCGAGCATCCCCCGCCAGCTCTTCGTCGACTCCGGGTACGTGCTGCTCGGTCTGCCGCTGGCGGTGGCCAGCTTCGTCGTCCTCCTCGTCGGCCTCGCGGTCGGCATCGGGCTGGTGGTCACGGTGATCGGCCTGCCGATCCTCAGCGGCACCCTCTACGCCGCCCGTGGGCTGGCCGACGTCGAGCGGCTACGGCTGCCCGCGGTGCTCCGGCAGCCCCGGATCCGCCCCCACTACCGGCTGCCCGAGGCGGGAGCCAACGTCTGGCGGCGGATCTTCGTGCCAATGCGGGACGCCCAGTCCTGGCTCGACCTGGCACACGGCATCCTGCGGCTGATCGCGGCGTCCGGCACCTTCATAGTGACCTTGGCCTGGTGGGCCGCGGCCATCACCGGCTCGCTCTACTGGGCCTACGACTGGGCCCTGCCCCGAGCCGACGGCGTGGATGACCAGGACCTGGCGCAACTGCTCGGCCTGGGCAACTCGACCACCGCCCGGATCGGTCTGTACACCGCGCTCGGAGTGTTCTTCCTGATCACGCTGCCGATCGTGGTTCGGGGCTGCGCGCTACTCCAGGCCAGCTTCGCCAAGGCCATGCTGACCGGGGTGGCCGAGATGCGCGACCGGATCACCGTGCTGGAGGAGCAGAAGCGGGCCGCAGTGTCCGCCGAGGCGTCCGCGCTGCGCCGGTTGGAGCGCGATATCCACGACGGCCCCCAGCAGCGCCTGGTCCGCCTGGCGATGGACCTCAGCCGAGCCCGGATGCAGCTCGCCTCGGACCCGGAGGCCGCCGGCCGGACCATCGACGAGGCGGTCACCCAGACCCGGGACACGCTGGCCGAGCTGCGGGCACTGTCCCGGGGAATCGCCCCACCGATCCTGGTCGACCGGGGCCTACCCAGCGCCCTGGCCGCGATCGCCGGACGCGGGCTCATCCCGATCGAGCTCCAGGTGGACCCGCAGCTGGGCACCCCGGCAGGGCGGCTCGACCCGGCGGTGGAGAACACCGCGTACTTCGTGGTGTCCGAGGCTCTGACCAACGTCGCCAAGCACAGCCGGGCCACCGAGGCCACGGTGGCCGTGGCCCGGCAGGGCACCCAACTCCAGGTGCGGGTCGGCGATGACGGGCAGGGCGGCGCGCACCTGGCCAAGGGGCACGGGCTGGCCGGTATCGCCGACCGGGTCCGGGCTGCCGGCGGTGACCTGATGGTGGTCAGCCCCGCCGGCGGTCCCACCGAGATCCGCGCGGAGCTACCCCTGTGAGCGCGAGGAGTGAGCCGGGTTTGCGAGCCCCGCAGTCGCGAACGAAGGAGATGCTGTGAGCGACCGGGCACCGCGCCGAACCCTCAGGACAGGCCGAACGTGGTAGACAACACAGCCATGCGAATCGTTATCGCCGACGACGCCGTCCTGCTCCGAGAGGGGCTCGTACGGCTGCTGACCGAGAGCGGGCACCAGGTGGTGGCCGCCGTCGGGGACGGCGACGCGCTCGTCGAGGCGGTGGTGGAGCACCGGCCCGACGTGTCGATCGTCGACGTGCGGATGCCTCCGTCACACACCGACGAGGGACTGCGGGCGGCGGTGGAGGCGCGGCGGCTGGTGCCGCGTACCCCGATCCTGGTGCTCTCCCAGTACGTCGAGGTCTCGTACGCCGATGATCTGCTGGCCACCACCGGCGGCGCCGGCGGCGGCATCGGCTACCTGCTCAAGGACCGGGTGGCCGCGATCGACGAGTTCCTGGACGCGCTGCGCAGGGTGGCGGCCGGCGGCACGGTGCTCGACCCGGAGGTGGTCGGCCAGCTGTTCGCCCGGCGTCGCCGGGACGACCCGCTGCGCGAGCTGACCCCCCGCGAGCGCGAGGTGCTCGCGCTGATGGCCGAGGGTCGCTCGAACACCGCCATCGCCCGCGCCCTGGTGGTCAGCGACGGCGCGGTGGAGAAGCACGTGCGCAACATCTTCACCAAGCTCACCCTGCCGCCGGACACCGAGCAGCACCGGCGGGTGCTCGCCGTCCTCACCTATCTGCGGAACTGACCTCCAGGGCCAGCGCCACCGCGTCGGTGAGGGTGTCCGCCACCGGGTGACCGGAGGCGCGCAGCCGGGTCGGGTCGGTGAACCCACCGGCGTAGAGCACCGCTCGGCCGCCCACCGCGAGCGCCGCATCCGCGTCGTCGATGGAGTCGCCGATCAGCACAACCGAGGCACCGTCCACGCCCAACTCCGCCAGGTGCAGCTGGAGCGACTCGGCCTTACGGTCGCCGCCGACCGTGGCCCGCAGCCCGTCGACCCGGGCAAAGTGGCCGGTCAACCCGTACGTGTGCACGGTCGGCACCAACTCCTCGTGGAACCACATGGAGAGCAGGCTCTGGCTGCCCGGCCAGGCGGCCATCGCGGTGCGCGCGTCGGCGGCCAGCTCACAGGTGGTCAACCCGGTGCGGTACGCGTCGTGGAAGATCCGATCCAGTCGACCGAACTCGTCGTCGTCCACGGCCTGCCCGAGCACCTCGGCGTAGTACTCGGCGATCGGCCTGCGAAACCGCATCCGATGCTCGTCGAGGGTGACCGTCGGCCCGCCAAGGCTCGTGAACACGACGTTGGTGGCGGACACCACCAGACTGAGGTCGTTGAGCAGAGTGCCGTTCCAGTCCCACACGAGGTGAGGGTGCGCAGGGGTCATCTGAGCACCCTAGGCACCGCTCAGAGTTGCGGCGTGGTCAGGTCCCGCAGCAGCCGGTCCTCCTCGACCCGCCAGTAGCCGTGCTCCTTGCCGTCGAGCATCACCACCGGCAACCGGTCCCCGTACTCCCGCTCCAGCCCCTCGTCGCTGGTGACGTCCCACTCGACCCACTTGTCGCCGGTGACCGCCACCACCCGGTCGAGCGCGGCCTTGGCGTCGTCGCACAGGTGGCAACCGGGTCGGGTGATCAGGGCGAGCCGGGCGTCAGTGGACATCGGTTACCTCCGTGGGGTGTCGGCGATCGCCGGTGGGTCGGTCGGCATCGTCGCCCCGGCGCCGGCACCACGTTACGTCCGCACAGTCTTGTCCGCGCCCGGACGGCGATGTCGCAGAGTCCCGTACACGGGACTATCCTGTGTGCCACCGGTGGCACGATCGGGTCCTGCCGAGGGGATGCGCGACGCCGTCCACAGACGGTTCGGCCGCGCCCGCGCCGCCACCCGAGGCGGCGGGTCAGCCGAACGGGCAACACACCCCCACCAGGGTATCCATCCTGGAACACCGGGCCGACGGAAAGTCAATCGCACACGACGGACAACCGGTCCGCCGCCGGTACGCGGGAGCGGGAAATACTTCCGCCTTGTGTAACGGACTTGCCACGCGCGGGTGACGTTGGCCCTATCATCACTCGGGTCGGGTCACCCCATTTGCCGTGAGTCGACACCCCTCAGCCCGAGGAGGCCCCCGTGCCTGTCAGTGCATTGGACCAGCACCTCCAGGGGATTTGCCGCCCGCCGGCAACCCCCGCGACCGTCCTACCCGACCGGCTGCCCGGTCGGTCCGCCCCGACGAGACACAGACCGGCCCGCCCGGCGACCGACGGTACGGGGGCAACCCGGTGACCACCTTCGGTTACGCGGAACGCCCGGTCGGCCTGACCGGTCAACCGGCACGCTCCCACGTCAACGAGCGACCGGCGGCCCGTGCCCCGCTGGACGATGCACACGACACCGCCGTGTTAGGCGACGGCGCGGCGCAACGGACCCGCAGCCGGCCACACCACAACGAGCCGCCGCCGCGGCCCGCGGTGCCCGGCGGAAACGCGAGACCGACCGGCGGCCGGGTTGCCGTTCCGCCCCGGCAGACCATGCCTGCGCAGGGTCGACGGGGCAGCGAAACACCGGTGGTGACCACCGACCCGGCGGCGGGCGAGACAGCGGTGATCCCGGCAGTGCCGGCCAGCACCGCCACCACCCCGACCGGCTTCCCGAGCCGCCCAGACCCGTCCGACCCGGCCACCGAGGTCTGGAAGCTGATCGAGCGGGCCCAGGCCGGTGAGTCCGAGGCGTTCGGTCTGATCTACGACCGGTACGTGGACACCGTGTTCCGGTTCGTCTACTTCCGGGTCGGCAACCGCCAACTCGCCGAAGACCTGACCTCGGACACCTTCCTACGCGCGCTGAAGCGGATCGGCAGCTTCACCTGGCAGGGCCGTGACCTCGGCGCCTGGCTGGTGACGATCGCCCGCAACCTGGTCGCGGACCACTTCAAGTCGGGCCGGTACCGGCTGGAGGTCACCACCGGCGACGTGCTCGACGCCGACCGGGAAGACCGGGGCCCGGAGGGCAGCCCGGAAGCGGCGGTGGTGGAGCACATCACAAACGTCGCGCTGCTCACCGCCGTGAAGCAGCTCAACCCGGAGCAGCAGGAGTGCATCGTGCTCCGCTTCCTGCAAGGCTTCTCGGTCGCCGAGACGGCCCGTGCGATGGGCAAGAACGAGGGTGCAATCAAGGCACTCCAGTACCGGGCGGTCCGCGCTCTGGCCCGACTCCTGCCCGACGGCTTCCAGCCGTAGTTTGTTGCGGCGGGACCGATGGGCGTCGATCGACGTCCGTGCAGCTCAGAGTCGGTCCCGCCCGGTGACGACGATCACTTTCTGTAATTTCCGCCCCGCCAGGCCCGTAACCCGTGCCCGGTCCGCCGCGTTTCTCCGGGTGCGACCGGTGGACGTCCCGGCAGGGCCCGGGTCACCGAGGTCCGACCGGCATGCCGGTGGCACCTCACCTCCGTGGTGTCACATTGCCATCCGGTTGCTGGCAACGACGGCGGCCGACCGGCCGTGACCAGCGAGAGGAGGTGCCTGCGGTGGACGACATCCTCTTCTCTCGCCGGCGCGCCGAGCGCTTCGCGCAGCTTCTCGACGAGGCCAACGGCGCTCGGCGACACCACGTTCGATCTCGAGTGGACGGTCAACTCGCGCCGCTCGTCGTAGTGGGCCAACGGCTCAGCGTCGACCCCCCGGCTGTCGAAGTGGACCAGGACTTCCGTACCGGCCTGCGGGCGATGCTGCTCGCAACCGCCGAACGGGAAGGGCTGGGCACCACACCAGCCGCCAGCGAACCGGCCGCCACGACCACACGTGGGCGGCTACTGCCGGCGGCCACCGCCCGGCGGGCCCGAGCCCGGGGCGCGATCCTGGTCGGCGTCGCCGCCGGCGCCATCGCCGTCTCCGGCATCTCCGCCGCAAGCGAGAACGCGGTGCCCGGCGACGCGCTGTACGGCATGAAGCGCTCGACCGAACGGGCTCAACTCGCACTGGCCAGCTCCGACATCAGCCGAGGTCAGCTCTTCCTGGACTTCGCCCGGACCAGACTCGGCGAGGCCGCCGAGCTGCGCGGTGACCGGATCGGCTACAGCGCGGTCCTCGACGACATGGACGCCGACACCCGGCAGGGCGTTCGCCTGCTGACCACCGCCGCCGTGCAACGGGCCGAGCCGGGGAGCCTGGACACCCTCAACGCCTTCCTCACAGGCCAACGCCGGGCGGTGAGCGGTCTGCTCGACGGGAGCACCCGCGCCGACCGGGACCGGACCCAGCGGTCGCTGGACCTGCTGAGCAGCGTCCGGGAGCGCTCGGATGCACTGCGGGCAGCGATCGCCTGCGGCCTGCCGGCGCCGACCCTCAGCGACGCCCTCGGCCCCGCTCCGAGCGCCTGCCCCGGGGCTCGCTGACCGGCGCTCCTATACCGCACGTCGGACCGGCCGCGGCACAGTTCGTTGTGTGCCCGGCCGGTCGACCATGAGCGGCGGCTACCCTCGCTGGAGGCAACTGTCGTAGCGGTGCGGAAGGAGGTCGCGTGGCGCGCAGCCGTAGGGTGACGGTCAGCACCGACACCGAGGGGCACACCGCAGGCTGGGCGGAGACCGACCTGGCCCCGGCCACCACCCCGGACCCGACCGCCGCAGCATTCTTCGACGTGGACAACACGATGATGCGGGGCGCGTCGATCTACTGGTTCGCCCGCGGGCTCGCCTCCCGAAATTACTTCACGGCCGCCGACCTGGCCCGATTCGCCTGGCAGCAGCTCCGGTTCCGGCTACTGGCCCGCGAGCACGCCGGTGACATGTCCCTGGCCAAGGAGGCCGCGCTGGCCTTCGTCGAGGGTTGGCGCGTCGACGACGTGGAGCATCTCGCCGAGGAAATCTTCGACGAGATGATGGCTCCCCGGATCTGGGCCGGCACCCACCAGCTCGCGCAACGTCACCTGGACGCCGGCCAGCGGGTCTGGCTGGTCAGCGCCGCCCCAGTGGAGATCGGCCGGGTGATCGCCTCCCGGCTCGGCCTGACCGGTGCCATCGGCACGGTGGCCGAGGTGGTGGACGGGGCGTACACCGGGCGGTTGGTGGGTGACCTGATGCACGGGCCAGCGAAGGCCGAGGCGGTCACCCAGCTCGCCGGGGTGGAAGGGCTCGACCTGACCCGCTGCGCGGCCTACAGCGACTCGGCCAATGACCTGCCGCTGCTCTGCGCGGTGGGCAGGGCGGTGGCCGTCAACCCGGATGCTGCGCTGCTGCGGCAGGCCCGCCAGCACGGCTGGGAAGTGCGGGACTTCCGCACCGGCCGTCGGGCCGTCAAGATCGCCGTACCGTCGACGGCGGCAGCCGGACTGGTCGCTGGCGCGGTCACCGCCGGGCTGGCATTACAGCGCCGCCGCCGCGCTGGCTGAGTCTCTCAGGGGCCGAACGGGTCGGGCCGTCGCTCCAGCAGCGTGTGCAGGGTCTGCTGGATGGTCTCCCGCACCTGGTCAGCGAGGTTGAAAACCACCAACGGGTCGTCCGCCGAGTCGGTCAGGTGGGCCGTGGGGATCGGCGGGCAGAACTCGATCAGCCACTTGCTGGGCAGCGGCACCATGCCCAACGGCCCGAGCCACGGGAAGGTCGGCGTGACCGGGAAGTAGGGCAACTTGAGCAGCCGCGCCAAAGGCTTGATGTCGGCGAGCATCGGGTAGATTTCCTCGCCGCCGACGATGGCCACCGGCACGATCGGGGTGCCGGTGCGCAGCGCCGCCGAGACGAACCCGCCGCGCCCGAAACGTTGCAGCTTGTACCGGTCGGCGTACAGCTTGCCGATGCCCTTGAAACCCTCAGGGAACACACCGACCAGATCGCCGCCACCGAGCAACCGCTCGGCATCCGGGTTGCAGGCCACCGTGCCGCCGGTCTTGCGGGCAAGCTCGGAGACCACCGGCATCCGGAAGACCAGGTCAGCGCCGAGCAGCCGCAGGTACCGGTGGGCGGGGTGCTTGTCGTGCAGCGCCGCCGAGAGGATCAACGCGTCCAGCGCCACAGTCCCCGAATGGTTGCCGACCACCAGGGCGGGACCATCGACGGGCACGTTCTCGACCCCACTGACCTCGGTGCGGAACCAGTCGCGGTAGAGCAGCCGCAGCAGTGGGTGGAAGACGGCGTCGGTCAACTCCGAGTCGAAGCCGAACTCGTCGACCTCGTAGTCGCCGGAGAGCCGCCGGCGCAGAAACGCCAGGCCGTTCGCGACCTTACGGTCCCAATGCTCCCCCGGCCGGTCCGGCACCGCCGGCCCGACCGAGCGGACCTGGGCCGCCGGTCGATGTCCGTTGAGCCGCGCCGGCACCGCGTCCGCCGTGGGCGACTGCTGCGGTACGTCGAAACGCCCGACCCCCTGCGGATTGCGCCCCTCTCCCGACCCGGTCACGGTCCCACCTCAGTTCGCGACTGCGGGGCTCGCAAACCCGGCTCACTCCTCGCGCTCACGGTCCCACCTCCCGCACCGCGGCGCGCACCTGCCGGATGCCGTCCAGGACCAGTTGCTCGGCGGCGGCCAACTGCCCCCGCGTGACCACCGCGCCGCCGTGGTGGGCGCGAATGAAGTCCTCGAATGCTTCGGCGGTGGAGCGGGGCGTGAAGTCGTACTCCTGCTCAAGCCGGGTGGTGTCGACCACCCGGCCGTGCACGAAGAGGTCGACCTGGTCCAGGCCGTAACGGCCGAAGCCCATGATGCGGGCCAGCGCGGCGGCACCGGAGAGGCCCGGTTCCAGCACCGGCACGGCCACCCGACCGGCTCGCCGGATCGCCTGGGACAGCGACAGCACCCCCGGGCCGGCGACGTTGTAGGTGCCGGAGTGGTCCTCCACGATCGACCGGTGCAGCACCTCCAACGCGTCGTCGAAGTGCAGGAACTGCAGACGGGGGTCCCGGCCGAAGACGGTCGGCACGAACGGCTGCGCGAAGTAGCGGGTCAACGTGGTGTCGGCGGTCGAGCCGATGAACGGGGCGAAGCGCAGCACCGTCGCGGTGACGTCGGACCGGCGACGCCGGAAGCCCCTTACGTACCCCTCGATGTCGAGGATGTCGCGGCCGAAACCGCCGCGTGGCACCTCGCGGGGCTCGGTCTCCTCGGTGAAGACTGCCGGGTCCCGGAACGACACCCCGTACGCGGCGGTCGACGAGCGGACCACGAGCTTGCGCAACCGGGGAGCCCGTTGGCAGGCGGCGAGCATCTGCATCGTGCCGATGACGTTCTGGTCCTTCATGGCGGACCGGCCACCGTGCTGCGGGTCGGGGGAACTGACCAGGGCCAGGTGCACGACCGCGTCGACGTCCAGGTCGGCGAGGAGGCCACCGAGCGAACCGGTGTCGACGCGAATCCGTTCGACCCGGTCCAGCAGATCGGTGAACTCGGTGCCGGAATCGGGGGCGTCCACCCCGATGACCCGTTCGATGCGCGGGTCGGCGGCCAGTCGGGCCGCCACATGGGCACCCAGGTAGCGGCCCACCCCGGTGACGAGGACGACCCCCGGAGCACCTGAGGTGCCACCGGGGGTCATCTGACGCACCTACCCCGACAGGGAGGATCGAGCCGGGACGACCACGGCCTGATCACCTGAGCCTCCGGGGGTCGACAGTTAGGCAAGTGACGCCGAACGCCGGGCCTTGAGCCCGGCGGCGATCACTTGCCGAGACGGCGACGCTGGACGCGGGTCTTGCGCAGCAGCTTGCGGTGCTTCTTCTTAGCCATGCGCTTACGGCGCTTCTTGACCACCGAGCCCATACGACGACAGCCTTTCGATACAACGTGCGGGGCGGACCGGATGACACCACGCAGGTGGCGACGGCGACCGCTTGCGGACAACGGACCGGACCAGTCTGGGCGGCGGGCGCACCGGTGGGGTCTCGGTCGGGCTCCAGGGTAGCCGGAGGGCGTCAGCCGGACCAACGCGCCCCCGTCGATGCCGGTTAAGAGGCACCCGGGAGGCGTGGCGGTGGCTCAGGCGGTCTCTTGAAAAGCACCCCGGAGATATTCGTGCACCGCATGCTCAGGCACCCGGAACGACCGGCCGACCCGGACGGCGGTGAGTTCACCGCTGTGCACCAGGCGATAGACGGTCATCTTCGACACCCGCATGACCGTCGCCACCTCCGCGACGGTCAAGAACCTGACCTCCGACAGCCGTCCGTCGGACTGTGACCCGGCCATGGCTCACCAACCCATCCCATGCCCGGCGCGTGCCAACCCGACGGATGCTCCGGGCCGGGCGGCGACGCGCGTGTTACCAGTACGGTAGCGGGGCGGCTGTGACCGGCGCGATCCCTTCGTACAACTGATCATGTTTCTCCTGGCCGGTTCACCCGATCCGTGTTCCCGGTATCTCCCCGCCTGGGCCCGGCGTCCCGGTTGTTCCGACGCTGCTCACTCTGCGCGTAGCGCGACCACCGGGTCGAGTCGGCCGGCGCGCTGCGCGGGGACGACCCCGAAGACGATGCCGACGACCGCCGATACGCCGAAGGCGAGCGCCAACGACCACCAGGTGATCGCGGCCGGGATCGGCGACAGCGCGTTGATCAGCAGGGCGGTCCCCACGCCAAGAGCCATTCCGGTGAGCCCACCGATCGTGGTGAGCAGCACCGCTTCCAGCAGGAACTGCACCCCGATGTCGCGGGGGCGGGCACCGACGGCTTTGCGCAGCCCGATCTCCCGGGTCCGCTCTCGGACGCTGACCAGCATGATGTTGGAGACACCGACACCGCCGACGAGCAACGAGATGCCGGCGATGGCGGCCAGTACGCCGGTGAGGACCCCGAGGATGTCGCCGAGTACGCCGAGGATCTGTTGCTGGGTGACCGCACTGAACTCGGTGTCCGGGTGGCGGCGGGTCAGCTCGGCGACGATCCGCTCCCCCAACTCCTCGATCCGCTCCCGGTCCGGTGCCTTCACTGCGATGCCGTCCACCCGCTGGGTGCCCCAGAGCCGCTGCGCGGCGGTGACCGGCACGTGCACCTCGTCGTCCCGGTCGACGCCGAGGCTCTGCCCGAGTGGGGCGAAGACGCCGATCACCCGGAACCGCACCCCGGCCAGCGCCACCTGTTGGCCGAGCGGGTCCCGGTCGGGGAAGAGCGCGCGGGCCACCGCGTCGCCGAGCACCGCAACCCGCCGGCTGGTGTCCACGTCCGTGCCGGTGAGGTAACGGCCCCGGGCCAGCGACCGCGTGAACACCGTCGGGGTGGTTTCCAGCACCCCCTGCACGGTGGTGAAGTCGGAGTTGTTGCCGGCCCGCGCGGTCGCCCCGGAGGCGATGGTGACCGCGACCCGATCGGGGTCGCCGACCACCCGGCTAACGGCGTCGACGTCCTTGAGGGTCAGCGGCGAGACCACCGGCGCGTTGCCCACCTCGATCCGGCCGGGCACGACCAGCAGCAGGTTGGAGCCGAGGCCCTCGACCTGTTGCTCGACCTTTTGTTTGGTGCCGGTGCCGATGGCCACCAGCAGGACCACCGAGGCCACCCCGATGATCACCCCGAGCATGGTCAGCGCGCTGCGCAACCGGTTGGCCCGCAGGGCGTCCAACGCCACCCGCCACGCCTCGGCGAGCCTCACGCCGCGCCTCCCGGCCGCGCGACCTCGGGCTCACCCGGGTCGGCCTCCCGCGGAAGGCGTCCGGTGGCTCCGGCGGCGCCACCGGAGCCACCGGACGGGTGCCCCGGACCGCTTCCGGACGCGGACCGAGGCTCCGCGCTGGGAGCGGAGACCAGTGTCGCAGGTCGACCGTGATCGACGGACAGCGGTCGATCATGAGGGGTGTCGGTGTCCGTCACGACAACTCCGTCGCGCATCGTGATCCGGCGTCGGGCCCGTGCCGCCACCTCCTGGTCATGGGTGACCAGCACCAGTGCCACCCCGGACTCCACGTTCAACTGTTCCAACAGCTCCAGCACCGCCGCGCCGGTGACGCTGTCCAGGTTGCCGGTGGGTTCGTCGGCCAGCAGCACCGTCGGCTCGGTGACCAACGCGCGGGCGATCGCCACCCGTTGCTGCTCACCGCCGGACATCTGGTTGGGCCGGTGGTCCAGGCGGTGCCCGAGGCCGACCCGGCCGAGCATCGCCGCCGCCCGCGCCCGACGCTGCCGGGCCGGCACGCCCCGGTAGACAAGCGGCAGAGCCACGTTCTCCACCGCCGAGGTACGCGGCAGCAGGTGGAACGCCTGGAAGACGAAGCCGATCGTCTCGTTGCGCAGGGTGGCCATCTCCGGCGGGGCGAGGGCGTTCACGTCCCGCCCGCCGATCACCAACCGGCCACCGGTGGGCCGGTCCAGCCCACCGAGGAGGTGCATGAGGGTGGACTTGCCCGAGCCGGACGGGCCGACCAGGGCCACGTAGTCCCCCGGTTGCACGACCAGCGACACCCCGCGCAACGCCTCGACGGACACCCCGTCCAGTTGGTACGTCCGGGACACCTCCACCGCCTCGATCGCCGGTGGGTTGCCGGTCACCGCACCTCCTGGCCGTCGCGCACCTGATCGGTGTCGCGCACCACGATCCGGTCACCGGGCTGCACCCCGTTGAGGATCTGCACCAGATCCGACCCCTGCACGCCCACGGTGACCGCCGCCCGGCCAGCCTTGCCGTCGCGGACCACCCAGACCGCGTCCCGGCCGTCGGCGGAGAACACCGCTGAGGCGGGGACGGTCACCGCGTCGGCAGCCTCGCGTACCCGCAGGTGCACGATCGCGTTCATGCCCGGCCGGGGGCTGGGGGCCGGCTCGTCCTCGGCCAGCTTCCCGGCACCCAGTGCGAGGCGTACCCGGTAGGTGACCCCGCCCTGGGCAGAGTTGGTGGGCAGCACATCCACCGAGCGGACCGTCGCGTCGTAGCTGGCACCGGTGACGGCGTCCAACTCGACGGTGGCCGTCACGCCGGCCTTGACCAGCAGCACGTCGGTCTCGTCCACCTCGGCGAGCAATCCCAACTGCCCGGTGTCCACCACGGTCAGCACTGGTGTGCCGGCGCTGACCTGGCCGCCGACCGCGACCGCGTCGTCCACCCCAGCAGGCGGCCCGCCCTGGCTGGGAGCCAGCACGGACGGGTCGATGCCGGCCGCCTGGGCGCCACCGGCCTGTTCCAGCAGCCCCGCGAGGCCACCGGTCGAGCCACCGCCGGCCCGGGTGCCACCCGGCTGCACCACCCCGGCGATCGGGGTGCGCAGCGTCAGCGCGTCGACTGTCGCCTTCGCCAGGTCGTACGCCTGCTGGGCCTGCAACCGTTGCGCCGCGGAGAGCGCGCCGACTGCTGAGCTCAACCCGCGGATCCCCCGCTGCACCGCCTGGACGGCCTGGTCGGCGCTGCGCGCGGCGGCAGCGTACTGCCGCTGTGCGGACGTCACCTGGGTCAACAGCGCGCCCCGCAGCTGCGGGTCGGCGATCTTTTCGGCGGCCTTCCGGGCAGCGTCGAAGGCCTCGCCGGCCGCCTTGTCGGTGCCGCGCCGACTGCCGGTCAGGTCACCCGTGGAGACACCCCGCCCGGCGCGCTTCGCCGCCTCCAACGCCTGCTTCGCCTGACGAAGCCGCTGCTGAGCCGAGGGCGAGTCGACCACGGCGAGGATCTGACCACGCTTCACCTGCTGTCCCGGCTGGACGCGCAGGCTCGCCAGGGTGCCGTCCGCGGGAGCGGTGAGCGTGGCGGCGGCCCGAGCGGTCACGGTCGCCGGCGCGTCGATCACCTCGCTGACCTGGTTGCGGGCCGCTGACGCCAGCGCGAGGTCGGGGTCGTCATCGCCGCACGAGGCGGCGGTGGTAACGGTGAGGACGGCGACGGCGGTCAGGGCGGTGAGCAGGCGGGGCCGCGAGACGCTGGGCGGCCGCGGCAACTGGGGGCGGCGCACCCATCGATGGTACGGCTCACCGTCCTCCCACCCAGGAGCCCGTCAGGCGGCGACAGAGCGGACGTACGCGACGCACTCGTCGTGCAGCGTCGACCACTGCTCGCCGAACGCCTCCTCGGCGGCCACGTCGAGGGCCTTGCGCTCGTGCACCACGGCCTTGAAGAAAGCGAGCAGCCGCTGTGGCCCGTACCGGTCGACGATGTGCCGGACAGCCAGGTAGCCGACGCCGTAGCTGCCGCTGACCTGCTCGGCAGAGGCGTCGTCAGCGGGGTTGACGCCCGCCAACTTGCCGTCCCAGTTGCCCCGGACCAGTTTGCGCACCTCGGGGATTCCCTCGTACCGGTCGACCGCCTGACCTCCCGCGCCGGCGAACTCGGCCAACCCTTCCACCAACCACCAGGTGGCCTTGCCCGGATAGCCGCGCTCCGGCAGTGAGGCCGCGTGGGTCAACTCGTGCCGCAGCAGGTCATCGGTGCCGCTGCTGGGCAGCCCGTCGGCGTTGAGCACCACCTCGTGGTGGCCGCCGCCCACGGTCACCGCGTAGCCGCCGGTCCATTCTGGTCGCTCGCCGCCGTACCAGCGCTGCCACTCGGTGCGGCCGGCGTAGAAGATCCGGTAGCGATCCGGAGGCGAGCCGGCCACCACGTACCCGTCGGCGACCTTGGCCGCCGCTTCGGCTTGGACGAGCAGGCCGGGCAGTTTGCCGCGCAGCGCCGGGGTCGTGGCGACGATGGTTCGCGCGCCGATCGCGACGGCCAGGTCGCTGATCTCCCACGGCCGGGTGCCGGTCTCCACCGACTTGGACTCTTCCATGGCGACCAGGCGGGGCTGGGCGCTGTTTTCCCGCCAGCGGGTGCCGATCAGCACCGGGCTGGGTCGGCAGTTCGGTGCGACGAAGCAGTATTGGAAACGCACCAGGAGTCGCCACTCCCCCGGCTTGCCGACGATCGGCGCGGGCAGCCCGCTCGGCTCGGCCCGCCAGACGGTCACCTTCAGCTCGCGTAGTGCGGCGAAGCGTCGGCGCAGGTCGGTGTGCGCGGTTGGCTCGGCGATGGCGAGGAAGCCGGCGCGGTCGCCGCCGAGCAGCGCTGCGGACTGCCGGTCGAGTTGGGCGGTCATCCGGTCGGCCAGCCCTCGGGCCGCTGCGGTGGCTGGGTCGTCAGTCGCCGCGGCGCCGACCCGGCTGATCGTCGACCGGGCACCGTTTTCCCGGACCACTCCGACGATGAGCAGCGCCGGCAGGCCGCAGCCCAACAGCAGGACGACCACCACGAGCACCGTCCACAGCGGCCAGAGCCGCCGTGGGGCTGGCTGCTGCACCCCGTCAGTCACTCGCCGAAGGTTACGACCAATCGGTGGATGGGGCGAGGCCGGTACCGCCCCGGCGGTGCTCGGTCGGGTCAGGCGGCGCGAGAGTCGGGCCAGTAATGGAGCGCGACGTCAAAGCCGGCGATCAGTTGGCGGTACGAGCGGTCGACGTCGTGGGGCAGGCCGAAGCCGCCGGCGGCCTCCAGGGAGACGAAACCGTGCAGGGCGCTGCGTAGGGCCCGAGTCGCGTCCACCGCGTCGTCGCCGGCGAGCCCGTACCCGCGTAGCACCGCGAAGATGGCACCGACCGCGCGCTCGCCCGCCTCGACGTGCTCCGGGTCGGCCGGGTCGGGCACCCGCTGGGCCGCCGGGTAGCGGCCGGGGTGTCGGTGGGCGTAGCCACGGTAGGCGTCGGCTATCGCCCGGAGTGCGTCGCCGCCGGCCAGGCCAACGGCGGCGGCGGTCATCTCCGTGGCCAGCTCGGCGGTGGCCAGAGCGGAGAGTTTCTGGGCCAACGCGTCCGCCCCACGCACGTGCTTGTAGAGGCTGGGCAGCGCGACCCCGAGTCGGCTGGCGAGCGCGGCGAGGGTGAGCTGCTGATAGCCGACCTCGTCGGCCAGCCGTGCGGCCTCCCGCACGACGGTCTGCTGGTTGAGGCCGACCCTAGGCACCGGTGCACACCGCCAGGAAGCCGAGCAGTTCGTCGGCGGTGCGCTGGGGCCGGTCGGCGTGCGGGTAGTGGCCGGACTCCTCGATCATCCGGGCTTCGGCGGTGCGGAAGAGCCGGCGGGCGGCCCGCGCCTCGGCACCCGGGTCGGGGAAGTCCGGGTCCTTGGCGCCCATCAGCACCAGCACCGGTTGCCGGACCTGCGGGGCGCGGGCGGTCCAGTGCGGTTCGACCGGCTCGATCACACCGCGCGTCGCGGCCATCCGGCCGGGCTCGCGGAGGTTGGCCACCATCGACCGGCGGTACGCGGCGTCGTCGGCGGGCCGGTGCACCGGGAAGAGCGTGTTGTGGAACATCCCGAACAGTCGGGGGCTGTGCAGCACGGACCACATCGCCATCCGCAGCAGCGGGTTGAGCTTCGGCTGACCGACGAACGCGCCGATCTGCACGATGCCGGCGACCAGCTCGGGCGCATCGGTGGCGGCGAAGACCACCGCCGCCGCCGCGGACGAGCTGCCAACCAGCACGGCCGGCCCGGCGTCGAGGTCACGGACCACAGCCAACAGGTCCGCGCCGACCTCCGCCGGGGCGTACGTGGACCAGCCGGCGCTGGACTCCCCGTGGCCCCGGACGTCGACCGAGGCGACCCGGTAGCCGGCCCCGACGAGTAGCGGCACCAGGTGCCGGAAGCTCGCTCTGTTTTCGCCCATGCCGTGTGTGAGCACGACCAGTGGACCTTCGCCGTGCGCCTCGTACGCGATGTGCCCGCCCTCGCGGCGAACCTGGCTAGCTGTCATAGCCATAAAGCTAAGCTACTTAGCTTTAGCCGTCAAGGCACAGACGCGAACGGGCCGACGGGACCAGAGGGTCCCGCCGGCCCGTCGACCGGTTTCGGGTTACTTCTTGGAGATCAGAGCGCGACCGAAGAAGACCAGGTTGGCCGGGCGCTCGGCAAGACGGCGCATCAGGTAGCCGTACCACTCGTCGCCGTACGGGACGTAGGTGCGGACGGTGTAGCCCTCGCCGGCCAGGCGGGCCTGCTCCTCGGGGCGGATGCCGTAGAGCATCTGGAACTCGAAGCGCTCCGGCCCCCGGTCGAACCAGCGGGCCCGGTCCTCGCCGATGGCGATCATTCGCGGGTCGTGGGTCGCCAGCATCGGGTAGCCGTCACCAGACATCAGGATGTTCATGCAGCGCACGTAGGACTTGTCCACCTCGCGAGCCGACTGGTACGCCACCGACTCCGGCTCCTTGTAGGCGCCCTTGCACAGCCGCACCCGCGACCCGGCCGAGGAGAGCTCCCGGCAGTCCGACTCGGTCCGGCGCAGGTACGCCTGGAGCACGGCACCGGTCGACGGGAAATCCTTGCGCAGCCGGCCCAGCACATCCAGGGTCGAATCCGTGGTGGTGTGGTCCTCCATGTCCAGGGTGACCGTGGTGCCCGCCGCATCAGCCGCCGCGCAGATCGCGCGAGCGTTGTCGTACGCCAACTGCTCGTCGAACATCTGGCCCAGAGCGGAGAGCTTCACGCTCACCTCGGCAGCCGGGGTGAGCCCCGCGGCGGCGAGCATCTTCAGCAGCTTCAGGTATTCGTCGCGGGTGGCGGTGGCCTGCTCAGGGGTGACGGTGTCCTCACCCAGGTGGTCGAGGGTGACCGCGAGACCGTCGTCGACGAGCCCGCGGGTCGCGCGCAACGCGTCGTCGGTAGCGGCGCCGGCAACGAACCGGCGAACGACGTCCCGGGTGTACGGGGCGGTCGCGACGAGCCGCTCGACCTGGGATGACCGGGAGGCGGCGAGGATGACGGAACGGAGCATGAACCGAGCGTAACGCCCCTGCCAGGGCCCCCGCCGAGGGGCGGCCGGGGGCACCCGCGCCCCGGGGCGGGGCGGCGGCGGTGGCGTCGATCGGCTACAACGATGCCGTGGACCAACGCCCCCGCCGCCGGCTCCGGTCGGCCTCCGTGCAGCTCGGCGCGCTCACCGCTCTCGCGCTCGCCCTCTCCGGCTGCAACATGACCTCGGACGACGACGATGACGACGACTGCGCCCTGGGGCCGGTCGGCGGCGGCGACACGGTGGCCCTGGCGATGCGGGTCCCCGAGTCAGCCGCCGGTCGCGCCGCCCCGGAGCCGACCACGGCGGCCCTGCCCGATCGCGGCGGGTTCGGCACCCACCTCGCCTCCTGCGGCGGCTGAGATGCGCCGTGAGACGGTCGCGCCCCGACCCGACTGGGACGCCACCATCCGGGCACAGGGCCTCGTCTACGTCGACACCGAGCTGCCCGACGGCGGGATCATGTCCTACTGGGACGAGACCGCCACGTACGCCTTCGATCTGGACGAGGTGGAACGCCTGGAGGAGGCCACCGAAGAGCTGCACCGGATGTCGGTCGCCGCCGCCGAGCACGTGGTTGCCAACCACCGCTACGCCGACTTCGGTATCCCGACGTGGGCCGCCGACGCGGTGGCCCGGTCGCTGCGCGAGGCGCCACCCACCCTCTACGGGCGCTTCGATCTCGCGTACGACGGCAGCTGGCCGCCGAAGCTGCTGGAGTACAACGCGGACACCCCGACCGCACTGGTCGAGGCGAGCATCATCCAGTGGTACTGGCTGGAGCACACCCGGCCGGAGTTGGACCAGTGGAACAGCCTGCACGAGCGGCTGGTCGGTGCCTGGGCCAAGATCGGGGCCGGGTTGCACGAGCCACGGGTGCACGTGCTCTGGTCGAACGAGGAGGAGTCGGGCGAGGACCACATGACCGCCGGCTACCTCGCCGAGACCGCCCGGCAGGCCGGCCTGACCGTCGACCTGCTCCCGATCCAGGAGATCGGGTGGGACGGCCGGCGCTTCGTCGACGCCGCCGATCGCCCGGTGACCACCTGTTTCAAGCTCTACCCCTGGGAGTGGATGCTGGCCGAGCCGTACGGGCCGGCGGCGCTGGCCCCGGGCACCCCCACCACCTGGATCGAGCCGGCCTGGAAGCTGCTGCTGTCCAACAAGGCGCTGCTCGCGGTCCTCTGGGAGCTGTACCCCGGCCACGAGTACCTGCTCCCGGCCTACCTCGACTCGCCGCGCGGCATGACGGAGTACGTGGCCAAGCCGCTGCTCGGCCGGGAGGGCGGCTCAGTACGCATCGTCACCGCCGAGGAGGAGATCACCAACCCGGGGATCTACGGCGACGAGGGCTGGTGCTACCAGGAGTTCCGGGCGTTGCCGCAGTTCGACGGTAACCGGATGGTGCTGGGCAGCTGGATCGTCGACGGTGAGTCGGCCGGGGTGGGTGTGCGGGAGAGCGCCAGCCTGATCACCGACGGCTACGCGCGCTTCCTGCCGCACTACATCGACGCGCCGCGCACCCCATGAGTCGTCTACCGTTGGGGGCGTGAACTTCGACGCGTACGCCCGGACCGGCGTTGACCTGGTCAACGCCCGCCTGGACGACCTCGACGACCTGCGGGCCCTCTTCCCCGACGACAACGCCTGGATGCGCGACGAAGTCGCGGACCGGGACGTCGCGATCTTCCGGCGGGCGCAGAAGCGGCTGCGCGACGTCTTCGAATACGGCACCTCGGGGCGTGACGCCCAGGCGGTCACCGAGCTGAACACGCTGCTCGAGGCGTTCCCGGTGCAACCGCGCATCTCCGGGCACGACTCCAGCGACTGGCACATGCACGTGACCAGCCGGGGCGCCTCGGTCAGTGCGGAATACCTGGCCGGCGCGGTCTGGGGGCTGTCGGTCTGGCTCTGCGAGTACGGCAGCGCACGGTTCGGGGTCTGCGCCGACGAGCGGTGCGGCAACGTCTACCTGGACACGTCGTCCAACTGCTGCCGGCGATTCTGCTCGGAGCGCTGCGCCACCCGCTCGCATGTGGCCGCGCACCGGGCTCGCAAGCGGGCGGCGGTCGGCGAGCAGGTGACGGTCGCCGCGCAGCCGACCGCGGGCGCCGACTCGCTCTCGCCGGTCAGCTGACACCGCCACCGTCCCGGCGCGGGGCGGTCGGGTCAGGCGTCGACCGGGGACGGCGCGGTCAGGTGCTGACGGGCAAACTCCAGTGCGGCGCGCAGGTCCGCCTCGCGCACCGCGCGACTCTTCGCGCCCCGGGTGGCGACCTCCACCGCCACCGCCCCGGTGAAGCCGCGCCCAGCCAGCGAGGAGAGCAGCTCACCACAGGGTTGAGTGCCGCGGCCGGGCACCAGGTGCTCATCGCGGCCCTCACCGGTGCCGTCGCCGAGGTGCACGTGCGCCAGCGCGGCGCCCATCCGGTCGGCCATCTCCAGAGGGTCGCTGTGTGAGGCCGCGCAGTGCGACAGATCCAGGGTGTACGACGGGTAGCCGGTGTCGGTGGGATCCCAACCCGGCACGTACGGGACGAACTGTCGACCTGCCATCCGCACCGGGTACATGTTCTCCACCGCGAACCGGAGCCCGGTGAACCGGGCCGCGACCGTGGCCAGCCCCTCGGCGAAGTTGCGCGCGTAGTCCCGTTGCCAGGTGAACGGCGGGTGCACCACGACGGTCGGCGCCTCCAGTGTCTCGGCCAGCTCGGCGGCCTTGCGCAGCCGCTCCCACGGGTCCGGGCTCCACACCCGCTGGGTGACCAGCAGGCAGGGCGCGTGCACCGAGAGCACCGGCACGTCGTAGTGCGCGGAGAGGCCACGCAGCGCGCCCGCGTCCTGGCTGACCACGTCGGTCCAGACCATCACCTCGACGCCGTCGTAGCCGAGTGCCGCAGCCAGTTGGAACGCCGCCGCAGTCGGCTCGGGAAAGACCGACGAGCTGGACAGGAGCACGGGAACGCGGGAAGTCACGTCTGTGAGCGTAGCCCGGTAGCGCTTGGAGCATCGTGACGAGCGCCAGCAAATAGGCCTAAAACGCCTGCTCGGTCAGATCGGTTCGAGTTGATCGAGTCGGCGGAGGATGACCCCTTCCCGCAGCGCCCACGGGCAGATGTCCAGCGAGTCCAGATCCAGGCGGCGCATCACCGCCTCGGCGACCACGGCACCGGCCAGCAGCTGGTGGGCACGGCCCGCGCTGACCCCCTCCAACTCCATCAACTGGGCTGGTGGGATGTGTCGGACGAAGCCGATGACCTGCCGCAGACCGGCCCTGGTCAGTTTGCGCCGCGCCCAGAGCCCAGCACCGGACGGCGCCGCCCCGGCCAGCCGGGCCAGGGTGCGGAACGTCTTCGAGGTGGCCACCGCGCGGCCCCAACCCACCTCGGTCATCTGGTCGACGACCTTGTCCAGCCGGCCCTCCACGTACTCCCGCAGCTTGTCGACGGCCTCGGCGGACGGCGGCGCCATGCTGCCCGGGTCGACCCGCAGCCGCTCCCGGGTCAGTCGCCCGGCGCCGAGCGGCAACGAGATCGCGGCGTCCGGGTCCTCGTCGATGCCAGCGGCGATCTCCAGGGAGCCGCCGCCGATGTCGAGCACCAACAACCGCCCCGCCGACCAGCCGAACCAACGCCGCACAGCCAGGAACGTCAGCCGTGCCTCGTCCGCACCGGAGAGCACCGCCAGGCGTACGCCGGTCTCGTCACGGACCCGTGCCAGCACCTCGGCCGCGTTGGTGGCGTCGCGCACCGCGGACGTGGCGAACGCGATCAGGTCATCGGCCTCCAGCCCGGTGGCGGCCGCCTTGGCCATACCCACGGCCTTGACCAGGCCGTCCGCACCCGCCTCGGTCAACGCGCCGTCGGGGCCGATCTGCTCGGCCAGCCGGAGCACCACCTTCTCGGAGTGCGCCGGCCACGGGTGCGCGCCGTGGTGCGCGTCCACCACAAGGAGGTGCACCGTGTTGGAACCGACGTCGAGGACACCCAGTCGCATGGTGAAGACCCTAGGTGCAACACGTTTGCGCGGCTCGCCGGCCCGCGGACGTCACCGCGCGTACGCTGGTGCGGGTGACGATGGAGCTCCGTGTGCTGGTGGACGACCCAGGCGACCCGCGTAGTCGCGAGGTGCCACTGGACTTCCCCCGGGAGTGGATCGAGTTCACCGACCCGGCCGACGAGGCGCACCTGATCCGCGCTGACCTGACCTGGCTGCTCTCCCGCTGGACCTGCATCTTCGGCAAGGGCTGCCACGGCATCATCGCCGGCCGGGCCGCCGACGGTTGCTGCTCGCACGGGGCGTTCTTCACCGACTCGGACGACGAGAAACGGGTCCGCAACGCCGTCAAGCGGCTCACCCCGTCGACCTGGCAGCACTTCCAGCGCGGGTTCAAGAACTGGACCGACGAGGACACCATCGACGGCAAGACCCCGGCCCGCCGCACCGCCACCCAGGGCACCGAGGGTCCGTGCGTGTTCCTCAATGACGCCGACTTCGCCGGCGGTGGTGGCTGCGCTCTGCACGCCCAGGCGTTGCGCGATGGGGTGCACCCGTTGGAATACAAGCCGGACGTCTGCTGGCAGTTGCCGATCCGCCGAGATCAGGACTGGGTCAAGCGGCCGGACAACTCCAAGGTGCTGGTCTCCACGCTGTCCGAGTTCGATCGGCGGGGCTGGGGGGCCGGTGGGCACGACCTGGACTGGTGGTGCACCTCCTCGACGGACGCGCACGTCGGCACCGAGCCGATGTACCTGTCGTACTCCCCGGAGCTGACCGCGTTGATCGGCGCTGCCGCGTACGAGCGGCTGGCCGAGCTGTGTGCGGCTCGGACGAAGCAGGGCATGGTCGCCCCGCACCCCGCCGACGAGCTATAGCTGATCTTGGCGGCAATCCGTGAGCGGCGACTGCGTCTCGTCGCGGACGAGGAAGCACGCTCGATGCACGCCGTCGTCGTGACCGCGATTGACGACTACCTGGCGCGGCGGAACGCCAAGGAGTTCGGCGATCTCGCGGACGAGATCATCGAACGCCACGCCACGCTGCTCGCTCGCCTGGCTGAGTGATGACGGAGATTCGTTATCCCACGCTCGCTGACGGAGGTGGCCGAGATCGCCGCGGCGTTGCGCAAGCTGTTCTGAGCTGAGTGCCGGTCAGCGCAGAGCGGCGTCGATCAGAGTGCTGGCGCTGCGCCGGGCCGCGTCGGCGATCAGCGGGTCGCCGTCCAGCACACCGCTGGCGAGCCCGCCGTCCAGCAGCAGGGTGAGCTGCCGGGCGAGCAACTCCGGGTCGGCCGCGCCGGCCTGACGGGCCAACTCGGTCACCCAGGCCCGGACCACTGTCTTGTGCTCGACCGTCCGGGCGTGCACCGGGCCGCCGGCAGGTGACTCGGCGGCGGTGTTGATGAACGCGCAGCCGTGGTAACCCTCCCGGCGGCAGGCACCGGCCAGCGCGTCGAACATACCGACCAACTGGTCGCGCGGCTCGTTGCCGGCGTCCCGGGCCGCAGCCCGCAGCGCGCCGAACCATGCCTGGTCGACCCGATCGAGGTACGCCAGCACGAGATCGTCCTTGCGCGGGAAGTGCTTGTAGAGCGTCGCCTTGGCCACGCCCGACTCGGCGATCACCGTATCCACCCCAACGCCGCGCGGCCCGTGCGCGTAGAAGAGCCGGAACGCGGTGTCCAGGATCCGGTCCCGGGCCGAGCCGGCCGGGGTGCGGGGCGCGGGCATCGACACTCCCTCGATCTGCTGGTAGCGGCACAGATCCTACAGACAGTTCCGTCTGCAATTCTCACCGAGTCAACTGCCGGCACCGCCCGGTGTGTCCCGCCTGTCGTCTCACCGCCTTTGGCGCGTCCAGTGCCGGCTCCTAGGTGCATCCCGTGGCCCCTGTAGAGCTGCCCCAAATACGGGGCGGGGCCTCGGGCAGCGCGGGCAGCGCGGGCAGCACGGGCAGCACGGGCAGCACGGGCAGCACGGGCAGCACGGGCAGCACGGGCAGCACGGGCAGCACGGGCAGCGCGGGCAGCACGGGCAGCGCGGGCAGCGCGGGCAGCGCGGGCAGCGCGGGCAGCGCTATTTCCAGTCCGTCTAAAGCCGCACGCTGACCTGCCCCACACCTGGGGCAGGTCTACAGGTAGCGGAGGGCACCACCCCAGCCGCCGGCCGAGACCCGCCCCGGCACGTGCCTTGGTGCGCACGACGCACTCCAGCGGGCAGCAGTAGACAGACCTGTCTGTTAGCCTGCTGCAACCGGCGCGACGCCGCGCCGCGCCCCCAACGGAGGATCGATCGACATGCGCATCGCAGTTCTCGGAACCGGCTCGGTCGGGCAGGCGATCGCCGCCCGCTCGGCGGTGTTGGGCCACCAGGTCACCATCGGCACCCGCGACGTCGCGGCCACGCGGGCCGGCGAATACGCCGCCTGGGCGGCGCAACACCCCGAGGTCGGCCTCGCGACCCTGGCCGAAGCCGCCAGCGCCGCCGAGCTGGTGGTGAACGCCACCAACGGCAACGGCTCACTCCCGGCGCTCACCGCAGCCGGCGCGCCGAACCTGGCCGGCAAGGTCCTGCTCGACATCGCGAACCCGCTCGACTTCGGTGCGGGTTTCCCTCCCACCCTGTCGGTACACAACACCGACTCCCTCGCCGAACGGATCCAGCGCGAGTTTCCGCAGACCAGGGTGGTCAAGTCGCTCAACACACTGACCGCCGAGCTGATGGTGCATCCGCGTCAGCTCGCCGACGGTGGGCACAGCGTCTTCGTCTCCGGTGACGACGCGGAGGCCAAGCGGATCGTCACCGGGCTGCTCGTCAGCTTTGGGCACACCGACGTGATCGATCTCGGTGACCTCTCCACCGCGCGGGGCACCGAGATGTTGCTCCCGCTCTGGCTGCGGCTCTACGGCCGGCTCGGCACCGCCAACTTCAACTTCAAGGTCGTCCGCTGACCAAGCGCGGACAGCCCGAAGGGGGCCTGCGCCGAGCGCAGACCCCCTTCGGGTACGCCGATCACGGCTCGAACTTGTAGCCCAGGCCCCGAACGGTGACGATGAAGCGCGGCGCGGACGGCTCCGGCTCGATCTTGGAACGCAGCCGCTTGACGTGCACATCCAACGTCTTGGTGTCACCGACGTAGTCGGCGCCCCAGACCCGGTCGATGAGCTGGCCACGGGTGAGCACCCGGCCAGCGTTGCGCAGCAGCAGTTCCAGCAACTCGAATTCCTTGAGCGGCAGCTGCACGGCCCCGCCATCGACGGTCACCACGTGCCGTTCGATGTCCATCCGCACGGGACCCGCGGCCAGCGTCGGAGCGCCCGCCTCAGCCACCTCCGGGCTCTGCCGGCGCAGCACCGCCCGGATCCGGGCGACCAGTTCCCGCGGCGAGTACGGCTTGGTGACGTAGTCGTCGGCGCCGATCTCCAGCCCGACCACCTTGTCGATCTCGCTGTCCCGCGCGGTGACCATGATGATCGGCACGGCCGACCGCTGCCGCAGTTGCCGGCAGACCTCGGTCCCCGACATCTCTGGCAACATCAGGTCGAGCAGCACGATGTCGGCGCCGGTCCGGTCGAACTCGGTGAGGGCGTCGGTCCCGGTCGCAGCGACCGAAACCTCAAAGCCCTCCTTACGGAGCATGTACGACAAGGCGTCGGAGAACGACTCCTCGTCCTCGACCACCAGAACGCGGCTCAACGGGGATTTCCTTTCCATTTGCTGTCAGACCTGCCGTAGCCCAGCCGGACCGGGTTCGATCCCAACCGCCGGCAGTGTCGCCAGCAGGTCATCCGGTGGGCTGGCGGGCAGCCGGAGGGTGAACGTCGATCCACCACCAAGAGTGCTCGACACCTCTACCCGTCCGCCATGGTTGCTCGCGATGTGTTTCACGATTGCCAGGCCGAGCCCGGTGCCGCCAGTGGCACGCGAGCGAGCTTGGTCGGCCCGGTAGAACCGCTCGAAGATCCGGTCCACGTCGGTGGGGGCGATGCCGATGCCCTGGTCAGCGACCGCGATCTCGACGTGTTCGTCGTTGCCGCGGAGAGTGACCCGCACCGCGGTGTCCTCGGCCGAGTAGTTGATGGCGTTCTCCACCAGATTCGCCACCGCCGTGGCGAGTTGGGAGTCGCTGCCGTACGCGGTGAGGCCCCGCGCGCCGTCCACGACCACCTCGACGCCCCGGGCGGAAGCCGTGGTGCGGGTCCGGTCGACCACCTCAGCGATCACCCAGTCCAGCGCGACCGGCTCAGGTGGCGGCTGCGGTTCGGCGCCCTGCAGCCGGGTCAGCTCCAGCAGCTCCTGCACCAGCCGGCCCAGCCGGGTCGACTCGTGCTGGATCCGTTCGGCGAACCGACGGGCGGCCACCAGGTCCTCGGAGAGGTCGGGTGCTGCGGCGTCGGCCGGCTCGGTCGCGTCCAACAATGCCTCGGCGAGCAGTTGAAGCGCCCCGATCGGGGTCTTGAGCTCGTGGCTCACATTGGCCACGAAGTCGCGTCGTACGCGGGTTAGCCGGTGCGACTCGGTCACGTCGACCGCCTCGACCGCGATGAAGCCGTTGCCGAGGCCCATCGCTCGCAGGTGCACGCCGAGGGGGTTCTCCCCCGCGCTGTCGCGACCTCGGGGCAGGTCCAGCTCGATCTCGCGCCGCACTCCGGTGCGTCGCACCTGGCCAGCAAGGGTACGAATCAGCGGGTGCGCGGCGATCGAGCCGGGGAGGCCTCCGGTGCGCAGGAGCCCCATCGCGCGGGCGGCCGGATTGATCAGGACGGGCACGTCGTCGTTGTCCAGAACCACGACACCGGCCCGGAGCGAGTCGATCGTCCGGCGGCCGAGCCCGGCCTGCTGCTCGTCGGCTATCGCGGGCCTCCCCCTGCTCCAGCGGGAGCTCGCGCTCCCCGTCGACGTGGAGCGACCGTCCCGCGCTGGCAGGAACCGGGGCAGCAGGAAACCGGCGGCCAACCCGGCCACCAACGCTACGGCCACCACGACCGCCACCGCCCACTCCACCCGGCGATCGTAGGGTCATTGTTAACCTGGCTACCACACAGACCGGGACGAACCACCCTCACTTTCAGAATTGTTCACCCCTGCGTCCGGCGTCGTTCACCGTGGTTCATCCGGGGTCCGTCCGCGCCCCCTACCGTTGGCGTCGCACCTGCTCAACCCCCCTGCGCCGGCACCCGTCGGCGGCGACCGACCACAGGACGTGATGATGCGCGACGAGTTCCGGGCCGACCTCCAGATCGTCAGCCAACTGCTGGTGGACATGGCGGAGGGCGTCCGCGCCGCCATGCGCCAGGCCACCCGGGCCCTGCTCACCGCCGACCGGCAGGCCGCCGAGACGGTCATCGAGCGGGACGGTGAGATCGACGACCTCTACCGGCACGTCGAGGAGCGGGTGTGTGACCTACTCGCCCGACAGGCGCCGGTCGCCTCCGACCTCCGAGCGATGATCACCGCGCTGCACGTGGCCGCTGATCTGGAGCGGATGGGCGACCTCGCCGATCACGTGGCGAAGACCGCGCTGCGCCGGCACCCCTCCCCCGCCGTTCCCGCCGAACTGCGGACGGTCTTCACCGAAATGTCGGAGATCGCCGACCGGATGGCCGTGAAGATCGGTTCGGTGCTGGCGAAGCCCGACGCCAACCTCGCCGGCGAGTTGGACCGCGACGACGATGCCATGGACGAGCTGCACAAGAGCCTGTTCGCAATGCTGCTCGGCGACGAGTGGCCGTACGGGGTGGAAACCGCGATCGACGCCACCCTGCTGGGCCGGTACTACGAGCGCTTCGCCGACCACGCGGTCAACGCCGGCGAGCACGTGATCTACCTGATCACCGGGCAGAGCGCGCCCACCAGCAGCTGACCCTGATCCAAAGAAGGGCCCCTCGTCACCGCTTCCCGCGCTGACGAGGGGCCCTTTTCAGCAGCTCAGCGACCCTGGTTGGCCACCGCCGCGGCGGCTTCCTTCGCGGCGGTCGGGTCGAGGTAGGTGCCGCCGAGGGTGAGCGGGCGCAGCTGCGGGTCGAGGTCGTAGCGCAGCGGGATGCCCGTCGGGATGTTGAGCTTGGCGATCGCCTCGTCGGAGATCTGGTCGAGGTGCTTGACCAGGGCGCGCAGCGAGTTGCCGTGCGCGGCCACCAGCACCGTCCGGCCGGCCAGGATGTCCGGCACGATCGAGTCGTACCAGTAGGGCAGCATCCGTTCGACGACGTCCTTGAGGCATTCCGTCCGCGGCATCAGCTCGGTCGGCAGCAGCGCGTAGCGGGGGTCACCGACCTGCGACCACTCGTCGTTGTCGTCGATCGGTGGCGGCGGGGTGTCGTAGGACCGGCGCCAGAGCATGAACTGCTCCTCGCCGTACTCATTGAGGGTCTGCTTCTTGTCCTTGCCCTGCAGGGCGCCGTAGTGCCGCTCATTGAGCCGCCACGACCGGCGCACCGCGATCCAGTGCCGGTCAGCGGCGCTGAGCGCCAGCTCGGCGGTGCGGATGGCACGGCGCATCACGCTGGTGTGCACGACGTCCGGCAGCAGGCTGTGCTCGCGCAGCAGCTCGCCACCGCGCCGCGCCTCGCCCTCGCCCTTCTCGGTCAGGTCGACGTCCACCCAGCCGGTGAAGAGGTTCTTGGCATTCCAGTCGCTCTCACCGTGCCGCAGCAGGACCAGCGTCCCGACGGTGGGCCCTTCGCTCGCAGTCATGCGGATCATCCTGCCTCAACCGCCGCTGGGACACGCAGGCAGCCGTCGTGACGACCACCACGTGAATATGCGGGTGACCAGCGGATCCACCCGCCGCTAGGGTTGTAAGGCACGACAGTCAGATCGGTCATTACTACAAGCGGGGCGCCATATGCGGACGATGCGGAGTTGGTTCCGGGATACCACCGGGGGCCTGCCGACCACCTTCTGGTACCTGTGGTCAGGCACCTTGATCAACCGGCTCGGCTCGTTCGTCCTCGTCTTCCTCGCCATCTACCTGACCCAGGAACGCGGCTTCTCGGCCTCCCAGGCCGGCCTGGTGATCGGCCTCTGGGGCGTCGGTGGGGCGTTCGGCACCACCGCCGGCGGCACACTCGCAGACCGGTGGGGCCGCCGACCGACGTTGCTCACCGCGCACGTGGGCGCGGCCGCCATGATGCTCGCGCTCGGGCTGGCCCGGGACCTCTGGGCGGTGGCGCTGGGCGCCCTCCTGCTCGGCATGTTCGCCGAGGCGGCCCGGCCCGCGTTCGGGGCGATGATGATCGACGTGGTGCCGGCGAAGGACCGGCTGCGCGCCTTCTCGCTCAACTACTGGGCGATCAACCTGGGCTTCGCCTGCGCCGCAGTCCTCGCCGGCCTCGCCGCACAGGCCAACTACCTGCTGCTGTTCGTGGTCGATGCCGGCACCATGCTGGTCACCGCGGCGATCATCTTCACCCGGGTGCCGGAGACACGGCTGGCCGGTCCTGCCGCCACCGCCGTAGCGAGCGCCCCGCGCGGTGCTCTACGCACGATCCTCACCGACCGCGTCTACCTCGGCTTCGTGGCCCTCAATCTGTTCTCCGCGCTGGTCTTCCTCCAGCACATCTCGATGCTGCCGATCGCCATGGGCGACGACGGCCTGAGCCCGGCCACCTACGGCTCGGTCATCGCGCTCAACGGCGTACTCATCGTGGTCGGTCAGCTCTTCGTGCCCCGTCTGATCAGGGGGCGGAGCCGCTCGCACGTGCTCGCGTTGGCATCCGTGGTGCTGGGCGTCGGGTTCGGGCTGACCGCGTTCGCCGGCACCGCCTGGTTCTACGGGTTGACCGTGCTGGTCTGGACGCTCGGCGAGATGCTGAACTCGCCGTCCAACTCCACGCTGATCGCCGAGCTTTCCCCGGCCGAGTTGCGCGGCCGCTACCAGGGCGTGTTCTCCCTCTCGTGGCAGATCGCCGGGGCCATCGCACCGATCCTCGGCGGCCTGCTGCGCGAGCACGCCGGCAACGACACGCTCTGGTACGGCTGCGCCGCGCTCGGCGTCCTGCTCGCGGTCGCCCACCTGGTGTCGGGGCCGGCCCGGGAGCGGCGTGCCACCGCCCTGCGCCGCTCTGGCGAGGCGTTGGCACCGGTTACCGCCGATCGGGGGCCTCAGCCCGCCGAGGCAGTCGCCTGACGACACGCCTCAAGATCAGGAAACCGACTGGCGCGACAGGCCTCGACTTTCTACCGTGCAGAGGAAACGGTTAAGAAACTGAACTGTCGGGAGGTCGGGTGCACGCCCTGCGGCGCTGGTGGCACGACACTGCGGGCGGCCTCCCCGCCACCTTCTGGTATCTCTGGGCCGGCCTGCTGATCAACCGTGCCGGCGCGTTCGCCATGCTCTTCCTCTCGCTGTACCTCACCGACGCGCGCGGAGCAAGCGTCGGGCTGGCCGGCACGGTGGTCGGCGCGTACGGGGCCGGCGGGGCGGCCGGCGTACTGCTCGGCGGCGTGCTGGCCGACCGGTGGGGCCGCCGGGCAACCCTGCTCGCCGCGCACCTGACCACGGCCGGTCTGATGGTGGCGCTCGCCTTCAGCCGACCCCTGCTCCTGATCGCGGTGCTCTCCGCGCTGGTCGGCGTGGTCCACTCGATGCCCAGCCCGGCGTTCGTCGCCGCGATCGTCGACGTGGTGCCCGCCGAACGGCGTTCGCGCGCGTTCAACCTCCAGTTCTGGGCGTTCAACCTGGGAATGGCGGTCGCCTCGCTGCTCGCCGGCGTGCTGGCCGAGGCGAGCTTCACCGCGCTGTTCCTTGTCGACGCCGGTGCCACCCTGACGGCCGCCGCCGTGATCGGCTGGAAGGTGCCAGAGACTCTGCGCATGGCCACGCCGGCAGTCGAGGGTCAGTCGGCTGCGCGCATGGCACCGAAATCCGTCCGACCCCGCCGACCGGGGCTGCACACCGCGCTCACCGACCGCACGTTCCTGGTCTTCGTCGGACTCACCTTCGTGCTGGCCGTACTCACCATGCAGACCTCGACGATCATGCCGCTGGCCATGCGCGCGGACGGCCTGGGCCCATCGGCGTACGGGCTGGTGGTGGCTCTCGGTGGCGCGCTGATCGTGGTCGGGCAACTGTTCGTGCCCCGGCTGATCGACAGGCACCGCAAGGACGTCGTGCTGGCCGCCTCCACCGCGCTGCTCGCGCTCGGTTTCGGAGTGCTCTCCGTCGCCGACGAGTTGGCCATCTACCTGGGTGCCGCGGCGGTCTGGACGGTCGGCTCGATGCTCGCCGCCCCACCCAACGCGCAGATCAACGCCGACCTGGCACCACCGCAGCTACGCGCGCGGTACCAGTCGGTCTTCTACCTGACCTTCCCGGCTGCGGCGTTTGTCGCTCCCACCCTCGGTGGGGTGAGCCTGGAGCACCTCGGCGACCGGCACTGGCTCATCGTGGGTGGGCTGGGCCTGGTGGCGGCGCTCGGGCATCTGCTCGCCGGACCACCCCGGGAACGGCACGTCGCCGCGCTACGCCAGGCCGCAGGCCGGGAGCCGGCAACACACGCCGACCGGGTGCCGGCCGCCTGACGGCGTAATACGCAAAGCGCCCACCACGTCCCTCAGGTCGTGGTGGGCGCCCGCCGGTGGGGCCGGCGGCGGCGGGCAACACTCACCCCCGTAAGCATCGCCCGCTCAGCCGCCGGTCCAAACAGGTGGGCACCGTCCCCCAACGGTAAGTCCACCCGTCCCCTCGCGCCTCGCTCGGTGCGCGGATCTGATCGATCCGCCGCTCCCCCGAACGTTTCCAAGCGTGGCGCGGTGCAATAAAGCTAGATCGCCCAGATTCTGGAATCAACCCAGAACCCTGTCTCGCCGGTCACAACTGGCGAGTATCCGCTGCTGGGGCCTCGGTCTTTGGCAACAGCCGCGTACCCGTCAACCATTCCCGCAAACACCTCAACCGTCTTCCCGATCGGGTGACTCGGTTCGGAAAAAGTTGCTCGGCCGGCCATCGCGTAGCTGTTCCTGATAAATCAGGTTCAGCCGGCGCAGGTCAAAGGTGTAGAACCACTCATCCCAGGTGATCTCGCGAATCCGGCTGCTTTCTCGGTATCCGGGAATGTTGAAGGTCAAAACACCCGCCCGGCCGTCCCGCTCTGTGCCGGCGATGGTCGCCGGCTTCGCCCCGCGCTCCCTGGCCCAGCGCTGGATCACCTCGTGATTCGCAGTGATCAGGCTCCGTCCCGGGCGCTCCGGCCGATCCGAGATCGAGGCAATCACCTGCGAGCTGCGGACCGACCGTCCGGTGCCCCGTCCGGTCCGGATTCCACCGGTACCCGTGCCGCTGCCGACCGACCGTGGCGCCGTTCGCTTGGCGGGTGCCGCACGCTTCGCCGTAGTGCTCTTGGCGGGTGCCGCACGCTTCGCCGCCGGACGTGCCGGTGCCTTCTTGGCCGGTGCCTTTCGCGCAGGTGCGGTACGGGCGGTCGTCGACTTGCTCGCCGCCGACGTCCTGCGTGCGGCGGTCGACTTGGACGCCGCCGTCGTCTTCTTCGCGGGAGCCGTCTTGCGGATCCCCGTCGACTTCCGCACGGCTGTCGTCGTCTTCGCGGCGGTCGTCTTCTTAGCGGCGGCCCGCTTCGCGGGCGCACTCTTGTTCGCCGGTGCGGCCTTCGCGCGACTCGGTGCCGCCCTCGACGCCGACTTCTTCGTCGCGGCGGCCCGACCAGCCGACGCCCTGGTGCCGGTGGCCCGACCAGCCGGTCCAGTGCTGCGCCGGCCCGCGCCACCAGCATCGGAACGCAGCGAGCGCACCAACTGTTTCACCAGGTCGGGCTTGCGCAGCGCGGAAATCCCGGAGACACCGCGCTTGCGCAACTGCCCGCGGATGTCGTCCACCCGCATCCGGGAAATCTCCGACTCGGAGATCCCGGGAGTACCCGGCGTCTGGTTGCCGGCCTGTCGTTTGGTCCTGGTCGCAGTCCCGCCGCGACCTGAGCTGTTCCGCTGAGCCATGGGACGCTCACGCTCCTCGACACTCCGTCCTCGGCGCGCGGGGGTCCCTTGCCGCACCGCGCGGTGCGGCATACCCGTCAGGAGCAGTCCGAACCACCGTCAGCTCCCCATGACCGTGCTGGATCCAGGATCAGGCTGGATCGGGGCCCGTGCCGGAGGGCTCGAAGAGATGCGCGAAGGCGGCCAGGTTGGCGGTCGACTCGCCACGCTTGACCCGCCACTCGTACTCCCGCCGGATCGAACTACCGAAGCCGATTTCCAGCATCGTGTCGAACGACTCGTCGGCGTACGTGAGCACGGCACCGAGCAGCCGGTCCAACTCGTCGGCATCCACGCCGGCCGGGTTGACCCGCCCGGTCAGGTACACGTCGCCGACGGAGTCCGTGGAGAAGGACACGCCATACATCCGGGCGTTGCGCTGCAACAGCCAGGCCCACAGCTCCTCCCGGCGCTCATCCGGTTGGCGCATCACGAATGCCTCGACCCGTAGCGCGTGCTCACCGACGATCAGGTTGCAGACCGTCTTGAGCTTGTGGGTGCCCGGCAGGGTCACGGCGTACGAGCCGGGGCCGGTCGACTCGCAGGCCAGGTCCCGCTCGGCACAGACCGACTCGATCAGGGTCGCAAGATCGGTTTTCGGGCTCACCGGCCTACTCTACGACCGACCCGGCTGGCACGCCGGTTGGCGACCAACGCCCTGATCACCAGGAGCAGGAGAGCGCAGGGTCGCCCGCCAGGTCGGCCGCGAGCCGGGCGCGGTGCGCGGCGATCGCCTCGCCGTAGACGCCAAGCAGACCGGTGACCGTACGGTCCCAGGAGAAGTGCCGTGCGTGCTGCGCAGCGCCCCGGCCAAGCACCGCCCGGCGCGCCTGGTCCGGCAGCAGCCGGCCCAGCGTGATGGCCCAGTCGACCGGGTCGTGCCCGTCGATCAGGACGCCGCTCACCTGGTCGCGCACAGCGGTGACGAGCCCTCCGACGGCGGCGGCCACCACCGGCGTACCGCAGGCCTGCGCCTCCAGGGCGACCAGCCCGAACGATTCGTTGTGCGACGGCACCGCGACCAGATCGGCCGCCCGGTACAGGGCCGGCAGGTCGTCCCCGGTGAGCGGCGGCAGGAACCGCACCCCGTCGCTGACCCCGAGCTTGGCAGCCAGCTCGATCAGTGCGGTCGGCCGGTCCAGCCCACTGCCGCTGGGCCCACCGCAGATCACCACGGTCACCTGGTCGGCCAGCGCCGGGTCGCGCTCCCGCAAGGCGGCAATCGCGCGGATCAGCACGTCGGGGGCTTTGAGGGGCTGGATACGACCGACGAAGGCGACGACGTACCCCTCGGCCGGCAGCCCCAGCCGGCGGCGGGCCTCACGGATCGCCGCGGACCGGTCGCCCGGCGCAGGCCGGAACCGGCCCAGGTCGACGCCCGGTTGCACCACGGAGACCCGGGCCGGGTCGGCGTCGTACCGATCGAGAAGGTCGCTGGCCTCGAACCGGGTGTTGGCGACCAGCCGGTCCGCCTCGGCGACCACCTGCTCCTCGCCGATCAGCCGGGCCTTGGGCTCCGGCCGGTCGCCGGCCGCGAGTTGGGCGTTCTTGACCTTCCCCAGGGTGTGCGCGGTGTGCACCAGCGGCACCCCCCAACGCTCCTTGGCCAGCCAGCCGACCTGGCCGGAGAGCCAGTAGTGGGAGTGGATCAGGTCGTAGTGCCCGGGCGGACGGGACGCCTCGGCCCGCAGCACCCCGGCCGTGAAGGCGCAGAGCTGGCCGGGCAGCTCTTCCTTGGTGAGCCCTTCCAGCGGACCGGAGGTGATGTGCCGGACCTGCACGCCGGGTGCCATCTCGACGACCGGGGGCAGGTCGCCGGAGGTGGCCCGGGTGAAGATCTCCACCTCGACGTTGGCCTCGGCGAGTCGCCGGGCGACCTCGAGGATGTAGACGTTCATTCCGCCGGCATCGCCCGTGCCGGGCTGGTGCAGGGGGGAGGTGTGCACCGACAGGGTTGCGATACGGCGAGGCCGGGGCCACGGTTGGGCACCGCGCTGACGACCAACACCGGTGTGCATTTCCGCCACATCCGCTCCTTTGTCACGGTTGATGCCGTCTCGCACGACCGGCGCTTCTCGGTCAACCTGAACGCCGGGTGTCATCTTCCCCATCGGGCTTCGGAAATTCCCCGGCGCGGCCCCCAGGGGTGACGGACCTCATCACCGCACTCCCGTCAATGGCGGTTCCACGCCCGGTCGGAACGGGCCGTGCGGTCGGGGCGAGAATGTCGGAATGACCTCTGTCGCCATCGTCACCGGAGCATCCAGCGGGATCGGCGCGGCCACCGCCCGCCGACTCGCCGCCGAGGGCTTCCACGTGCTCGCCGCCGCCCGCCGCGCAGAACGGCTCGCCGACCTGGTTGCCGAAATCACCGCCGCAGGCGGGCAGGCCACCGCGGTGACCTGCGACATCACGTCGGACGAGTCGGTAGCCAAGCTGGCCGAGGCCGCCGCGCAGGCACCCGGGCCGGTCACCCTGCTGGTCAACAACGCCGGCGGAGCGCGTGGGCTGGACCCGGTGGAGTCCGGGTCGGTCGCCGACTGGCAGTGGATGTACGACGTCAACGTGCTCGGCACGCTGCGGGTCACCCAGGCGCTACTGCCAGCGTTGGAGGCGTCCGGCTCCGGCACCATCGTGGTGGTCTCCTCCACTGCCGGCCTGACTGTCTACGAAGGCGGCGGCGGCTACACCGCGGCGAAGCACGCACAGACCGCGATCGCCGGCACGCTCCGCCTGGAGCTGTGCGGTCGACCGCTACGGGTGATCGAGATCGACCCGGGCATGGTGAAGACCGACGAGTTCGGCCTGGTCCGCTTCGAGGGTGACGCGGAACGGGCAGCCGCCGTCTACGCCGGGGTGCCGGGGCCGCTGGTAGCCGAGGACGTAGCCGACTGCATCGCCTGGTGCGCCACCCGCCCCGAGCACGTCAACATCGACCGACTGGTGGTCCGGCCGCGGGCGCAGGCCGCCCAGCACAAGGTGCACCGGGTTTCCTGAGGTCGACGGCGGGGAGGGGCGGTATGAGCGGCGCGGCACGACACCGACCGCTCGGCGTGGTAACCAGGGGCACGACCAACCCGAACCGGCTCCGTCGGGTGGACAACTGGATCGTCGCCACCTGCGCCGACCGACTGTTGGCGGCGGCCGACCCCCTGGTGGTCGACCTCGGCTACGGGGCCACCCCGGTGACCGCGGTAGAGCTGCGAGCCCGGCTGGCGGCGGGGATTCGACCCGACGTACGGCTGGTCGGGCTGGAGATCGACCCGGCCCGGGTGGCCGCCGCGACACCAGCCGCCGACCCACCCGGCCTGACGTTCGCCCGAGGCGGGTTCGAGCTGGCCGGGCTCCGGCCGGTGCTGGTCCGCGCGTTCAACGTCCTGCGGCAGTACGACGAGAGCGAGGTGCCCGACGCCTGGCGGACGATGACCGCTGCGCTCGCCCCGGGTGGGGTGCTCGTCGAGGGCACCTGCGACGAGTTGGGTCGGCTCGCCAGTTGGCTGCTGATCGACGCCGACGGCCCTCGAACGCTGACCCTGGCCGCGAAGCTCACCACCTTGACCAGCCCCGCCGAGCTGGCCGAGCGGCTACCCAAGGCGCTGATCCATCGCAACGTGCCCGGCGAGCCGATCCACGATCTGATCCGCGCCCTCGACGACGCCTGGCAGGCCGCCGCCCCCTACGCCACCTTCGGCCCGCGCCAACGCTGGCTGAGCGCGGTGACCCGTCTCCGCGAAACGGGCTGGCCCATCCTCAACGGCCCAACCCGCTGGCGCCAAGGAGAGCTAACCCTCCCCTGGCCCCAGCCCCAGCCCTAGCCCAGCCCAGCCCAGCCCAGCCCAGCCCAGCCCTCCGCGATCTTGCACTTCCTGTTGCCGATATGCAGCGTTGCGCCCGGTTTGTCGCGGCAGAAACTGCAAGATCGCCGATATGGAAGGGCGAGGACGGGGTGGTGATGGGGTTAGATGGTGCAGTTGATGAGGACTGGTTCGGGGTGGAGGGTTACGCCGAAGCGGGCGTGCACCGTGTCGCGGATGTCGCGGGCCAGGGTCAGCAGGTCGGCGGTTCGGGCGTTGCCGGTGTGGTTGGTCAGGGCCAGGGTGTGCTTACTGGAGATGGTTACCCCACCCTCGCCGGGGTGACCCTTGGTGAAGCCCGACTTGTCGATCAGCCAGGCCGCGCTCACCTTGACCATGCCGTCCGCCCCCGGCCAGGCCGGCGGATCGCCCAACTCGGCGGCACGTTCCAGGAGTAGTTCGTACGTCGACTGGTCGAGCACCGGGTTGGTGAAGAAGGAGCCGACCGAGCGAGTGTCCGGGTCGGTGGCGTCGAGCACCATGCCCTTGCCCGCGCGCAACCGCAGCACCGTCGCTCGGGCGTCGGCCAGAGGCACCTGGTCGCCCACCTCGACTCCGAGCGCACGGGCCAGTTCGGCGTAACGCACCGGGCCGGAGATCGGGGACCGGGCGAGCCGGAAGTCGACGGAGAGCACCACCCAACGGTCCTGGTACTTGAAGATGCTGCCCCGGTAGGCGAACCCGCAGTCGGCGGCGGGGATGACATAACGGGTGCCCTCAGCGCGGTCGTAGACCTCGACGCCGGTGATCGTCTCGGCGACCTCCTGGCCGTACGCGCCGACGTTCTGGATCGGGGTGGCGCCGGTGGAGCCGGGGATGCCGGAAAGGCACTCCAGGCCGGCCCAACCGTTGGTCACCGTGGCGGCGACCAGGTCGTCCCACGGCTCGCCGGCGTCGACCCGTACGGTGATCGACCCGGCGTCCTCGGCGACGACGCGCAGGCCACGGGAGCGCACCAGGACGACGGTGCCGGGGAAGCCGGCGTCGCCGATCACCACGTTGCTGCCGCCGGCCAGGATCAGGAGCGGCTCGTCTGCGGCCCGGACCGCCCGGACGATCTCGTCGGCACTGCCGGCGGCCACGATCCGCTCGGCCGACCCACCCATCCGTAGAGTGGTGTGGCTGGCCAGTGGACCAGGGGTGGCACGATCGGCTTCGGTTGTCGGCTGGGCGGAGGCGTCTGGCACGCCCTTCACCTTAGGCTGAGTGATAGCCGTGGCACCCATTGGTCGCCCGGCACCCCCGGGAGGATGGCATGAGCAGACTGCAGGGCAGCAAGGATTTCTGGATCGGGGCACTCCGCGCGGAGGGTCCGGCGTTCGCGGCGGCGGTGGCCGAGGCACCGCCGGAGACACCGGTTCTGTCCTGTCCGGGCTGGACGGTCACCGACCTCACACTGCACCTCGCTCGGATCTACCACTGGGTTTCGTCGTTCGCCGGCGCTGGCCTGACCACCCAGCCGGACCGCCAGGACCGGGCCGAGGTGGAAGCTGGCGTGGACCCGCTGCAACTGTGGCGCCAGGGGTACGACCGGCTGATGACCGTCTTCGACGGGCTGGACCCGGAGGCACCGGCGTGGAACTGGGCTCCGCAGCCGAAGAAGGCCGGTTTCTGGCCGCGTCGCATTGCGCACGAGACGGCTGTGCACCGCTGGGACGCCCAGCTTGCCATCGCGGCGGGCGAGCCGGTGGAGGCGAAGCTCGCGGCCGACGGGGTGAGTGAGGTGCTGGACACCTGGCTGCCCGCGGGCCGGCGGCGGACGCCGGGCGACTGGCACGGGGTGGTGCAGCTCACCGCTACCGATGCGGCTCAGGAGTGGTATCTGCGGCTGCGCGGCGAGGGGGTGGCGCTGCTCGACACCGCGACCATCTTCGACCACGACGACCACCACGCCCGGGCGCAGGTCAGCGGCACCGCGAGCGATCTGCTGTTGGCGCTCTGGGGTCGAATGAGCTTCGAGACGCTTGACGTTGCCGGCGACCACACCCTGCTGGAGGGTCTGCGTACCCGCTAGATCGGATCCGCCACGACGAGGGTGCCACTCCGCCGGGGTGGCGCCCTCGATCAGTTCTGGGGTCCCGCCGACAGGTTCCGGAGAGCGCTCTCTTGACATGGGGCAAAGCACCCACCACGCTGAGGCCAGCGCCCGATGAACCCAGGAAACGGTCTCCCGGAACGGGTTGTGACGAGCGGAGGGAAGGCGCGATGACGACGGCGCAGCGGCCGACGCTCGAAGCGGTGGCGGCGCGGGCCGGGGTGTCCCGAGCCACCGTGTCCCGTGTGGTCAACGGCTCCACCACCGTCGCCGAGCCGATCCGAGAGGCAGTCACCCGGGCTGTCGTCGAATTGGGGTACGTACCAAACCTCGCCGCCCGCAGCCTGGTCACCCAACGCACCGACTCGATCGCGCTGGTCATGCCGGAGGCGGCCACCCGGGTCTTCTCCGACGACCAGGTCTTCCCCGGCATCATCCGGGGTGTCAGCCAGGAGCTGGAAGCGGCCGACAAGCAACTCGTGCTGATGCTCGCCGGTTCGCCGGCCGGGCATCACCGGGTCGAGCGGTACACCACCGGCCGGCACGTCGACGGGGTGCTCTTCGCCTCGCTGCACGGTGCCGATCCATTGCCCGGCACGCTGGCCCGGCTCGGCATCCCGGTGGTGGTCAGCGGCCGGCCACTCGGCGACGTGCCCGTGCCGTACGTCGACGTCGACCACGTCGGCGGGGTGACCGCAGCCGTACGACACATGATCGACAACGGTCGCCGACGGATCGCCACCATCGCCGGGCCACAGGACATGGTCGCCGGGATCGAACGCCTCAACGGCTACCGCACCGCAGTCGCCGACGCAGGGCTGCCCGAGCTGATCGCCGTCGGCGACTTCACCCGGGAGTCCGGGTCGGCGGCGATGCGCAGGCTGCTCACCGAGCACCCCGACCTGGACGGCGTGTTCGCCGCCTCCGACCTGATGGCGCATGCCGCCCTGCGTACGCTGCGCGAGGCTGGCCGGCGGGTGCCGGAGGATGTCGCCGTGGTCGGCTTCGACGACATCGAGACCGCTGCGTACACCGAACCGCCGCTGACCACCGTCCGGCAGCCGATCGTGGAGCTGGGCAGGCGGATGACCCAGCAGCTACTCCGCCTGGCCGCCGGGGAGACCATCGAGCAGGCGGTCATGCTCCCCACCGAGCTGATCCTGCGCGACTCCGCCTGAGCGGCGGGCGGGGCCGCGCTCGCCGCAAGATCCGCGCAACTTCCTGGTGGCCTCCGTGCGTCGCGAGGCCACTACTTCCGTGCAGTTGGTGCCTGGTGGGCGATCACGCGCGAGGCCATCGTGGTTAATGCGTCGCTCTGGTGGGCGATAGTCGTTAGCCTCGCCGGCATGCCGGAACCTGTCGCGCTGCTGCATGTCCCCGCCCTCTCCGACGCCGCCGAGTACGCGTACGCGGCCACCGTTGATCCACCCGCCCGGCTGGTCTTCACCGCCGGCGCCTGCCCGCTGGACGCCGAGGGACGCACAGTTACGCCGGGCGACCACGCCGCGCAGGCCCGGCAGGTGATGACGAACCTGGAGACTGCCCTCGAGGCGTCCGGCGCCCGACTCACCGACGTGGTCAAGACCACCGTCTACGTGGCGTCCTCCCGACAGGCAGACCTGGTGACGGTCTGGGGGGTGGTCCGCGACTTCTTCGGCGACCACGACCCGCCCAGCACCCTGCTCGGGGTGGCCGTGCTCGGCTACAACGACCAACTCGTCGAAGTCGAGGCTGTCGCCGCCGTCCGGATGGGGGCCTGACATGCGTATTCGTGTGGCGCAGCCCGACGACGCGCCGGCCGTGGTGGCATTGCGGAGGATGGTCTTCCCGTACCTGGTGCGCGGTGTCGAGTCGACCCGGAAGATGATCGCCGAGCCAATACCGGGACGAGGTTGGATCGCCTTCGTGGCCGAGGTCGACGCCCAGGTCGTCGGTTGGGTGACGGCGCAACGCAACGGTTCAACCTCGACGGCGGACTTCGGTGACATCACCCTGCTTCATGTGCACCCCGAGCACCGGCGGCGCGGGGTCGGCACCGCGCTGCTGACGACCGCGACAGGTCACCTCGCCCCGCTGGGGGTCCGCCGGCTCCGTGCCTTCGCGCAGCCGGAAGCGCTGCCGTTCGCCCGTCGGCACGGCTTCGAACCCAGCCGGGAGGTGCGGTATTCGGCGCTCGACCTGGATCCGGCCCCCGCGCTGCCGGACCCTCCGCCGGGCGTACGGCTGCGTCCGGTGTCCGAACTGGACCCGCACCTCCTGTACGTGGCGAACGTGGCCGCGGAGGCAGACGAACCTGGCGACGTACCGGTCGACGCGGTCAGCTATGAGAGCTGGCAGTACGACGTCTGGGACAACCTCGGCCTGGACAAGACGGCCAGCGTCGCGGCCGAGGTCGACGGGGAGGTGGTCGCCTTCAGTCTGGTCAAGCGGGACGGCGACCGGATGTGGTCGGACTACACCGGCACCGTCCCGTCGTACCGGGGTCGCGGGCTGGCTCGGTTGGCCAAGATGGCGGCGCTGCACCGGGCCGCAGCCAACGGCGTGCGGATCGCGTATACCTCGAACGACGAGGCGAACGCGCCGATGCTCGCGATCAACGCCCGGCTGGGCTACCGGCCGGTGGCGTCCCATTGGTCCTGCCTGGCCGAGTTGACCTGATCAGCCAGGGCCGAGGCCAGCGGTGAAGCTCGTCAGGCAGCGTCGAAGACCTGGCGGGCTGTCGTGTGGGTGTCGGCGCCGAAGAGCACCAGGCGCGCCTCGGTGACGGCGGCCGGAGTGGCCGACCGCAGCACCGACAACGCCTGGCGGACCGCATCGTCGATCGGCCAGCCGTAGATGCCGGCGGAGATCAACGGGAAGGCCAACGTGGTCGCGCCCAACCCATCGGCCACGGCGAGACTGTTGGCGTAGCAGTCACGCAGCAGCGCCGAACGGTCCTCGCTGCCCGACCAGACCGGCCCGACGGTGTGGATCACCCAGCGGGCTGGCAGTGCACCGGCCGTGGTCGCCACGGCCTGGCCGGTGGGCAGGCCCTTGCCGTAGTGGGAGGCCCGCAGCGCCCGGCACTCGGCCAGGATGGCCGGGCCGCCGCGCCGGTGGATCGCGCCGTCGACGCCACCGCCGCCGAGCAGGGACGAGTTCGCGGCGTTCACGATGGCGTCCACCTGCTGGGTGGTGATGTCCCCCTCGACCAGGGTGATCTCCATGTCAGCTCTCCTCAATCGGTTGGCCCAACGATCGGCGGGCCAGCAGGGTGGCACCGGCCACCGCCGCCGGCATGATCAGCACCGCGCCGAGTGGGATGAGGAAGCAGAGAAAGACCGCCACCCCGAAGCCGAGTGCCGCAGGTCGGTCGGCCTTCAGGATCGTCCGGCGCTGCGGCAGCCGCATCCCGCGCCGGTAGAACGGTGCCCCGACCAACTCCACGGCGAGGAACCAGCCACCCACCGCCGCCCCGATCACCGGGACGACCGTCTGGCCGACCACGGGGATGAACCCGGCGAGAAACAGCGGGATGCCGACCAGCGCCGTGAGGGCCACCAGCCGTACCGAGTCGGCGAGGCTGCGGCGCAACGACGACCAGAACGGCACGTCCACCGCGTTCGGCGTGCCGCCGTACCGCAGCTCGACCAGCTCGGAGATCTTCTCGTAGAACGGGTCGCCGATGACCAGGGTGACCGCGGTGAAGGTGAGCACTCCGAGCAGGCCGCCGAACCCCAGGAAGGCCAGCCCGGCGACCACCCGGACCAGGCTGCGAGCGGTGGTCGACCAGTCATCGGCGAAGGGGGTGACCAGCGCGGCGAGGTCGTCCACGAAGTACACGAGGGTGGCGAGCGCGGCCACGAAGAGCGCGCCCGAGATCAGCGCCGGCACGACGCCGAGCAGCATCAACCCCGGGCTACGAACATAGAGGCCGAGCCCCCGCAGGAGCAGGCCCGCCCCGGCGAAGAAGCGTCCGACGACCCCGGTCACCGGGCTGGCGATTCTGCTGACGTCCACGATCGAGCAGCCTAACGAGCGGTGATCGAATCCGCCGGGCGGAGCGCTAGCAACGACTGTCGCCGTACACATCAACCGGTTGACGGACGGCGGCGGTCCACCGGCGACGTCGGTGATCGTCGCCGACCAGTCGATTCGCTGCCGGGTCACTTCGACAAACCTTGAGGGGGTACGAAGCCAGCGGCGGAAGGCGGCACGATGCCGGTCATCGAGGTGACCCACCTGAAGAAGCAGTACGGCGATCTCGTGGCGGTGGACGACGTGTCGCTCACCGTGGAGGCCGGGGAGATCTTCGGCGTCCTGGGCCCAAACGGCGCGGGCAAGACCACCACCGTCGAGTGTGTCGCCGGGCTGCGCGTCCCCGACGGGGGCGCGGTGTCGGTCCTCGGGCTCGACCCGCGGCGGGACGCGGCCCAGCTCCGGCAGCGGGTCGGGGTGCAACTCCAGGAGAGCCAACTGCCGGACCGGCTCCGGGTGGCCGAGGCACTGGAGCTGTACGCCTCGTTCTACCGCAACCCGGCCGACCCGGCCGCGTTGATCGACAAGCTGGGACTCGGCGAGAAGCGGAACACCGAGTACAAGAAGCTCTCCGGCGGTCAGCAGCAGCGACTCTCCATCGCGCTGGCTCTGGTGGGCAACCCGGAGATCGCCATCCTCGACGAGCTGACCACCGGGCTGGACCCGCAGGCCCGCCGGGACACCTGGGGCCTCATCGAACAGGTCCGCGACAGCGGGGTGACGATCGTGCTGGTCACCCACTTCATGGAGGAGGCCGAGCGGCTCTGCGACCGGGTCGCGGTGATCGACCGGGGCCGCGTCGTCGCGCTGGACAGCCCGGCGGGCCTGGTGTCGACGGTGGCTCCGGAGCAGCGCATCCGGTTCCGGCCCTCGGCTCCGGTCGACGACCGACTCCTCACCGACCTGCCCGAGGTCACAGACGTGCACCGCACCGGCAGTCAGGTGGTGGTCACTGGCACCGGCGAGGTGCTGCACGCGGTCACCTCGGTGCTGGCCCGGCACCAGATCGTCGCCGCGGACCTGCGGCTGGAGCAGTCCACCCTCGACGACGCGTTCGTCGAGCTGACCGGCCGCCGGCCCGCCAACTGAGAGAAGGAGCCACCATGCACGCCTTCCGCCAGATCCTGAGGATCGAGGCGCGGCTCTACCTGCGGGACCGGCCGACGTTGCTCTCCACCATCGGGGTGCCCACCCTGATCCTGACGGTGCTCGGGCTGATCCCCGCGCTCCGCGAACCGGATCCGAACTTCGACGGGCAGACCTTCGTCAGCTACTTCGCACCGTCGCTGCTGGTGGTCAGCATGGTCATAGTCGGGGTGAACACCCTGCCCGCCGTGTTGGCCACCTACCGGGAACGCGGCGTGCTGCGCCGGTTGGCGACCACCCCGGCGCACCCGGCGGCTCTGCTCGCCGCCCAACTGGTGCTGGCCCTGGCCGGGATCCTGGCCAGCGCGCTGCTGCTCATCGTCGTCGCCCGGTTGGCTTTCGGGGTGCCGCTCCCCCGGCACCCGCTCGGCTTCACCGTGGCGTTCGTGCTCGGTACGGCGGCGCTGCTGGCGCTCGGCCTGCTGGTCGCCGCCGTGGCCCGGACGACGAAGGCGGCCCAGGCCCTGGCCGCACCGTTGTTCATGGTCACCATGTTCTTCGGCGGGGCCTACCTCCCCCGGTTCCTGCTTCCGGACTTCGTGGCGCGGATCGGTGACTACACGCCGCCGGGTGTGCAGGCGCTCCTCGACGCCTGGACCGGCACGTCGCCGCAGCCGTTGCACTTGGCGATAATGGCGGTGATCGCCGTGGTGGCCGGCACCAGCGCGGCGAAACTGTTCCGCTGGGAGTGAGCGGAGATGCGATGACCTACAGCGGTGGGCACGACCGTGTGACCAGTTGGCGGGAGCGCGAGGCGAGCCTCTATCGCGTGTTCCCCTATGGCGGGCTGGCCCTGGGCACCGTGTTGGCCCTCGTCGCACCGGCACCCGGGGCCCTCGCCACCGCGCCCACCCTCGCCATCGCCGTGGCGGCCGGGTGCTGGGTCGCCTGGTTCATCACCCTGCACCCCGGCTGGCAGAGCCAGCGCGGGCTGATGGCGGTCTACTACGCCGGGTTGCTCGCGTTCGCGGCCGTGCTGGTGGCCGCCAATCCGTGGTACGGCTTTTTCGCCTGGGTCGGATACACGCACGCCTTTCCGGTGCTACGCACTCGCTGGCGGATCGCCGGTGTGGTCGCCACGGCCACCCTGGTCGCCACATCGCAGGGCGGCGGTCTGTCGGTGGTGACGTCGCACCTGCCGCTGTGGCTGGTGCTGGTGCTCTTCAACCTGGTGGTGGCCGGCTCGTTGAGCTGGTTCGCGATGGTCGCCGAGCAGGAGGACGCCAGGCGCAAGCGGTTGATGGCGGAACTCGGCGAGGCCAACCGCCAACTCACCGAGACGGTCCGGGAGAACGCCGGGCTGCACGCCCAACTGCTCACCCAGGCCCGGGAGGCCGGTGTGCTGGACGAGCGGCAACGAATGGCACGCGAGATCCACGACACCCTGGCCCAGGGGTTGACCGGCATCATCACCCAACTGGAGGCGGCCGAGCAGACCCGTGACCGGTCCGCCGACTGGTGCCGGCACGTCGACAACGCGCTCGCCCTGGCCCGGGAGAGCCTCACCGAGGCCCGCCGCTCGGTGCGGGCCGTCCGTCCGGAGACGTTGGAGACGGCCCGGCTGCCGGACGCCCTCGTCGAGCTGGGCGGGCGCTGGTCGGCTCTCAACGGGGTACGGGCCGACGTGGCCACCACCGGCACGCCCCGTCCGCTGCACCCGGAGGTCGAGGTGACCCTGCTGCGGGCCGCCCAGGAGGCGCTGGCCAACGTGGCCCGGCACGCCGGCGCGTCGCGGGTCGGGCTGACCCTGTCGTACATGGCGGACGTGGTCACGCTGGACGTCCGTGACGACGGGACGGGCTTCGACATCACCGACCAGCCGGTGCCCCGCGAGCCGGGCGGGGGGTACGGGCTGACCGCCATGCGGCAGCGGGTGACCCGGGTGGGTGGCGAGCTGGCAGTCGAATCCGAACTGGGCAGTGGGACCGCCATCTCGGCGTCCGTCCCCGCGCTACCGGGAGGTGCCGGTTGACCACCCCGGTACGGCTGCTGATCGTCGACGACCATCCGGTGGTGCGTGACGGCCTGCGCGGGATGTTCACCGGCGACCCCGACTTCGAGGTGGTGGGCGAGGCGGCGGACGGCTCGGAGGCGTTGGCCCTGGTCGCGACGCTGCGGCCGGACGTGGTGCTGATGGACCTACGGATGCCCGGGATGGACGGAGTGACCGCCATCGGCCGGCTGGCCCGCTCCGGCAGCGCGACCCGGGTGCTGGTGCTCACCACGTACGACACGGACGCCGATGTGCTGCCGGCGATCGAGGCCGGCGCGACAGGTTACCTACTCAAGGACGCGCCCCGCGAGGACCTGGTCCGGGCGGTCCGGGCCGCGGCCCGAGGTGAGTCGGTGCTCGCGCCGAGCGTCGCCGGTCGACTGATGGGCCGGTTGCGCGCTCCCATCGAGGAGCCGCTCAGCCAACGCGAACTGGAGGTCCTCACCCTGGTGGCGCGCGGTGCCTCCAACCGGGAGGCGGCGAGTCAACTCTTCATCAGCGAGGCCACCGTCAAGACGCACCTGCTGCACCTCTACGCCAAGCTCGGGGTCAACGACCGGGCCGCCGCCGTGGCCACCGCGTACGACAGAGGGCTGCTGACCCCCGGCGGGCGGTGAGCGGGGCCGGGCAGGATGGGCGGGTGCGCGCGTCCCGACTGATCTCGCTGTTGTTGCTGCTCCAGGCCCGCGGTTCGATGACCGCGAGCGAGCTGGCGCGAGAGTTGGAGGTCTCCGAGCGGACCGTCTACCGGGACGTGTTGGCGCTCTCCGCCGCTGGCGTGCCGGTCTACGCCGATCGGGGTCGGGCCGGCGGCTACCGCCTGCTCGGCGGCTACCGCACCCGACTGACCGGGCTGACCCGGGACGAGGCGGAGGCGCTCTTTCTCGCCGGGCTACCCGGACCGGCCGGCGACATGGGGCTCGCCGACGCGGTCGCGGCGGCCGAGTTGAAGGTGCTCGCCGCGCTGCCGCCGGCCCTGCGCGATGCCCCGGCCCGCGCTGGGCAGCGGTTTCACCTGGACGTGCCGGGCTGGTTCCGGGAGACCGGGCCGCCGCCGTGGCTCACCGAGCTGGCCCGGGCGGTCTGGGGAGACCGGGTGGTGGAGTTGCGCTACCGGCGCGGCGACCGGGAGGTGACCCGCCGGGTCCAGCCGTACGGGTTGGTGCTCAAAAGCGCCGTCTGGTATTTGGTCGGCCGGGTCGGTGAGGACGCGCGCACCTACCGGGTGGACCGGGTCACCGGGGTCGAGGTGGGCGAGGAGACCTTCAACCGCGACGAGAGCTTCGACCTGGCCGGGCACTGGCGCGAGCAGGCCGGGTCGTTCCTGCGAACCATGCTGCGTGCCGAGGTGACCGTCCGGCTCAGCGCGGCCGGCCTGCGCCAGCTCCGGCACCTGGTCGATGCCCCGTTCGTGTACGACGAACTGGTTGCCGCCGCCAGCCCGCCCGACGGGCAGGGCTGGATGGTGGCCCATCTGCCCGTCGAGTCCGTCGAGGTGGCGTACCACCAACTGCTGGGGCTCGGCCCCGAGGTGGAGGTGCTCGATCCACCCGAGCTGCGGCGGTTGTTCGCCGAGGCGGCCGACCGCCTCGGCGCGCTCTACCGGTAGCCGGTGACGTCCGCCGGTTTGCCAGCGTCGACCACCTCGACGATGTAGCGGAAGCCCTCCGGCTGGCTGCCGTCGAGATCGGTGAACCCGTACACCTTGGACAGCGTGCCAGCATCGACGGACTCGCCGTTCCAGCGGGCCTTGTCCTCGTCGGCAGCGAGTGCGGCCACCGCGCGGCCGACGAACGCGGGGGTCTCCGAGATGAGGAAGTTCGGGTCGGTGGCTGCGCCGTCGCGCCAGTTTTCCTCAGTCACGCCGAAGTGCTCCAGCATCGCCTCCGAGCGGATCCACCCGGGGGTGAGCGCCACGGCTGTGCAGCCGTGCGGCTTCAGCTCGTGCGCCTGACTGAACGCGAGCCGGTTGACCGAGGTCTTGGCCAGGTCGTAGAAGACCGAGAGCCGGTAGTTCTCGTCGTTGTACGCCTTCGTGCCGTCGCCCATCTCCACCACCAGGCCGCCGGGCTTGCGGATCAGCAGCGGCAGGGCGAAGTGGCTGGTGATGATGTGCGTGTCGACGGCCAGTCGCAGGGTGCGGAAGCCGGCCTCCAAGGGCTGCTCCCAGATCGGCTTCTCCCAGGTGACCAGCGGGTCGCCACCCCAGATGTCGTTGACCAGCACGTCGAGTTGGCCCTGCTCGGCGTCGATCCGGGCGACCAGGTCGCGGACCTGCTCGGGCACCAGGTGATCGACCCGGACGGCGATACCGGTGCCACCGGCAGCGGTGACCAGCTCGGCGGTCTCCTCAATGGTCTCCGGCCGGTTCATCTCCGAGCGACCGGCGCTGCTGCTGCGGCCGGTGGCGTACACGGTGGCGCCAGCGGCGCCGAGCTGGATCGCGATCTGTCGACCGGCACCCCGGGTGGCGCCGGCGACGAGCGCGATCTTTCCTGCGAGCGGTTGTGTCATACCTGCGAGGTTGTCAGCGATACCTGACAACCGGCGTCCGAATTCGTTACCCGGATCTAGTCAACCAGCCGGACGCGGACCCGACGATTGGCTCGGCCCTTGCTCTCCACCTTGACCACCTGCACCTTGCCGATCTGCGCGGTGGACGCGACGTGGGTGCCGCCGTCGGCCTGCACGTCCAGACCGACGATGTCGACGATCCGGACCTCCTGCTCGTCCGCCGGGATGAGGTTGGACTGGGTACGGATGATGTCCGGCAGGGCCAGCGCCTCGGTGCGCGGCAGGACCCGCACGGCGACCGAACGGTCGGCGGCCACCTCGGCGTTGACCAACTCCTCGATCCGGCTCTTGAAATCCGGTGGCACCTCGGGAAGGTTGAAATCCATCCGGGCCTCGCCCACGTCCATCGAGTTGCCCGTCACGAGCGCGCCGAAGTCGCGGAACACCACACCGCACAGCACGTGCAGCCCCGAGTGGGTACGCATCAGCCGGGTGCGGCGCTCGTCCTCCAGCGCGCCGACGACCTCGCTGCCGACCGGCGGCAGCGGGTCACCCTCGGCGGGGATCAGGTACGGCTCGTCGCCCTTGCGGGTGCCGACGATCCGCGTCTGCACGCCCTGCCACAGCAGCACGCCGTGGTCCGGTGGTTGGCCGCCACCGCCCGGATAGAACGCCGAGCGGTCCAGCACGATGCCCTGTTCCGGGTCGGCGTGCAGGACCGTGCAGGTCCACTCGCGCAGGGTCGGGTCGGCGAGGTCGAGCCGGTGCGTACGGCCATGCTGTGTGACGCCCATGGCAGGGCACGTTACTCGTTCAGGAAGCCGGAAATGCGGTCCCGCAGGTCGGCGCGTTCCGTCCAGAGAACGCCGGGTCTGTCGTACACGTGCAGGGTGGCCCGGGGCAGCGCGGCGGCGAGCCGCTCGGCGACCTCGACCGGGTGCAGGTCGTCGCCTGCGCAGCCGATCACCAGCGCCGGAGCGGTGACCGCCGCCAGGTCGGTGATCTCGCGCAGCGACGTCTGCTCGGCCAGCGTGGCCAGGCCTTCGGCCAAACCGTCGCGGAGCAGATGGTCGAGCCGCTGCCGCAGGTACGCCCAGCCGGCCGGGGTGTTGCGCACCGCAGCGGGCAACTCCAGTGAGACGACATCGGCGACCGCCGAGGCGTCTCCGCTGTCCACCGCCTCCAGCAGATCCGTGATCCGTTTGCGGGCGACCGGTTCACGCGGCTCGTCGAGCACCGCTGGCAGAAAGAAAACCAGCTTCTCGAACCGCTCCGGACTCTCCGCGAGCAGTCGACAGAGGGCACCGGCGCCGAGGCTCGCGCCGAATGCACGGCTGGCCCCACCGAGGTCCGCGATCGCGCGCAGATCCCGGGCCAGGTCCAGGTAGTCCCATGGCCCGTCCGGGGCCTCGGAACGGCCGTGCCCACGGAACTGGAAGAAGACCTTTCGGCCGGTCACTCCGCTGCCGAACGGGCGGGTGGTGGCGATGCCGTTGCCAAGCCCGTGCGCGAAAACGGTGACCGGTTCACCGGTGCCGGTGACCAGCCGCTCCAGCCGTACGCCGTGTGGGGTGGTGACCAACTCGGTCTCCGGCTCTGGCAACGCCGGCCGGCCGGTACGCGGCCCACCCGGGCCGGGCCCCCAGGTGCGGGGCCCGCTGTCCGGCGGGGGTGGCCAGCGAAAACCTCTCACCAGAACCCTTTGCCGTCGCCGAGCTCGCGCAGACCGACCCGAACGTCGAGGAGGTAGATCAGACCGGCGGCGATGCCGATCAGTCCGAAGAGGCTGATCGGACCGAAGCCGAGCAGGGTCAGCAGGAGGCAGACGGCGAGGATCGCGATCCAGCCGCCCTTCGGAAGGGTGCCAATGGCGGGGAAGGCGTCGGAGCGCTGGGTGATCGCGTGCACCAGGGCGACGCCCTGGACGATCAGCGCGAAGACGAGCAGGATCAACTCGATCACGTAGCGGACTTCGAACGCGAAGATCGGCGCGGCGTTGGCCATGCCGGCAAGCTTATGTCGAGGACCCCGGCTACGTCCGACAAGGACGCCGCCGGGGCCCTCGACATGACGAACTACTCAGCCGCCGGACAGGTCTGCTTGGTGGCCCGGGGAAGCTTCGCCGACGGGGTCGCGACCGGCTTGGGAGCCTTGGGAGCACGGGCGGCCTTCTTGACGGCGGCCGGCTTGGCCTCGGCGATCTCGGCCACGTCGGCCGGAGTCGGCACGTCGGCCGGGGTCGCAGCCGGGGCAGCCGGGGCGGCCGGGGTCGCAGCCGGGGCGGTCGGGGCGGTGGTGGTGGCCGGGGTGGTGGCCTGGGTCGCCTCGATGTCGGCGTTGACCGTCTCGGCGGCCTCCAACACGCCGGCGCCGACGACCCGCTCACCACGGGCGACCAGCGCGCCGTACGCGGCGAACGCACGCTCCTGCGCGGCCTGGGCACTCGCAAACACCATGACAGCGTTGCGGGTCGCGGCGGCGCGCAGCTTGTCGAGGTCGGCAACCTCGCGCAGCTTGTCGAGGTCGGCAACCTCGCGCAGCTTGGCCAGATCGGCCGACTCGCGGAGCTTGGTGAGGTCCAGCTCGGCCTGCGCCCGGCCGCGCAGGGCGCCGGCGGTCTCATTGGCGGTACGCAGCGTCTCGGCGGCCTTCTGACGCAACTCGAAGCCGGTCAGCACTGCCCGACCACCCAGGTCGGCGACGACCCGGGTGCCGAGGACGCCGACCACGGCCGGCAGCTTGCGCAACTGCTCGATGGCCAACTCACCGGCGCCAGCGGCGGCGTAGATCGGGGCGGGGATCCGGTTGGTCTTCGGCTCGCTCATGACGTCTCCTCTTCGGCCGCCTCGGCGACCTTCTTCTCGGGGGTGCTGGTGCGGGTGCTGCTCGGGGCGGGGGCAGTGCCTGCCTCGGTGACGGCAACCGACTCGAGCACGGCCTCGGTCGGGGTGCCGCTCGCGGTGGTGGGGCCGGTGGCGGCCAGGTTGGCCACGTCGGCGGGCTGGTCGGCGACGTCGGTCGGGGTGGTCGCCGCAGCCGTGCCGCCGGTGGTGCCGGTGCCCTCGGCGTCGGCCTGGGCCTCGGCCAGCCGGGTGTTCTCCCGGCGGAACGTCTCGTAGATCTGGCTGAGCGACTGCTTCTGGGCCATCGTCAGGTCGGCGTCCACGGCGATGGCGGCGAGCACACCGTGGCCTTCCTTGTCGTCGAGCAGGCCGGCACGCAGGTACATCGCAGGGGTGGAGACCCGCAGCGCGCTCGCTAGTTGCTGGAGCACCTCGGCGCTGGGCTTGCGCAGGCCGCGTTCGATCTGACTGAGGTACGGGTTACTGACTCCCGCCTGCTCGGCGAGTTGCCTCAGCGAGATCTTGGCGTTGCGCCGCAGATCGCGGATGAACCCGCCGACGTCGGGAAGGTCCTTCGGTGTGGCCATGGACGTGACGCTAACCCGCCGCGCTAGCTCTTGCAAGCAAAATGCTAACCATAGTTAGCGACGTCTCAGCGTCCGGTTTGCGTGCCGCTCGCTCGATCCGTACCGTCCGGCCGTGCACAAGATCACAGTCAATGGAGCAAGCATCGCGTACGACGAGGCCGGCACCGGTTCGCCCGTCGTACTGCTGCACGCCGGCATCACCGACCGGCGGATGTGGCGCGGGCAGCTTTCCGTGCTCGCCACCCGGCACCGGGTGATCGTTCCGGACCTTCGCGGCTACGGAGACTCGGAGCTGCCCCCGACACCGTTCACACACCACGACGACGTGGTCGGGCTGCTGGACGCGCTCGACCTGCCCCGGGCCGCCCTGGTCGGCTGCTCCTTCGGTGGGTCGGTCGCCATCGACACCGCGCTGGCCCACCCCGACCGGGTGAGTGCGCTCGCGCTGTTCAACTCGGCAGTCTCCGGCAACGAGTGGTCCGACGAGGCGAACACCCTCTGGGACGACCTGGTCGGAGAGGTCGACCCAGACGACTTCGTCGCCGGGGCGGCCGGCGAGGTGCGGTTCTGGGTGGTCGGCCCGGGCCGCCAGCCGGAGGACGTCGACCCCGGGCTGCTGGCGTTCGCGCAGGAGATGGACCAGCGCGCGCTCGCCGCCGAGTTGGCGCTCGGCGCGGTCGAAGTGGGTGAGCTGACGCCGCCGGCGATCGACCGCCTCGGGGAGCTGAAGGTGCCCGTCCTGGTCACCGCCGGGGCCGCGGACGTGCCGGACATCATTCGGCTCGCCGACCGGATCGCTGCCGAGGTCCCCGGCGCGGTACGACTGCCCGACGTGCCGGACGCCGCGCACCTGCTGCCGCTGGAGCGTCCGGAGCCGGTCAACGCCGCCCTGCTCGACTTCCTGAGCTGACCGCGCGGCGCCCGTGCCCGCCCCCGGCGCAGCTCGCCGCGGGCTGCCAGGCGCGCGCCCAGCCCGTCGAGCGCCGCGGCCGGCGTCACGACGAGGCCAGCACCCCGACGAGCGGTATACCTCAGAGTCATAAATATGACTCTGAGGTATACCGCTCGACACGAAGTTGGCCTCCGCGTCGCGGCGTCGCGGCGTCGCGGCATCACAGCGTCGCGGCATCACAGCGTCGCGGCATCACAGCGTCGCGGCATCACAGCGTCGCGGCATCACAGCGTCGGACCACCGTCTGGTGGACCGGTGGCGTCACCAGAGCGAGCGGACCGCGCCGACCGGGACGCCGCCGCCGAAGAGCGGCACCTCCGCGTACTCGGTCAGCACCGGGGCGTCCACGCCGAGCCGGCGCAGCGCCGAGACCAGCACCGGCATCCGGGCGCGGTCGGCACCATCGTCGATCTTCAAAGCGGCGGCGCCGACGCCCGGCAACGCCACCGCGATCACACCCTCGGCCCCGACCTTGGCCAGCAGGCCCGGGACACCGCGCATCAGCCGGGTGTCGTCGGCCTGGGTGCCACCGACGATCTCCGGGTGTGCACGCATGGCGTCGGCCACGGTGCGCGGCACCGAGCCGGGCTCGGCGTCGACCAGCCGGAGGAACGCCCCGGCAATGCCGGTCAGCGACACGGCGAGCACCGGGGCCCCGCAGCCATCCACGCCCACCGCCGCCGCCTGCTCGCCGGTGAACTCCTCGATGGCCGCCCGCAACCGCTGCTGCAGCGGGTGCTCCGGCCGCCAGTAGCCGTCCAGCGGCCAACCGGCGGCCTCGCAGGTCAGCAGCATCCCGCTGTGCTTGCCGGAGCAGTTCATCTGCACCCTGGTGGGACCGCCACCGGCGCGCAGCACCGCCTCCCGGGCAGCGGTGCCCACCGGGAGGTCGGGCGGGCAGTGCAGCGCCGATGCGTCCAGCCCGGCACGCTCGAGCAGCGCACCGACCCGGGCCAGGTGGAAGTCCTCACCCGCGTGACTCGCCGACACCAACGCCACGTCGGCCGAGTCGGTCAACGTCAGGCCTGCGCGCAGCATCCCGATCGCCTGCATCGGCTTGCTGGCCGAACGGGGAAAGACCGGCGAGGTCACGTCCCCAGCGGAGGCCACCGGCACACCGGCGGCGTCCAGCACCACCACCGAGCCGCGGTGCGCACCCTCCACGAAACCGGAACGGACCACCTCAGCGAGCGGCGCGCCGCCCTCGTACGTCTTCGTCACGCGCTGGACGGTACCGACGGCCCTGGGGTGCCTGACGGCGGGGTGACCAGGTAGTACACCGCCCGGGTGACAGGGGCGCGGGACACGCCCGGCCTTACAACCCGAGCAGCTCGCGGGCTTCGGTGGTGGTCAGCGGCGGGCGCTGCGCGAGCTGCGCGAACCCGACCGCGCGAGCGACCAGCTGCATGTTGGACTCCACCGGGCGACCCTTCGCGTACGTCACGGTGTCTTCCATGCCGACCCGCAGGTGCCCGCCCGTCGACAGCGCAGCCAGCAGCACCGCGATGGTGCTGCGGCCGACACCGGTGGCGGAGAAGGTCGTGCCCTCGGGCAGGTCCCGCAGCATCCGGTGGGCCGCGACAAGGGTCTCGGTGGTGCCCGGCATTCCGCCCGGCACACCCATCACGAAGTCGACGTGCACGTGCCCACCAGCCGGAAGCCCGTACTTGCCGAGCAACCGCTGCAACGCGGACAAGTGGCCGAGGTCGAAGATCTCGTACTCCGGCACGATCCCGCGCTCCTGCATCCGGGTGTGCAGGTCGACGATGAACTCCCAGCGGTTGAGGAAGACGTCGTCGCCGAAGTTGACCGTGCCCATGGTGCAGGAGGCCATGTCCGGCCGGGCGTCGAGCACGGCAAGCCGGGCGGCCTCCGGGTCGGTCACCGCGCCGCCAGAGGAGAGCTGCACGATCAGGTCGGTGCTCTCTCGCAGCGCCGCCACCGTGTCGGCGAGGCGTACCGGGTCGAGCGTCGGCCGTGCCTCATCGTCGCGGATATGGACATGGATCACGGCAGCGCCGAGCGCCTCGCACTCCTTCGCGGTGAGCAGCAGCTCGTCGAGGGTCACCGGCAGCGCCGGCACCTCCGCCTTGGCCGACTCCGCGCCGGTCGGGGCCACCGTGATCAACGTCCCTGTCGTCATGCCGGCGATCCTAGACGGCCGTTCAGGAGGGGTCGATCGCCGCCGCGGTCTCGCCGATCATCAGCGCGGCGTCGTCCGGGACGTTCCGCTTCAACACCGCTAGGGCGACCTGCCCCAGCTCGTGGTGCAGTACGGCGGTGCCGACGAAGCCAACCGCCCGACCGTCGAGAGTCACCGGCGTGCCGGCTGTCGGCGGCTGGTCGGTGGTCACGCCGTCCAGGTGCAGCAACACCAGGCGACGCGGCGGCCGGCCCATGTTGTGCACCCGGGCCACCGTCTCCTGCCCCCGGTAGCAACCCTTGTCGAGGTGCACGGCCGGGGCGATCAGGTCGACCTCGGCCGGAATGGTCCGGTGGTCGGTGTCCACCCCGACCCGGGGTTGCCGGGCGGCCACCCGGATCGCCTCGTACGCCCAGAGCCCCGCGACCGGCACGCCGGCACCGCGCAGCTCCGCCACCACCTGCTCCTGCACCGATCGCGGCACCAGCAGGTCCACGCCGAGCAGGCCGCGTCGGGCCCAGCCGCCGATTGGCAGCGGTTTCACGTCGTACCGAACGCTCGCCCGGGGTGGCACGGCACCCTGGGCGAACTTCGGACCCGGCACCGCGACCAGGTCCGGTGCGGCGAGCCCGGTCACGCCGAGCGTGCCCAGCGCGTCCGTCGCCGCCGGCCCGACAAGCGACAGCAGCGCCCGCTCGGCGGTCGCGTCGCGCGGGTCGACCTTGCTGAAGAACCGCATCTTCTCCAGGTACGCCAGGAGGCCCCCGGTCGCTCCCGGCTCGGTGTCCAGCCAGGCGGTTTCGCCGTCCTCCGCGACCAGGGCGTGCTGCTCGACGTGACCGTGGGGGGACAGCACCAGCAGCTCGGTGCCCTCACCGGCCGCCAGCGTGGTCAGGTGCTGCGAGGTGATCGTGTGCAACCACGCGGCCCGCTCTTCCCCGGGCACCGCGATGATCCCTCGGTGCGACCGGTCGACCAGGCCGACCTCGGTGTCGAGGGTGCGCTGCTCGCGCAGCGGGTCGCCGTAGTGCGCGGCCACCCCCCGCACCCCGGCCGCGACGTGCGCCGGATCCGGCTGGTCACGGCTCGCCTCGTCGATGCTCTCGACGGCCACCGCGCCCGCGATGTCGATCATTTCTGGTCCCCGTTCTCACAGCGTACGCAGACGCCGAAGAGTGACACGTGCCCGATATCCACCCGAAACCCCCGTTGCGCGGCCAACTCGTCGGCGAGCGGGCGGAGCAGATCCGGATCGATCTCGTCGATCGCTCCACACTCCCGGCAGACCAGGTGGACGTGCTGGTGCTCACCCGCCGCGTGATACGTCGGCGAGCCATGCGAAAGGTGCGTGTGGGTGACCAGGCCGAGCCGTTCCAGCAGCTCAAGCGTGCGATAGATGGTGGTGATGTTGACGCCTGCGGCGACCTCCCGGACGGCGGTGTGCACCTGCTCCGGGCTGGCGTGCCCCAGATCGAGCACCGCCTGGAGGACGAGCTGCCGCTGGGCCGTCAGCCGCAGCCCACGGGCCCGCAGCATTTCCGCTAGGGAGGATTCGGACACCGTCCGATCATAGTTCGGCCACCATGCCGCTCATCGCACCGCGATCGACCGCCGCTACGCTCGACGGTCATGGTTATGTCGTCCGTCGGGAAGGCCGCGGCCGGCCCAGCCGCGCGGATCGCCCTTCTCGGGCGCGGCCTGGTACCCGCCAGCGACCCCCTGCTCCGCGGTGACGACCTCGGCGTCCTCCACGGCGACGGCCTCTTCGAGACCATGCACCTGCGTCAGGGCCAGCCGTGGCTACGCGACGAACACCTGGCCCGCCTGGTCGCGGCGGCCGCCGCCGTCGAGCTGGCCCTGCCCCCCACCGCCGCGCTGATCGACCTGCTCGACGAGGTGCGTCAAGGCTGGCCAGCGCAGGTGGAGGGGGCACTTCGGCTGGTCTGCACGCGGGGCCCGCAGACCAGTGGCCCGCCGACGGTCTACGCCACGCTGGCCGGAGTGCCGGCGGCCTCCCGGGCCGCCCGACGGGACGGGATCAGCGTCTCCACCCTGCCGCTGGGGGTGCCCGCCGACGCCCGCACCGGGCTGAGCTGGCTACCGGCCGGGATCAAATCCACGTCGTACGCGGTCAGCAGCGCCGCCCGCCGCTGGGCCGACCGGGCCGGGGTGGACGACGTGCTGTGGATCTCCTCCGACGGTTACGCCCTGGAGGGCCCCTCGGCAAACGTGGTGTGGCTCACCGACGGCACGCTCTGCACGGTGCCCGCCGCCACCACCGGCATTCTCGCCGGCACGACCGTGGCCTGGCTGCTCGCCCACGCCGCCGAGCTGGGCCTGGGCGCCGCCGAGCGGATGGTCACCACCGCCGAACTGCACGCGGCGGATGGCGTGTGGTTCACCTCGTCGGTACGCGGCGCCGCCGAGGTCCACACCCTGGACGGGGTGCGTCGGGCCGACTGCCCGCGCACCCCCGCCCTGCAATCCCTGCTGGGTTTCCCCGTCTAGTCAGCCGCCGACCCGGACGAGCCGGGCGGAAAGGTGCGGGCTGAGCCCGTGCCCCATGGCAGCCATCTCCTGGGCATAGAGCAGGGCGCCCTCGACGATGCCGAAGAGCCGGTGCCCGCCGGTGACCTCCTTGGCGGTCGGAGTCCGGATGACCGCGTCGGTGGCGAACTCGATCTGGGTGCCGGTGCGCTTGCCGAGGTGCAGCTCCATCACCCCGGTCGGGGTGGTCAGCAGCGCCTCCAGCTCATCGGTGGCCCGCCCGTCCACCAGCACCGGCCGCCACCAGCCGACCTCACGACCGGCCGGCCGGACCGGCTTGCTCTGCTCGTCCAGGATCCAGGCACGGGACTCGTAGTGCAGGAACGGCCGGCCGTCGTGGCTGATCCGGATCTCCTGCGCGTAGTCGAAATCCTCGATGGTGGGGAAACCGCCCTTGCCCCGGCCGCGCCACAGCCCGATGTAGGGCAGCAGAGCATCCAGCGCGGGGTGCAGCTTCGGCCCGACCCGCAGGTCGTGGCTCTCCTCGAACGGGTACTCCTCGACCGGCGGCGCGTTCAGCCACGGCGGCTGCAACGGGTTCTCGCTCACTCTGCCACCTTGGTTCGCGACTGCGGGGCTCGCAAGCCCGACTCACTCCTCGCGCTCACAGGGCCACCTTGGTTCGCGACTGCGGGGCTCGCAAGCCCGACTCACTCCTCGCGCTCACCAACGTCCTCTCGAAATGCGTACGGCCAGGTAGACGAGGCCACCGGCGAGTCCGCCCAGGCCGGCGACCAGCAGGCTGACAAACCCGATCTCGGTAACCATCCCGACCATCCTATGCTGGGCCACATGGCCCGCACTCTCGTCGTCAAGGCCACCGCGGGGGCGGACGCCCCGGAGCGGTGTGCGCAGGCATTCACGGTCGCCGCGACGGCGGTCGCGGCCGGGGTGGACGTGTCGCTCTGGCTGACCGGTGAGTCGACCTGGTTCGCGCTGCCCGGCCGCGCCCAGCAGTTCGAGCTGCCGCACTCCGCACCGCTGGCCGAGTTGTTGCACGTCATCCTGACCAGTGGCCGGGTGACCGCCTGCACCCAGTGCGCGGCGCGACGGGAGATCGGCCCGGACGACGTGCTGCCCGGTGTTCGCATCGCGGGTGCCGCCGCCTTCGTCGAGGAGGCAATGACCGAGGGCGCGCAGGCACTCGTCTACTGACCACTCGGGGCGGTCTGTCGAATCGAGCGGAGTGCCGATACCGACCCGACATCTCGGACAGGTGCCTACGATTCGGGTGTGACCGAGGCGACGAAGAGATTCTTCGACTCACTGCCGTCGCGCGCTCCTGACGTCCTGGGCGGCCTGACCGACGGCACCCTTCAGATCGACCTCGGCAGCGACCACCAGACCGAACACTGGCTGGTCCGAATGCGGCCCGGGTCGGTGCAGGTCAGCCGCGAGCGCGGGCCAGCCGACGCCATCTGGTACAGCAGTGCGGCCCTCTTCGACCGACTGATCACCGGCGAAGCCCAGGGTGTCGCGGCGGTGCTACGCAACGAGAGCACGTTCAGCGGGAACGTGGTGCTCTTCCTCGCCTTCCGGCGCTTCTTCCCGAACCCGCCCGGCACCCGTGACCCCCGCGAAACGGCCCGCAGAGCAGCCGGGCGCCCGGTGTGAAGGAACTCGTCAGCATTCTGGACGGCAACACCTTCCTGGTCAGCGATCGGCGAGGGGACATCGAGCCATCCTTCGACTTCCCCACCGGGCTCTTCTCCTTCGACACCCGATTCCTGTCCAGTTGGGTGCTCACCCTGGACGGCGAGCGGCTGCATGCCCTCTCCGTCGACGACGCCGAGTCCTACCGCACAAAGTTCTTCCTCGCCCCCGGTGAACCCACGCACTATCTGGACGCGAAGGCATCGGTGATCCGCAGCCGGGCGATCGTGGGCAGCTTCGAGGAGGAGCTGACCGTGCTGAACCACACCGGCGCGGATGCCGAATTCACCGTCCGGATCGAGATCGGAGCCGACTTCGCTGACCTGTTCGAGATCAAAGATTCCCGGCAGAAGCGGGGTCAGACCACGGTCTCGGTCTCGGACAACGAGCTACGGCTGACCTACCGGCGGGAGGCGTTCCACCGGGAGACGCAGGTCAAGACCAGCACGCCGGCGCAGGTCGACGCCGCCGGAATGACCTTCCGGCTCCGGATCGCCCCCAACAGCAAGTGGACCACCCGACTGCACGTGTCCAGCATCGTCTTCGGGGCACGTGGCGAGGACATCCGGACCACCCTGCCGTACGGCGGCAGCCGCAGCGCGGACGCCATCCGGGCCGAGCAACAGGAGCTGATCGACCGGGCGCCGAAGCTCGGCTGCGACTGCCAGCCGCTGGCCGGGGCGTACCGGCGCAGCCTCAACGACCTGGCGGCTCTGCGCTATGAGTCGATTGCCCTGGGCGTGCGGCTGATCGCCGCCGGGCTGCCCTGGTTCATGACGCTGTTCGGCCGGGACAGCATCATCACCTCGTTGCAGGTGCTGCCGTTTCTGCCGGAGTTGGTCCCGCCGACCATCCTGATGCTGGCCGGACTGCAGGGGCACCGGGTGGACGACTTCCGCGACGAGGAACCCGGCAAGATCCTGCACGAGCTGCGGTACGGGGAGACCGCCGGCTTCGAGGAGCAGCCGCACTCGCCGTACTACGGGTCGGCCGACTCGACGCCGCTGTTCATCATCCTGATCGACGAATACGAGCGCTGGACGGGCGACGCCGCGCTGGTCCGCCGGTTGGAGCCGCAGGTTCGCGCGGCGCTGGAGTGGATCGACACCTACGGTGACCTGCTCGGCACCGGTTACCTCTGGTACCAGACTCGCAATCCGGACAGCGGTCTGCAGAACCAGTGCTGGAAGGACTCCTGGGACGGCATCTCGTACGCCGACGGCCAGCTGCCCAGCTTCCCCCGGGCGACCTGCGAGCTGCAGGGCTACGCGTACGACGCGAAGGTGCGGGCCGCCCGGCTGGCCCGGACCATCTGGAACGACCCGGAGTACGCCGACAAGCTGGAGCGGGAGGCCGCCGACCTCAAGCGTCGGTTCGACCGTGACTTCTGGATCGCCGACCGCGGGTACTACGCGCTCGCGTTGGATGCCGACGGCCGGCAGGTGGACGCGCTGACCTCGAACATCGGGCACCTGCTGTGGAGCGGCATCGTGGACGAGTCCCGCGCCGGCAAGGTCGTCGAGCACCTGCTCGGGCCACGCCTGTTCTCCGGCTGGGGAGTGCGGACGCTCGCCGAGGACGAGGGGCGGTACAACCCGATCGGCTACCACGTGGGCACGGTGTGGCCGTTCGACAACTCGATCATCGCCTGGGGGTTGTGGCGGTACGGCTTCCGGGACGAGGCCGGGGTGATCTGCGACGCGATGCTGGCGGCGTCCCGATTCTTCGACGGGCGGCTGCCGGAGGCGTTCGCCGGCTACGCCCAGGCCCTCACCGGCTACCCGGTGGAGTATCCGACGGCGTGCAGCCCGCAGGCCTGGTCGACCGGTACGCCGCTGATGCTGCTGCGGGTGATGTTGGGGTTGGAGCCGCAGGGCGAGCACCTGATCATCGATCCGGCGGTGCCACCCGGCATGGGTCGGGTCGAGCTGCTGGACATCCCCGGCCGGTGGGGCATGGTCGACGCGTTGGGTCGCAGCCGTGGCCCGGAGGAGCAGCCGCGCGACGGCTGACCGGAGGACAGGCCCGGCTCAGCCCGAGCAGCCGACGGTGGCGGCCAGCCGGGTGGCATCCGGGCTGAGTTCGGCCAGCACCGTGACCGGCCCGGTGCGGTACGCGTACACCGGGGGTTTGTCCAGCAGTGGGGCGTCACCGGCCAACGGGGCGAGTGCTTCCGTCGACGAGGCCGGGTCGGCACCGCCCGCGGACCGCGCGGTACGGGCCAGCCCGCCACCCGGGCAGGGCGCGGTGACCAGCTCCGGTGCCGCATCGCCTGGTCGGCCGAGCGCCCCCAGCGCGACGGTCAGGGCGGCAGCTTCCGGGCCAGCAGCGGTCGCCGGGGCTGCCGTGTAGCCGGAGCCGACCGGCCGGCAACCGGTGTCGACGATCAATCGCACCCGACCGTCCACGGTCGGCCGTCCCTCGACGGCAACGAACTCCCCGGCGTCGGCGTGCAGCTCGGGGCCGTCCAGTCCGGGCCCGACCCCGGCCCGCCAGCTCGCCGGAAGCCGCTCGGCGATGCCGACCAGCACGGCCTGCTCAGTGCCGGTGGGTGCGAGCGCGCCGACCTCGCGCCGCAGCCTTGCTCCGTCGGCGAACGGGGTGACTCGGCAGCCCGACGCGATCCGCGCCGGGCCCAGCTCCAGTAGTCCGGCCGCACCGACCGCCCGGGCAAGCTCGCCGACCGCCCGGTCGACCACGGGGCCGGCCTGGTCGAGGGTACGTTGCTCGCGCACGGTCGGCGGGTCGTTGCGGACCGACGTCCAGGTGAGCAGGGCCAGCAACACGGCCCAGGCCGCGGTCGCGGCCAGCAGCCAACGCCGCCACGACCGGGCGGGCGCCGGCGCGGCGGGACCGGCCGGCGAAGCCCACCCCGTCTGGACAGCACCGCTCACCCGGCCATGGTGTCACGGGTCCTCGACCGGCGCGGCGGTGGAGGCGGCGATCCAGGAGATTGGCGGCGGCCTGCTGTCAGACAGGCCGGGGCGGAGAGTCGAGGCGATAGCCGACTCCCCGCACGGTGTGCACCTGCGGTCCACCCGGCAATCCCCGCAGCCAGCGCCGAAGCCGCTTGATCGTGGAGTGCAGGATCGCGGCGTCCGCGCCACCCAGGACGGAGGCGCAAAGCTGCTCGTAGCTCCACAAGACCTGCGGTGGGCCGATGAGTCGGGCGAGCAGCTCCCGTTCGGTGCTGGAGAGCGGGAGCGGGTCGCCGCGCCAGGTGACTAGCTGTCCGGCCCAGTCGACGACCAACTCACCCCAGCTGACCAAACCCGGCGGCGGCGGGATGAGCGCCGCGGCTGCCGGCGTCGAGCCACCCGGTGGCGGGAACAGCATCGCACGGAGCTGGGTCAGGTCGGCGCAGCTCACCACCGAACCAGCCCCGTCAAGCTGTCGCAGCACCCGCTCAAGCACCGAGGCGTCCGCACTGACGCAGAAGACGATTGGAACCTCTTCACCAGACATGCCGCCGCCACCCGCATCAACCGTGACTTCCACCCATAGATAGTGACGCATGCCGATGGTTTCGATGGTCCGCCCGCCCGACTCAGCCCCTGCCGACAACCAGAGCAGGATGCGGGCCTACTGACTCAATCAAGGAGAGACGACCAGGGCCGGTCACCCGTGCGGGTGACCGGCCCTGGTCGATCAGAGCAGTGGGTCAGGCGACAGTGACGCCAACCTCGTTGACGCCCCGGCCCGCGGTGAGGGCCGTGTCGCCGTTGCCGTGCCGGGACAGTGCCCGGAGCGTCCAGGAACCCGGCGCGGCGAAGAACCGGAACTGACCGGCGGCCGAGGTCACCACCTCGGCGGTGAACTCACCGGTCGAGTCGAGCAGCCGGACGTACGCGCCCGGCACCGGCTCGTCCTCAGCGGAGCGGACGATGCCCGTGATCACGGTTTCTTTCTCCAGGTCCAGGCTGGCAGGCAGCGGCGCGGCCTGGTCTGGTGCAGCGCAACCTGCGGCGATGGGAAGGGTCATGTCAGGCCTCCCCGGGTTCGTCGCCGAGCGCGACCGGCACGCCGACCAGCGAGCCGTACTCGGTCCAGGAACCGTCGTAGTTCTTGACGTTGCGGTGGCCCAGCAACTCCTGCAGCACGAACCAGGTGTGCGAGGAACGCTCGCCGATGCGGCAGTAGGCGATGGTCTCCTTGCCGTCGTCGAGCCCCGCATCGCCGTAGATCCGGCGCAGCTCGTCGTCGGACCGGAAGGTGCCGTCCTCATTGGCCGCCTTCGACCACGGGACGCTGATCGCGGTGGGGATGTGACCGGCCCGCTGCGCCTGCTCCTGCGGCAGGTGGGCGGGGGCGAGCAGCCGGCCGGCGAACTCGTCGGGGCTGCGCACGTCGACCAGGTTCTTGGTGCCGATCGCGGCGACCACCTCGTCGCGGAAGGCTCGGATGGAGGTGTCCGGCTCCTGCGCGACGTACTGGGTCGCCGGGCGGGACACCGCGTCGGTGACCAGCGGGCGGGCGTCCAGCTCCCACTTCTTGCGACCGCCGTCGAGCAGCTTGACGTCGCCGTGGCCGTAGAGCTTGAAGTACCAGTAGGCGTACGCGGCGAACCAGTTGTTGTTACCGCCGTAGAGGATGACGGTGTCGTCGTTGCTGATGCCACGCTCGGAGAGCAACGCCTCGAACTGGGTCTTGTTGACGAAGTCCCGACGGACCTGGTCCTGCAGGTCGGTCTTCCAGTCAATCTTGATGGCGCCGGCGATGTGGCCTGTGTCGTAGGCCGAGGTGTCTTCGTCGACCTCGACGAAGACGACGCCCGGGGCGCCGAGGTTCTTCTCGGCCCACTCGGCCGAAACGAGTGCGGTGTCGCGACTCATCGAATCACTCCCTGGTGAGGATGGATGGTGAGCCAACGCGCGAGTATCGATGGGTGTAACTGTCGCACCACGCGCGGGACCCAGCGGAAGGACGGGATCACGGGTTCGTGCGACGGCGCCGCTGCCGGTCATTCGGTGGGATTACCGGAGGTGCGAGAACCCCTGTGCCGGTGGCCGCCGTCAGGCGGCCGGAGACAGCCCCGCCGTCAGATGACGGGGCGACACAGGCAGGTGGCCACGCGGCACAGGTCGACCGCGCGCCGTTTGGTGAGGTGGGTCCCCATGGGCAGGGAGCCTACCAGCCGGTGACCGTGCCGCCACTGAGCTGACCACCATCCGGGAACGACCCGAGCCGCCGGCTGGACCGGCATCCCACCTCAGCCGACCGAGTTGATCGGTACGTTCTTCGCATCGACGGTGACCGCCAACCCTTCCGGCAGCGGCCGGACCTCGCGGACGGCAAGTTGGAACGGCAGGTCGGGCAGGGGCACGTCGATGGAGATGCTCTTGGCGAAGTTGTTCAGGAAGGTGCGGGCCAGCGGCAGGTTCGGCAGACCCGCGGCGTCCAGGTCGTTGAAACGCAGGGCGACCGCGCCGTTGTCGGCGACGGTGACGTCGGCGGTGCCGCTGATCGTGATCTTCTGACCGAGGATGTCGGCCGGACCCGTGACGGCGAGCTTGCCATTCTGCTCGCCAAGCGTGAGCCCCGGACGCTTCAGCAACGCGGCGAGGCTGTCGTAGCTGATCGTGCCGGCGCCGTTGACGGTGTCCGCCACGATGTCACCCTGGCCGGTGCGCAGGGTGTCCAGTGAGGCCCGGACGTTGCGGGCGGTCACATCGAGCACCGGCAGCCGCACGGCGTCGCCCTCGACCGGGGCCTGCACGTCCCGCAGATTGATGGTGACCCGCTGGTAACGGCCATCCAGCACCTGGGTGAGGAACGGAGTCCCGCCCACCTCCACATCGGGCTCGGCGGATTGCGCGCCCTGCTTGGTGATCTCCTGGCGGACCCGGTCGGCAACGAGCCGCTCGGCCACCCCGACCGCTACCCGGTCCGCGACCACCAGCAGCCCCGCCACCAGCACGAGCAGGACGACAAGGGCGATGAGCAGCTTGCGACCACGCCGCCGGGGCCGGACCGCACTCGCCGGATACTCCTGCGCCACGCCGCCTCCTGTCTCCGCCCGCCGAGGTGCGACGGGGCGTCCGTACCGGTGCCGCAGCGCGGCGCACCCATAGGTACCCGACCGGCTCCGGGCTCAACCGCGACTCAGAGGAAGAGCATGCACATGGCGTACGCGGCCGGCGCCGCGAGAGCGAAGCCGCCGAGCGGACCCTGCATGTGTCGGGCCACCCACATCGTTGGTGGTTCACCGGCCATCAGGCGGCCCGCCTCGGCGTACCCCACGGCGAGATCGGAGAGGACGGCGGTGACCGCCGCGACCAGGCCGATCACGGCGGCCCTGGTCGGAGTGAAGGGAGCCACCAGGTAGCTGCCCAGCAGTGCGCTGGTGAGCGTGCCGACCATCGCGCCGGCCACCACCCCGGCGGCGCCCCGGGGCACCTGCGGAGCCAGCCGGGGCCAGGGCAGCACGGCGTCGGTGAGCCGAGCGACGGTCAGCGCGACGCCGCTCGCGGACAGGCAGACGGTGATCGCCTGGGTGCCGGCCGGGATCCGGCTGAGCACGATCAGGGTGCCGAACGCCACCACCCCGACCACGATGAGCAGCGTGGCGCCGAGTGAGTCGGTGACCCGAACCCGGTCGACCCGGCGCACCAACTGGCCGAGCACCGCGGCGATGAACCCGCCCGCGGCCAGGTAACCCAGCGGCGCCAGCCCGGCGATGTCGGTCTGCACCGCGGCGATGTCCGCGAGCGCCGCGACCGCGGCGCTTATCCCAGCGACCACCAGCAGCGCGGGCGGGCGCATGGCCATCGTCCAGGCGAGCACGAACAGCAGCTGGACGCCGAAGATGATGAAGGCGAACGGCAGCCGGTGGCCGGGGCCCGACGTCTGCGCGCCCAGCACCAAGCCGACGCCGAGCAGCGCGGCGAAGCCGGCGATGGTCACCGCCAACTGGCGACGCACCTCGACCGGGGGTACGACCTCCTCCTCCGACTCGTCGATCTCGTCTTCGGATCGGCGAGCCGGCTCGCCGGCGCGACGGGCACGACGAGGCCCACCTCGTTCGCGACGATCCCCGTCGGCGGCGGTCGGACCGGTACGCGGCGCGGGCGGGTGGCCGCGGGTCGGTGCGGCGGCCGGACCCGGGTGGGGCCCGGCGGGCCACGATTCGCGGCCGGCCTCGGGCGAGGTGGAGGGAAACACGACCCGATCGTGCCAGACCGACCGCCCGACGCGGTGGTCATGGGTTTCAGCAACGTTAAAATTTGCGCCACGATCAGGGGCAAGGTAGACAAACGGGAAATGGCCCGACGGCGCGGCCGAGGCGATCAGTTAGGCTCGACCCGTTACCCGCCCGTCAGCGACGCCGGGACCACGCAATTTCTCAGCGCACTCAGTTGTGAGTGTGTCTGGTCGCGTGCGGCCCCCGCGCCGCCGGGACGGAGGTGATCGTGGAAATCCTGCTGCTGGTGACTGCGCGCGCAGGCGAACCGTCGGCTGTGCTGCCGGCACTCGACCTGCTGCCGCACTCGGTCCGCACCGCGCCGCGCGACGTCCGCACCCTGGTCGCGGGCCCCAGCCCGGACGCGGTGATGGTGGATGCCCGGTCGGAGCTGAGCGAGGCCCGCGCGACCTGCCGAATGCTGCACGCCACCGGGCTCGGCGTGCCGCTGGTCGCGGTGGTGACCGAGGCCGGCCTGATCGCGCTGAACGCCGACTGGGGCGTCGACGACGTCATCCTCGCCTCGGCCGGCCCCGCCGAGGTCGAGGCACGGTTGCGGCTGGCGGTGGGCCGGCTGAGCAACGCGACAGCTGGCGCGGGCGGCTCGATCCGGGCCGGCGAGCTGACCATCGACCCCGACACGTACGCGGCCAAGCTCAAGGGCCGCCCGCTCGACCTCACCTACAAGGAGTTCGAGCTGCTGAAGTTCCTGGCCCAGCACCCGGGTCGGGTGTTCACCCGGGATCAGCTCCTGCGCGAGGTCTGGGGCTATGACTACTTTGGCGGCACTCGCACGGTGGACGTGCACGTGCGGCGACTCCGCGCCAAGCTCGGTTCGGAGTACGAGTCGATGATCGGCACCGTTCGCCAGGTCGGCTACAAGTTCGTCGTCCCGCCGTCCCGGTCGCTCGCCGAGGCAGAGCACGCACCCCTGCCCGTCTGATCCGCGAGTCGCTCCAGGCGATTTCCTATATGCCCTTTTTGCGCAGCTTGGCAGTCCTATTCTGACTGCCGGGTTTGTCGGAGAAAGGGGCGACGGTGCGCGCATTGACCACGGGGGCAACGGGCCGGCCTGACCGGCCAACCAGGCGGAAGTTGTGACGCGGGGCGACTCGACCGCGAAGGCGGCGGGGATCGTGACGCTGGTGGTGGCGGCGCTGCTCGGCTCGGCGTACGTGCTGGGCCGCAGTCTCGTCCCCGACCAGCAGGCCCAACGACACTCCACCGGGATCACGTCGAACGCCGACGCACCGGGCTATGCCGACCAGCCCAGCGGCGGCGAGCCGAGCGGCGCCCCCAGCGTCAGCGGCAGCGCCGGCCCCGCCCAGGCCGGTCAGGACGGGTCCGGACGAGACGCCGGGGACGACCAACTGTTCGGTGCGCACGCCACCACCGGCTCTCCACGGCTCGCGCTGACCTTCGACGACGGGCCGGACCCGCAGTACACCCCGCAGGTCCTCGCCCTGCTGCGCGAATTCGACGTCCGGGCCACGTTCTGCGTGGTCGGTGAGAACGCACAGAACCACCCCGACCTGATCCAGGCGATCGTCAACGGCGGGCACACCCTGTGCAACCACTCGTGGCACCACGACGTCAGTCTGGGGACCCGATCGACCGACGCGATCCGCTCCGACCTCCTGCGCACCAACGACGCGATCCGGGCGGCGGTACCGGACGCACCGATCGTCTGGTACCGCCAGCCGGGTGGCGCCTGGACGTACCCGGTGGTGTCGGTGGCGCACCAGCTCGGCATGACCCCGCTGCACTGGTCGGTGGACCCGTCGGACTGGGAACTGCCCGGTGCCGGCAAGATCACCGCAACGGTGCTGGCCCAGGCCGAACCGGGCTCGGTGGTGCTGCTGCACGACGCCGGCGGGAACCGGCAGGGCACCGTGGACGCGCTGCGCCGGATCCTGCCCGACCTGACCGCGCGGTTCGAGCTGGAAGCACTGCCCACCGACCCGACGTGAGGCGGACGGGCTGTCCGCCGCACGGGTCGGGGAGGGTCGGCACGCAGGCCGCACTCCACACCGCCCGCGGCTTAACTCGGCGACGCTCCGGGCGTCACGACACGCACCGGATACGGTGACGGGATGAGCAGCGCGGAGCCGACCAGCGACCAGGTGACCCGGACCGACCGACTGGCACCGGCGGAGATCGCCGACGTGCTATCCCTCGCCAGTTCCGCGGGCGACACCGACGGCGCGAACCCGCTCGACGAGCACGTGCTGCTCCGACTGCGCGACCCGGACGCCCCGGCCTTGCACCTGATCGCCCGCGCCGACGACGGCACCCTCACCGGGTACGCGCACCTCGACACCACCGACCCGGTCGGTGGGATCGGAGTCGAGCTGGTGGTGCATCCCGCGTACCGGCGGCGGGGCACCGGTCGGGCGCTGGCCCGGGGCGTACTCGCCTCGGCCACCGGGCCACTGCGGGCGTGGGCGCACGGCGACCACCCCTCGGCCGCGGCGCTCGGTGTCGACCTCGGGTTCACCCGCGCCCGGGTGCTCTGGCAGTTGCGCCGGCCACTGGCCGCCCCATTGGGCGAGCCGCGCCTGCCCGACGGGGTGGCGCTGCGCGCGTTCCGGCCCGGAGCCGACGACGCGGCCTGGCTGACCCTCAACTCGCGCGCCTTCGCCGAGCACCCCGAGCAGGGGCGGTGGACCTCCGACGACCTGCGGGTCCGCCTCGCCGAACCGTGGTTCGACCCGGCCGGCTTCCTGCTCGCCGAGGAGACCGCGACCGGCCGACTGCTCGGCTTCCACTGGACCAAGGTGCACGAGCGCCCCGGGTCGGCCCGGATCGGCGAGGTGTACGTCCTGGGCGTGGAGCCGACCGCGCACGGCGGCGGGCTCGGCCGGGCGTTGACCACTGCCGGGCTGGCGTACCTGCGGGACAAGCGCGGCCTGGACCGGGTGATGCTCTACGTGGACGAGTCGAACACCGGGGCGGTCGCGCTCTACGAGCGGCTGGGTTTCGCCCGCTGGTCCGCGCACATCAACTACCACCTGGGCTGACCGTCGGTCGCCGCTGGAATTCGGTCACCGGCGGGTCACGGCTGGGCTTCGGCGGGATAACGGCGAACCGGAAATATACCCATACATCCGACAGGCGTACCTGAGTTCACTTAACGGACAACTCACCCTCAGCAAGCGGCCACCCCGGAGGCCGCACGTGTTCACCTTGCGTTCACTTGCGACCGGCAAACCGGCTACCTGACACTTCTAACTTTCGTGTCAGCCGGTCAATGCCGGTCCTCGGCCCCCGGATTCGGGGCGCCAAGTCAGACGCGAAGGGAAACCCCTCAGGTGAAGCTCCAGCGGTACGGCGCTATTGCCGGCCTCGCCCTCGCCGCGACGCTCGGCCTCAGTGCATGCGGCTCGGACAACAACGAGCCCGCCACCGGCGCCAGCGCTTCGGGCTCGACCGCCGCGGTCGACTGCGCTACCGGAACGCTGAACGCCCAGGGCTCGTCGGCGCAGAAGAACGCCATGGCCGAGTGGATCAAGGCGTACCAGATGAAGTGCCAGGGCACGACGATCAACTACGAGGCGACCGGCTCGGGCGCCGGCATCCAGGCGTTCATCGCCGGGACCGCCGACTTCGCCGGCTCGGACTCCGCGCTCAAGCCGGAGGAGCAGCCGCAGGCCGACGCCAAGTGCGCCGGCGGCAAGGCCATCCACCTGCCGATGGTGATCGGCCCGGTGGCCATCGCCTACAACGTCAGCGGCGTGGACAACCTCCAGCTCAAGCCGGCCACCCTGGCGAAGATCTTCGCCGGCACGGTCACCAAGTGGGACGACGCGGCGATCAAGGCTGACAACCCGGACGCCAAGCTGCCGTCGACCACCATCCAGACCGTCCACCGCTCGGACGAGTCGGGCACCACCGACAACTTCACCAACTTCCTGTCGAAGACCGCCGAGGCCGACTGGACCCTCGGTAAGGCCAAGGCGTGGAAGGCCCCGGGCGGCACCGGCGCCAAGGGCTCGGACGGCGTGGCCAGCAAGGTCAAGGCTGCCGACGGCACCATCGGTTACATGGAGTGGTCGTTCGCCGAGAACGCCGGCCTGAAGATGTCCAAGATCGGAAACGGTGCGGGCGAGTTCGCCGCGCTGACCGCCGAGGCTGCCGGCAAGACCATCGCCGGTGCCAAGGTCGACGGCCAGGGCGACGACCTCAAGCTGTCGATCGACTACAACACCAAGGAGGCCGGGGCCTACCCGATCGTCCTGGCGACGTACGAGATCGTCTGCAGCAAGGGCCTCGCGGCCGACAAGCTGCCGCTGGTCAAGGGCCTGCTGGGCTACGCGGCCAGCACCGAGGGCCAGGCTGCCATGACCGAGCTGGGCTACGCCCCGCTGCCGGAGAGCGTCCGCACCAAGGTCGAGGCCGCAGTCAAGAACATCTCCTGACCCGAACCCCACCACCTCCGCAATCGAATCGAGCGAGCAGATGGGTGAAACCCCTCACCGCTCGGCCGACGCCGGCACCGGCGGGACGCGCGTGACCCAGAGTCACGAGTGGCCCGCCGGTGCCTCGGCGCGTGTGGCCGAGGCACCAGTCAGCACCCGTTCCCCGGGCGGCGCCGGGCTGGGCGGCGGCGGCGCGCTGCCGCGCAGCCGTAAGTTCGGCGCCGAGCGGGCCTTCCGCGGTCTCACCCTGGCCGCCGGCACCGCAGTTCTGGTCATCATCGCCGCCATCGCGATCTTCCTGGTCGCGAAGGCGGTGCCGGCCCTGCGCGCCAACACCGAAAACTTCTGGTCCTACGAGGGCTGGTCCCCCAACGAGACGCAGCCGAAGTTCGGCATCGGCGCGCTCGCCTTCGGCACCCTGCTCAGCTCAGCGCTGGCGCTGCTGATGGCAGTGCCGGTGGCACTCGGTATCGCGCTCTACCTCTCGCACTACGCACCCCGTCGGCTGGGCACCGCGCTCGGCTTCCTGGTCGACCTGCTCGCCGCCGTGCCGAGCGTGGTCTTCGGCCTCTGGGGGCGGGACGTCTTCAGCAGCCCGGTCCAGGACTTCTCGGTCTGGCTGAACCAGCACTTCGGCTGGATCCCGCTCTTCGGCGGAGACGGCCCGTTCGGCGCGTCCGTCATGCTGGGCGCTCTGGTGCTCGCGATCATGGTGCTGCCGATCATCACCTCGCTCTCCCGCGAGGTGTTCCTCCAGACGCCAACGGCCAACGAGGAGGCCGCCCTCGCCCTGGGCGCCACCCGCTGGGAAATGCTCCGCACCGCGGTGATCCCGTACGGCCGCCCCGGCATCATCGCCGCGATGATGCTCGGCCTCGGCCGGGCGCTTGGCGAGACCATCGCCCTGGCGCTGACCCTCGGCATCACCTTCAACATCTCGTTCAACCTGATCCAGAACGGCGGCAACACCATCGCCGCCAACATCGCCAACGCGTTCGGCGAGGCGAACGAGACCGGCCGGGGCGCGTTGATCGCCTCCGGTCTGGTGCTGTTCGCCATCACGCTGATCGTCAACATCACGGCGCGGGCGATCATCTACCGCCGCCGGGAGTTCACGGAGTCGGCCGCATGACCACAACCGTCACCTCCCACCGCACTCGTCCGCCGGCCCAGCCTTCGTCGCTGCGGGGCCGGCGGCTGCCCTGGTACGCCGCACCGGCCATCGCCGTGGCGGCCCTGGCGCTCTCCGCCGCGATCGTCTACGGCACCGACATCGGCGGGCCGGTCCTCGTGGTCGTCCTCGGCGCGGTGCTCTACCTCGTCGGGCTCTTCGCCGCGGCCAACGCGGTCGAGGGGCGCCGGTCGGCCCGCAACCGCACCTGGAGCGCGCTGATCCACTCCGCGTTCGTGCTGGCGGTGCTGCCGCTGGTGTCGGTGGTCTGGACGCTGGTCAGCAAGGGCACCGATCGGCTGGACGCCGACTTCTTCCAGACCTCGATGAACAACATCGGGGCCCGGGACCCGAACGGTGGCGCGTACCACGCGATCGTCGGCACGCTGGAGCAGGTCGGCATCGCCACCCTGATCACCGTGCCGCTCGGCATCCTGTGCGCCATCTACATCGTCGAGTACGGCCGGGGCAAGTTCGCCTTCACGATCCGGTTCTTCGTGGACGTGATGACCGGCATCCCGTCGATCGTCTCCGGCCTCTTCGTGCTGGCGTTCTGGGTGCTGGTCGTGTCGCCGTGGTTCAACGACGGCCGGCCCAGCTTCTCCGGGTTCGCCGCCGCGCTCGCGCTGAGCGTGCTGATGCTGCCCACCATCGTCCGGTCCACCGAGGAGATGCTCCGCCTCGTCCCGCCGCCGCTGCGCGAGGGCGCCTACGCGCTCGGCGTACCCAAGTGGAAGACCATCCTGCGGGTGGTGCTGCCGACGGCGCTTCCCGGCATCGTCACAGGCGTCATGCTTGCCATCGCCCGTGCGGCCGGCGAGACCGCGCCGGTGCTGCTGGTCGCCGGCGGCGGTGCCGCGATCAACACCAACCCCTTCGAGAACAACCAGTCGTCGCTGTCCCTCTTCGTCTACCAGCAGGCCGGTGACGCGTCGAAGTACGCGCCGGCACGGGCGTGGACCGCGGCACTCACCCTGGTCGCCCTCGTGCTCATCCTGACGATCGCGGCGAAGCTGCTGGCCCGTCGCAACAGGCTCAGCCGATGAACCCCGGAGGTATCACCATGGCCAAGCGCGTCGCAGCATCGAACGTCACCGCCTACTACGGCGGCTTCAAGGCGATCGAGAACATCAACCTGACCGTCGAGCCGAAGACGGTCACCGCCCTGATCGGCCCGTCCGGCTGCGGCAAGTCCACGTTCCTGCGGTCGATCAACCGTATGCACGAGGTGCTGCCGGGGGCCCGGGTCGAGGGCAGCCTGACCATCGACGACCAGGACATCTACGACCGGGACGTGGACGTCACCGCGGTCCGACGCATGATCGGCATGGTCTTCCAGCGGCCGAACCCGTTCCCCACCATGAGCATCTTCGAGAACGTGGTGGCCGGGCTGAAGCTCAACGGGGTCCGCCGCAAGTCGATCCTGGAGGACGCGGCCGAGAAGGCGCTGCGCTCGGCGAACCTGTGGGACGAGGTCAAGGACCGGCTGGGCAAGCCCGGTGCGGGCCTCTCCGGTGGTCAGCAGCAGCGGCTCTGCATCGCCCGCACCATCGCGGTCGAGCCGCAGGTCGTGCTGATGGACGAGCCGTGCTCGGCTCTGGACCCGATCTCCACGCTGGCGATCGAGGACCTGATGTTCCAGCTCAAGGACAAGTTCACGATCATCATCGTGACGCACAACATGCAGCAGGCCGCGCGTGTGTCGGACCGGACCGCCTTCTTCTCGATCGAGAAGACCGGCGACCCGGGCCGGCTCATCGAGTACGACAACACCCAGAAGATCTTCAGCAACCCGAGCGTGAAGAAGACCGAGGACTACATCACCGGCCGCTTCGGCTGAGCCGCTGGTTCCCGGTCCGCGAAGGGCGTCGGTCGACCTGACCGGCGCCCTTTGGCGTGTGCCGGCCAAGATCTGCACAACTTCCCTGAAGTTGCTGCTTCCTTCGACGAGGAGGCAGCAGTATCCCTGAAGTTGTGCGGACCTTGACGGCACGCACTAGGGCCAGCGGGGTCAGGGGCGGGGGTCAGGCGAGCACGAAGCGTGGCTCGCCGTCCAGCGGCAGGTGCAGGCGCGGGGTGACCGGCGTGGCGGCGTCCCGGTCGGCCGCCGCTCGCGCCACCCCGGCCAGGTCGCCTGCCGCAGCCACCTGGGCCAGCGTGACCAGGGTGGGCGGCAGCATGGTCAGCTCGCCGGCCTGGGCCCGGGCGAGGGCGTCCGCCGGCCGGATCCACAGAGTGTGGTCGGCCTCGCCGGAGACGTCGCGGGTCCGCTGCCCCGCCGGCAGCAGGGCCACGAAGAAGTACGTGTCGAAGCGGCGCGGCTCGAACTCCGGCGTGATCCACCGGCTCCATGGCAGCAGCAGGTCCGAACGAAGCGTGAGCTGACGGTCCGCGAGAAATGCGGCAAAGCCCAGCCGACGCCCCTCCAGCTCCTGCCGGGCCGTCTCCCAGTCGTCGCCGCTGACGTCGCCCACCACGGTCGCCGGGTCCGGGCCGGCAAGCAGCACGCCGGCCTCCTCGAAGACCTCCCGCGCAGCGGCGCAGACCACCGACTGGGCGGCATCCGGGGTCACGCCGAGCCGGCCGGCCCACTCGGTTGGTGCCGGGCCTGCCCAGTCCAGGTGTGCCTCGGAGTCGGAGCGGTCCACTCCGCCGCCGGGAAAGGCGTACATCCCGCCGAAGGTCATGGCGGCGACCCGGCGGATGACGTACACCTCGAAGTCGGCGTCGGTCGGACGCAGCAGCAACACGGTGGCCGCGACCCGCGGCACCGCCGGGGTGCCGCCCTCGGCCTGGAACCTGCGGGCGTGCTCGACCAGGGCGGCCGGGGCGGCGAAGCCGTCACTGTCGATCGTCATGATGCGAGCCTAGTTCCCGAAGGTGGCGCTACCGGGCGCGCGCCCAGCCCACGAAGCGCTCGAACAGTTCGGCAGGAGGGGCGCTCGGATTCAGCTCGGCGAGATGGCAGGCGGCCTCCGCCTGAAGGATTGAGAGGTAAACGAGCAGGCCCGGGCGGTCGGTCCGGTACTCGCCCAGCAGGCGGAGCTTCGCGGCTGAGCAGGGCCAAGCGATCCCGCAAGCCCTGCATCGCCACGTCGGCCGAGCGGGAAGGTGGGCGGGATCGCGGCGGGTCATCGGTCGGCCCTTGCGATCCTTGCCGAACCCCGGCGGGCGGTTGACGGGCCCGAGGCAGGCGGGGCCGCGACGAGCCAGCGCACGCCCTCACGCAGGACGAACAACTCGCGCTTCGCCAACGCCAAGCCCTTGGGGTTCAGCTCGTAACCCTCAATCCACGTCCATCCGTACGGCGGATGCCGATCGGTCAACTCGCGAATGACGCGGACGGTCAGCGGGCGTATGAACTGCGGGCTCGCGGCGCGGGTCAGGCTGACCAATTCGCCGGCTATGAACTGGCGGCCGGACTCCGGGCCCCAGCGGTGGTCCGGAACGCGGTTCGCCCGCGTGCCCCGGCTTGACCCGCGGAACGGCGGGTCGAGGAGCCGGCTCGGTCGGGCTGGTGGCGATGTAGACGGCTGGTCTGTCGGCTTCGGTTGCTCGCTCGGCACGGTCTCCCCTGTCAGCCGTTGGGAAGGGGCCGCCCCTGAGTGCTCGCCCATGGGGCGACCCCGGTCGGCGCGACCGGCGGGCTCCTTGGCCCCCACCGGCTCACGCTGTCCTATGAGGATCACCATCGCTTGTTGAGGCTGGACGGCTACACCCTGTAGATATAGGTTCTAGAGACGTCAAAGACGTCCTTCGGGAGACGACCATGAACCAGGCGCTACGAGCAGCGATGGCCGACACGGGCGAGACTGTCGAGAGCCTTGCCGAGCAGGTCGGCGTTGATCCGAAGACGGTCGCCCGATGGATTACGCCAGGGCGCGTCCCTCACCCACGCCACCGCGCCGCAGCCGCCAAGGCTCTCGGCCGCGAAGTTGAGGACATTTGGCCGGACGTCTTCAAGCGACGTGAACCGGCGTGGTTGCGCCCATGGGTAGAAACAGAGCTACAGGCGACGTCACTGCGCGCCTTTCAAGTGGCGGTGATCCCGGGTCTACTGCAGACCCCCGAGTACGCCTCGGTGGTGCTGAGCAGCGGATTGCTCGGGCCGGACGAGGTCGCGGACTACGTCGAAACGCGATTGCGCCGGCAGAGAGCCGTCCTCGAAAGGCGCAAACCGCCGCTCTTCGTCGCGGTCATCGATGAGTTCGCCCTTCGCCGCGGAGACCCTGCCGTCATGCACCCGCAGATAGACCATCTGGTCAAGATGGCTCAGCGGCCCAACGTCCTCCTGCATGTGCTGCCCTTGGACGCGGGCATCCATCCCGGGCAAGCAGGGCCGTTTGTCATCGCGACGACCGACGATGGCGACGTTGCGTACCTGGACGACCAGGCGGCCGGACGGCTGACAAATGACACCGCCGCGCTATGGGCCATCTGGGATACGCTGCGGTCGGTGGCACTCCCGCGTCGCCACACCATCGACTTCCTAAAGGCAAGAGCATGGCTGACCTGACTGGCGCACAGTGGCGCAAAAGCACGCGCAGCAGCTCCAACGGCGGTGACTGTGTCGAGGTCGCCGACAACCTTCCCGACGTCGTGGCCGTGCGGGACTCGAAGGACCCGACCGGTCCGGCACTCACCTTCGCCCCGACGACTTGGCGCGTCTTCGTCGCGCGACTCACCGACCGGATGTAGCCCGCCCGACCGTAGCCGTAAGAGACGCTTGCCTCCTGATCGGCACGAGCGCTTCATCACGCGCACTTGCTGTTGGCAACTCGACCGTGTGGGCTTGCCGAAAGGGATCAGCGATTGGTCGAGGGTGGGCTGGTGGAGACGCAGACACATGGCGAAACCGGGCTTGGCTGGGGGGTCGCGTGGTTCTTGTGGAACGGGCCGATCTCCGTGGCAGTCATCTCAATGGTCCAGGTGTTGCTCACCCTCACCCAAGGGCTCGCCTCTGGTGAGACGGTCGATATCGGCTGGCTGGTCGGCGGCGTCCTCCTCGCCGGCCCCTGCTACAGCTTCTTGGCGTGGATGGGTGGCTCGGCGCTGATTACGGCGGCCTGGGCGACCGGTGCTCGCAACGGCATCCTGGTGCGACTGCTGGTTGCCGTCGTGTCTGCGCTGCTCGCCATCCCGGCGTTCTCGGAAGATGCCTGGGTAGCGGCCTTCCTCATCTGCTCCGGTCTCGGCCTAGCGGTGAGTCTCCGCCTGCCGAACACTCCTGCTCGCCAGAGCGTGTCCACCGGCGTGCCCTCTGCTGGGTGACACTCCAGATCGGCCTCACTCGGCTAACGGGCGCACGCCCACGTATTGGGCGGATCGACCCAGCAGCGGGTTGATCGGCTCGAGATCGGCGTAGGGCTGTCCTCGTGGCGGGATACCGCGACATCGCCGACCCCGTGTTGATCACGCGGCAGGCGGGCCCGGCGGACCGGCCGGAATGCGGGCGGGCGGACCGGCGAGCTGGTGGTTCACCTGGCTCGGTTAACGTTCCGGCATGACTCGTTGGGGCATCCTGGCCACCGGCCACATCGCCAGCCGTTTCGCCGAAGACCTCCGGCTGGTGCCGGACGCCGAGCTGGTCGCGGTCGGCTCCCGTGCGGTGGAGAACGCGCAGCGCTTCGCCGACACCTACGGCGCGAAGCGCGCGTACGGCTCCTGGGCGGAGTTGGCCGCTGACTCGGAGGTCGACGCGATCTACGTGGCGACGCCGCATTCGGCGCACTACGAGGCGGCGATGACCTGCCTGACCGCCGGGCGTGCGGTGCTGCTGGAGAAGCCCTTCACCCTCGACCTGGCCACCAGCACCGACTTGGTGGACACTGCCCGCGCCGCCGGGGTCTTCCTGATGGAGGCCATGTGGATGCGGCTGAACCCGCTGATCCTGCGGGTGGTCGAGCTGATCGCGGACGGAGCGATCGGCACGGTGACCGGTGTCCGGGCCGACTTCGGGGTGGCCGGGCCGTTCCCGCCGGAGCACCGGATGCGCAACGCGGCGCTGGGCGGGGGCGCCCTGCTCGACCTGGGGATCTACCCGATCAGCCTGGCCCACCTGCTGCTCGGCGTGCCACAGCACATCCGGTCCTGGGCGCAGCTCGGCCCGGAGGGCACGGATGAGAACACCGGCATCCTGTTCGGCTACGACACCGGCGCTCTGGCCACGCTGAGCTGCGGCATGGTGGGGTCGAGTGAGTTGTCCGCCTCGATCACCGGCAGCACGGGCCGGATCGACCTGCCGGAGCCGTTCTTCCGGCCGGGTTCGCTGACCCTGCACCGGGCCGGTGCCGAGCCGGAGACGATCGCGGCCGACGAGGCCGGAAACGGCTACCAGTACGAGGCGATCGAGGTGCAGCGCTGCCTCGCCGCCGGGCTCACCGAGAGCCCGCTGGTGCCGCACGCCGCCACCCTTGAGGTGATGGCGCTGCTGGACACGATCCGCGAACAGATCGGCGTGCAGTACGTCTGACCGGACGGGCCCCTTGCTGACGCGCGAGGCGTCGGCAAGGGGCCCGGAACAGGTCAGCCGAAGAGCGGGCGCACCACCAGGTAGGTGATGCAGGCGATCAGCGCGGCGGCCGGGAACGTGATGATCCAGGCGAGCACGATGTTGCCGGCGACGTTCCAGCGGACCGCGGAGAGCCGCTTGGTCGCACCCACGCCCATGATCGCCGACGTGATCGTGTGGGTGGTGGAGATCGGTGCCTTCAGCACCAGGGCGTTGAAGTAGAGCACCGCGCTGGCAACCGTTTCGGCGGCGAAGCCCTCCGGCGGCCCGAGGTCGATGATCTTACGACCGAGAGTGCGGATGATCCGCCAACCGCCGGCGTACGTGCCGAGGGCCAGCATGGTCGCCGAGGTCCAGAACACCCAGCCCGGGATGTGCGTCTTGCTCTCCTGGAAACCGCCGGTGTAGAGCGCCAGCACCACGATGCCCATGGTCTTGGCGGCGTCCTGCATACCGTGGCCGACCGACATGGCCGCCGCCGAAACGGTCTGCGCGTGGCGGAAGCCCCGGTTGAGCTTGCCCGGCTGCCCCTTCCGGAACAGCCAGAGGATGGCCAGCATCAGCAGGTAGCCGAGGGTGAGGCCGACGATCGGCGACAGCACCATCGGCAGCAGCACCTTCTCACCGATGTTGCCCCACTGCACGGTGCCCCCGGTGGACAACAGGGTCGCACCGACCAGGCCGCCGAAGAGCGCGTGCGAGGACGACGAGGGCAGACCGAAGTACCAGGTGATCAGGTTCCAGGCGATCGCGCCGAGCACCCCGGCGAAGACCACACCGAGGCTGCTCACACCGGTGGGGAGGGTGACCAGGCCGTCGCCGACGGTCTTGGCGACCCCGGCGCCGAAGTGCGCGCCGATGAAGTTGCCGACCGCGGCAAGCCCGAGGGCGATCCGGGGTGTCAGCGCACGGGTGGAGACGCTTGTCGCGATCGCGTTGGCGGCGTCGTGGAAACCATTGGTGTAGTCGAACGCCAGGGCCACCGCGATCACCGCCAGCACGGCGATGAGTTCGGGAGTCACCGGCTCAGGACTCCTTGACGGCGATGGTCTCGACCGTGTTGGCCACGTGCTCGAAGGCGTCGCAGGCGGCCTCCAACTCGTCGGCGACCTCCTTCATCTTCAGCACCGTCAACGCGTCGTACTCACCCGAGAAGAGCCGGACGAGCAGTTGCCGGTTGATCCGGTCGCCCTCGTTCTCCAGCCGGTTGCACTCGATCCAGTAGTCCTCGAGATCCTTCATCGACTGCAGGCGAGGCATCGCGTCGGCGGTCAGCTTGGCCTGCTGGTCGAGCACGTTGACCATCTCGTGCAGCTCGCGGGGCAGCGCCGGCAGTTCGGTCAGCCCGTACAGGTAGAGCAGATCGCCGACCGCTTCCAGGTGGTCCATCACGTCGTCGAGCAGCGAGCCGAGCCGGTAGATGTCCTCCCGGTCGAATGGCGTGATGAAGGTCGAGTTGATCTTCTTGTACAGGTCGTGGGTGATCTGGTCGCTGTCGTGCTCGACCTCGGTCAGCCGCTCGCTGACGGACTGCACGTCCACGCCGGGCAGCGCCAGCTCGTTGAGCAGTGCGGTGCCCCGGACCAGGTTCTGCGCGGCCCTGGTGAAGAGCTCGTAGAAGGCGCCCTCGGTGGGGCGGAAGGAAAACTTCACAGCACAGACCTCGTCGCGTCGGTGGAAGGGTGGCGGCACCCGTCGGGCACCCGCCCGGTGAATGCTAGGAAACGACAGAACCGTGAATTCGCCGGCCCACCCCTGGCCAGGCGTCATTCACCGCTCGTTCACCTACTGTTCATCTCGGCCGTCCCACCCGCACCCGCTCCCTCAGAAAGCAACCGCTCCCGCTCCCGCTCGACGTCGAAATCGGCAGCCGGATACCCCAGGTCGAGGGTGTCGAACGTCTCACGCAGCAGATGAGCCACAGCCCAGTCCCTGTACCACTTCCGGTCCGCCGGCACCACGAACCAGGGCGCGGCGTCCGTGCCGCACCGGCTGAGTGCCTCGGCGTACGCGGCCTGGTAGTCGTCCCACTGGGCCCGGGAGTCGACGTCGGAGGGGTTGTACTTCCAGTGCTTACGCGGGTCGGTGAGCCGCTCCAGCAGGCGCTCGCCCTGCTCGGCGTACGAGATGTGCAGCATCACCTTGATCACGGATACGCCATCGTCGGTCAACTCCCGCTCGAACGAGTTGATCTCGTCATAGCGGGCCCGCCAGGTCGCCTCCGGCACCAGCGAAGCGACCCGGGCGATCAACACGTCCTCGTATTGCGAACGGTTGAACATCCCCACGTACCCGGGCGGCGGCAACTCACGACGGATCCGCCAGAGGAAGTCGTGCCGCAACTCCTGGCGGGTCGGCGGCCCGAACGAGCGGATGTGCAGGCCCAACGGGTTCATCGCGCCGGCAACCCGCTTGATCGTGCCGTCCTTGCCACCGCAGTCCATCGCCTGGAGCACAAGCAGCACTCTGCGCGCCGACCGGTCCGATCCGGTCTTGGCCATCGCGAAGAGCATCTCCTGCTGTCGGGCCAGCTCGCCGCCGACCAGCTCCACCTGCTCTCGTGCCCAGGCCTTACGGTGCTCGCCCCGCCCCGCCGTGCTCGGCACACCGGGCGTGGACCGTGGATCGATCGCGCTGAGATCCACAGGTGCGCCGACCCGCAGCAGCTCCCGTACCGAGCCGCCGTCGGGTGCCACGATCCGCCCTTGCTGGGGTGCGCTCATCCACGGATCATCGCCCACCCGCAGGCGATTCGCCCGCCGAGGACCATCCCACACCACCACCGGTCGGCGCGGACCGCTTGACGCACCGGCTGTCCCCGGGCCTGCCGGGGCGTCCAGGGGCTGCCGGTGTTCCCAGTTGCCGGGAGGATGTACGCCAGGACGGTGCCGGTCGGGGGAGGGTGGTGGGTCGTGCGGGACCTGGCGACGGAGTTCGAGGCCGAGCGGGGCCGGCTGCTCGCGGTGGCCCACCGGATGCTGGGCAGCCGCAGCGAGGCCGAGGACGCGGTGCAGGAGACCTGGCTGCGCTACGCCGGGGCGCTCGCCGACCCGGCGGCCCGCGCCGAGATCCGCGAACTGTCCGCGTGGCTGACCACCGCCTGCGGCCGGATCTGCCTGGACGTGCTCCGCTCGGCCCGGGTCCGGCGGGAGGCGTACCCCGGGCAGTGGCTCCCGGAGCCGGTGGTGAGCCAGTTGGGCGCTGGGCCGCCGACGGACGGGTACGCACCTGACCCGGCGGAGCGGGCGGTCCGCACCGACCAGGTCGGTACGGCTCTGCTTGTGGTGTTGGAGCGGCTCACCCCGGAGCAGCGGGTCGCCCTCGTGCTGCACGACGTGTTCGCGGTGCCGTTCGCCCGGGTCGCCGAGGTGCTCGGCACCACCGACGTGGCTGCCCGGCAGCTCGCCGCCCGCGCACGTCGGGCAGTCGCCGCGCCGGATGTCCCCCGGCACACCGCTGACCCGGCCGAGCAGCGCCGGGTGCTCGAAGCGTTCGTCGCCGCCACCGATTCCGGTGAGCTGGACCAACTGCTCAAGGTGCTCGCGCCGGACGTGGTCTTCGCCGGTGACTCGGGCGGGCACTTCCCCACGGCCCGCCAGCCGGTGCTCGGCGCAGAGGCCGTGGGTCGCTTCGCCCTGGGCCTGTTCGGCCAGGCTGGCCGCTACGCCGGCCGGGTTCTGGCCCGGCCCGTGCTCGTCGACGGCGTGCTCGGCCTGCAGATGGAGGCGGTGCACGGTGACGGGCGGCCGATCCGCCTGGTCACCGCCTTCGCGGTGGACCAGGGCCGGGTCACCGCCATCTACAACCAGCTCAACCCGGAGAAACTGGCCGACCTGCCGCCGCTTGGTGACGACGACCGCTGGCCACCGCGCTGGTGAGCCGGCCCGGCCGGGCGTGCGGGATCACACCACCAGGGCCAACCACTTGCGGTACGAGGTGGCGAACGGCTCGGCGCCGTCGGCGAGCGCCCCGAGCAGTCGCTGGGCTGCGGCTTCGGCCTCGACCACCACGTCGTCCGGGTAGCCGAATCGTGCCCGGTGCTCGGCGAACTCGTCCTCGTCGAGCAACTCCACCAGACCGCTGGCACGGCGCCGGACGACGTCCAGGTCCAGGTCGATCAGGTGGACGGTGTCGTCGGACTCCCAGTGGGCCGGGGTGGTGATGTCGCAGTAGACCTCGCTGGTGCGCGGCGGTGGGTTGAACATGGCCGTCCACCAGGCGCGATGTGGCACCAGCAGCACGAACGGAATTTTCTCCACCGACGGTCGGCCGTGGTAGACCGACTCGGTGCCCTGGGGCACGCCGAGCCAGATGCCCAGGTCGTCCTCGGTGAGCCGACGGGCCGGGTAGTCGCGGTGGGCGCTGCCGTCGTACTTGCGGTAGATCACTCGGACCATGTCGCTCGGCATGATTCGCACCCTAACCGATACTGCCCACGCGTCGTAGCGCGGCCGTAACCGGACGACACGGGCCGCGACGCCCCAGCCCGGCCCGGCATCGCGCCACGCGGCGGATGGGCGCGGCCGGTGTCGGCAGCGGCGGGTACCGTCGCACGGTGACTCCGCCCCGCACCGCCACCGGTTCCGCCACCAAATCGGCTCGTGCCGGGAGCCGGCGGCGGGGTGCCCGGCCCAGTGGCACGGAGCTGCTGGCGGCTGCGGTGGGCGCGGTGCCGGGCGGCGCGGAACGCCCCGGCCAGCTCCAGATGACCACGGCTATCGAGGAGTGCGTGGCCGGCGGCGAGCATCTGCTCGTGCAGGCGGGCACCGGCACCGGTAAGTCGTTGGCGTACCTCGCGCCGGCGCTCACCGTGGACGGCCCGGTGGTGGTCTCCACCGCCACCCTGGCGTTGCAGTCCCAGCTGGTCGACCACGATCTGCCCCGGCTGGCCGACGCGGTGGAGCCGCTGCTCGGCCGCCGGCCCACCTTCGCGGTGCTCAAGGGTCGCCACCACTACCTCTGCCTTGCCCGACTGGACAACTCCACCGAGGAGGAGCCGGAGGACACCCTCTTCGACGCCCCCGCCGCTCGCCCCGGCGGCGGGACGAAGTGGCTCGGTGAGGCGGGCCGGTTGGGCAAGCAGGTCGAGCGGCTGCGTGACTGGGCCGAGAAGACCGCCACCGGCGACCGGGACGAGCTGGACCCAGGCGTCGACGATCAGGCCTGGCGACTGGTGTCGATGCCGGCCCGGGAGTGTGTCGGGGCGACCCGCTGCCCGTTCGGGCAGGAGTGCTTCGCCGAGGCCTCCCGTGCCCGGGCCCGCGAGGCCGACATCGTGGTGACCAACCACAGCCTGCTCGCGGTCGACATGCTCGCCGACCGGCACATCGTGCCGCCGCACAAGCTGCTCATCGTCGACGAGGCGCACGAGTTGGCCGACCGGGTTTCCTCCGCGGCTCAGGCTGAGCTGGTGCCGGAGCTGATCGACCGGACCACCCGGCGGGCCCGCCCGCTGCTGCGCCCGGAGACCGCCGAGGCGCTCACCGCCGCCGGTGACGCCCTCGCGGTCGGGTTGGCCGAGGCGCCGGCCGGGCGGATCACCGCCGGGCTGCCGACGCCCCTGCGGGAGGCGTGCACGCTGCTCGACGCGGCGACCCGGTCCGCCCTGGACGCGATCGGCGACGTCAAGTCCGACGACCCCGACCCGGTCCGCAAGCAGCAGGCCAAGGCCGCGCTGGACGAGCTCTCCACCACCGCGCAGCGGCTGCTGGAGGAGGGCGACCACGACGTGGCCTGGGTGGAGAAGAACGACAGCGGCAACCGCCGGGCGCTGGTGGTCGCGCCACTGTCGGTGGCCGGCACCCTCGCCACCCACCTGTACGACGAGCGCACCGTCGTCGCCACCTCGGCGACCCTGGCGCTGGGCGGCCGGTTCGACACGGTGGCCCGCGCTCTCGGGCTGGACGCGCCACCGCCCGCCCCGCCGTCCCCCGCCGCCGCCTCGCTTGCTGCCCGCACCGGCCCGGGACGCCCGGCCGCCGAGGCGCCCGGCCGTCGGCTTACCGCCGACGCCACACCGGGTGCCGTCGTACCGGCGACCGAAGGCCCCGGTTGGCGGTCCCTCGACGTCGGGTCGCCGTTCGACTACGCCAGGCAGGGCATCCTGTACGTCGCCGCGCACCTGCCCCGGCCCAGCGTCTCCGGGCTGCCCGAGGCCGCCGGGGAGGAGCTGCTCACGCTCGTCGGGGCGCTCGGTGGTCGTACTCTCGGGCTCTTCTCCTCCCGGCGGGCCGCGCAGCAGGCGGCGGAGCTGCTCCGCGCGCGGACCGACCTGCCGGTGCTGTTGCAGGGCGAGGAGGCGCTGCCGCTGCTGGTCCGCCGCTTCCGGGAGGAGCGTGCCAGTTGCCTGTTCGGGGTGATGTCGCTCTGGCAGGGGGTGGATGTGCCGGGTGACGCCTGCCAGCTCGTGGTCATCGACCGGCTGCCCTTCCCGCGGCCGGACGAGCCGTTGGCGGCGGCCCGTGCCGCCGCTGTGGATGCCGGCGGTGGCTCCGGCTTCGCTGCGGTCAGCGTGCCGATCGCGGCGGTGCGGCTGGCTCAGGGCGTGGGCCGGTTGATCCGGGCGACCGGCGACCGGGGCGTCGTCGCGGTGCTCGACTCCCGACTGGAGACGGCCCGGGGCTACGGGCCGTTCCTGCGCCGCTCGTTGCCGCCGTTCTGGTACACCACCCGCCCCGAGGTGGCCCGAGGCGCCCTGGAGCGGCTCGCCAACTCCTGACCGGCCCGCAGCACCTGCCCCCAGCGCAGCGTGACGCGCGGCGCGTCGGTCAGGGGGCGTGTGCGGCCACGACAACGGCGTCGGGCGGGGTGTCTGGAACCCTGCGGGCGGCAAGCCTGCGGATCGCGGTGTTCAGCACTGCGATGAGCGGCACGGAGACCAGCGCGCCGGTGATGCCGGCGAGTACGACACCACCGGCGATGCCGATGATCACCGCAAGCGGGTGGAGAGCGACCGCCCGTCCCATGATCAGCGGTTGGAGCACGTGCCCCTCGATCTGCTGCACACCGATCACCGCGCCCAGGATGATCAACGCGGTGACCGGGCCGCTGTCGACAAGCGCCACCAACACCGCCACACCGCCGGAGAGCGCCGCACCGACGATCGGGATGAACGCGCCGAGGAAGACCAGCGCGGCCAGCGGGAAGGCGAACGGGACGTCGAAGATGACCAGGAAGATGCCGATGCCGACCGCGTCGATGAAGGCCACCAGCACGGTCGCTCGGACGTAGGCGCCGAGCGTGTGCCAGGAGGCGCGGCCGGCGTCGTCGACCTTCCATCGGGCGGCGACCGGCAGCAGCCGGACCAAGAAGCGCCAGATCCGGTTGCCGTCACGCAGGAAGAAGAACGTGGCGAAGAGCACCAGGAGCGTGCCGGTCAGCACCTCGGCCAGCGTCGCGGCGGTGCTCAGTGCCCCGCTTGTGAACTTCGAGGTGTTGTCGTTGATCCAGGCCTGCGCCTCGTCGATGTAGCGGTCGAGCTGGGTGTCGGAGAGGTGCAGCGGGCCCGTCCTGAGCCAGTTCTGGATCTGCCGGACACCCTCCGAGGACTTCGCGCTCAGCTCGGGCACACCGCGGATGAACTCGTTGACGACCAACGTCAGCGTGCCGATCACCGCGGCCAGACCACCGACCAGCACGACCCCGGTCGCCAGCGACCGGGGCAGTCGAGCCCGCAGCAGCCAGCCCACCGCCGGCGCGAGCAGCGCGGAGAGCAGCAGCGCGATCGCCAACGGAATGATCACGATCTTGATCGTCCCGACGATCCTGAGCAGGGCCCAGGCGACCACACCGATCACGATCAGTCGCCAGCACCACGCGGCGGCGATCCGCAGCCCGTGCGGGACGTCGGCGTCGTCCCGGCTGGAGGTCGAGCTGTGCAGGTCCACCGGAAATTCCGCGCCGTAGACCGTGGCGCTCGGCGGTGCGGTCGGCCCCGGCAGGGCCGGCGACGCCACCCGGGCCGCCTCCGACACGTCGCTCATTTCTTCGCTCGACGTGCCCTCGTCGGTGCGCAGCGACTCCTGTCGCGACTGGTAAGCGCGACGGAGCCGCCCGCGTACCCACTCGAAGCGGCTCAAGCGCACCTCCTGGCAGAAAAACCGGTCCGCCCACGACGACAGGTCGGACAGCATACTTGCGTTTCCGACACCGTAGGACAGTTCCGCCACACAATGCCCCGCTCATGACCGGCGTAACCACCGGCGGGCTCGCCGTCGGCCACACGGTAGCGTCTGCGGCGTGACCGCCGACAACGATCTCGACACCGGCCTTCCGATCCGCCTGCTGCACGACCGCGTGCTGGTGCGGATGGAGGGCAGCGAGGGCGAGCGCCGTTCCACCGCCGGCATCGTCATCCCGGCGACCGCCCAGGTCGGTAAGCGCCTCGCCTGGGCCACGGCGGTCGGGGTGGGGCCGAACGTACGCGCCATCGTGTCCGGCGACCGGGTGCTGTTCGACCCCGACGACCGCTCCGAGGTCGAGCTGCACGGCCGCGGGTACGTGCTGCTGCGGGAGCGCGACGTGCACGCGGTGGCCGCCGAGCGGATCGAGAACGACCCCACCGGCCTCTACCTCTGACGCACCTCCCCCGGCCACCGGCGCACCGTTTGCCCGGCCGTACGACGGGAAGCCATCCGGCGACCGTGGCCCTGGGGAGGGACGATGCCGATCTTCGTGAAGAAGCTGCTGACCTGGGGCAGTGTCGCGTTCCTGATCTACTTCATGGCCTTCCGGCCGGACGGCGCCGCGCAGATGTTCAAGGCGATCGGGGCTGCGCTGATCGCCATGTTCCAGGGCTTCGGTGACTTCCTCACCACCCTGATGACCTGAATCAGCCAGCCGGGGCGCCGGCTGTCAGGGGTGACCCGGCGGCCACGGCGCCGCCGAACGCAGACCGGGCCAGCCGGGCGGGGCGTACCCCACCGGAGGCGGAGCAGGGGCCAACACCACCGGGATCGGCACCACCGGCTCGTCCGGCGCGTCCACCGGACGCTGCGTACCGTCCGGAAAGCGCAGGTGGTAGCGGCTGCCGTCCCAGACCCCCGCCGGGGCCTGCGGGTCCCGACCGACGAAGAACGACCGGTACGCGCTGATCGCGTCCAGCAGCTCGCGCTCCTCCCGAGCCGTCCGCTCCAGGTCGGCGGGCTTGCGGTCCAGGCCGCGTAGCGCCCCGTCCCGCAGCAGGGCCAGCCGGGTGGCGGCGGACTGGTAGCCGCGCATCGCCCGCACCCCGGCGTCGCCGGCCACCCGCCGCGCCCAGGTACGGGCCGCGTGCCGCCTGCCGAGACTGCTCAGTGCGGCGACCTCGGGTGGGCTCAGCCAGCCGGCACGTACGTAGTCCGGCAAGGTCCGCTCGGTGAGCCGCCCCTCCCAGGCGCGCAGCCACACCGCCAGCCCCACCGTGCCGAAGAAGACCGGCACCATCAGGCCCAGGAAGCCGTACAGCATGATCAACGCTTCGCCGGTGGCCTGGGTCAGCGTGGGCAGCAGGTTCCACGTGCCATGCAACATCATCGCCAGCAGCAGGCCGGCGATCGGGGCGAGCACCCGCACCCTCCGGTCGGCCGTCCGCGCCGCGATGCCCAGCCCGATACCGGTCATCGAGGTGAAGAGCGGATGGGCGAACCCAAACAGCAGGATCCGCAGGATGAAGATGGAGATGACCTGCTGGATGCCCGTAGCCGGGCCATAGCGGTCGGCACCGGACGCGAAGCCCAACCCACCCAGATAGAGGATGTTCTCCACCATCGCGAAGCCGACCGCGGACAGCCCGCAGTAGACCAGGCCGTCGGTGATCCCGGACCACTGGCGACGGCGGAACACCAGCAGCAGGATCGGGCCCAGTGCCTTGGTCAGCTCCTCGATGAACGGCGCCACCAGCACCCCGGTGAGCGCGGACGGCAGGCCCCAGTCGGCGAAGCGGCTGGCCGCGAAGTCGTTCACGGTGAGCGCGGCGGCGGTGGAGACGAACGCTCCCCAGGCGAAGCAGAAGATCAGATACTTCAGCGGCTCCGGTTCGTACCGGTCCAGCCAGAGGTAACAGGCGACCAGCACCGGCACCGGCAGGATGGCGGCAGCCACCCCGATCAGCAGGGCCTGCACACCGAGTGACTGGCCGAGCGTGAAGACCATGAACACCGCGCAGGCGGCGATGAACAGCACCACCCCGGCCAACGCCAGGAACCGCCGCCAGCCCAGTCGGCGCAGCGGCATCCGGGATGCCTCGCCGACGGAAGGTGTCGTGGGTGCGGGCGACGACGGCAAAGGTGAACCGGGCGGGGTGTCGGCCATGCGGTCAGCGTAGCCATCCGCTGCCGGCTGGTCCGGTCGCATCGGTAGCCGCTATGCTGCCGACAGGTCACGAGTGCCAGCGTTCAGCCCCGGCTTGCTGGCCGGCAACCCTCGTCGAGTTCGCGGTGGGGTGCCCCGGGTGATGACCGGGCCCAGCCCGATCGGTGTGCTGGGCAAGCGCGGACCCCGTCCCGATGCCGCACCCGGGGTCCCTGACCCCGGAGGTTCCGGCATGCCCGTCACCCTCGTTCCCTCGCTGCCCACCCGCTTCGACTCCGCGCCCACGCTGGCCACGTCGCGGCCGCTCGACGTCCTCGGCGTACCAGGCGAGATCAACCTGGACTACGCGGCCAGCGCACCGTGCGCGCAGGCCGCCGCCGACGCGGTGGCCGAACTGCTGCCCTGGTACGCCAGCGTGCACCGTGGCGCGGGAGCGCTGTCGCGGCGCTGCACCCTCGCCTACGAGCAGGCACGGCAGACGGTCGGCGACTTCTTCGGCGCCCGCGCCGACGATCACGTGATCTTCACCCGCAACACCACTGACGCGCTCAACCTGCTGGCGCGGGCGGTGCCGGCCGGCACGACAGTCGTCACCTTCGCGGGTGAGCACCACGCCAACCTGCTGCCCTGGCCGCGCGGCTCGGTGCGGCTGCCGGTGCCCTCCGACCCCGCCGGGGCGGTACGCGACCTCGCCGCCGCCCTCACCGAGCTGCGCCGGGGCAGCAACCCGGCGCTGCCGGTGCTGGTCGCGGTGACCGGTGCGAGCAACGTGACCGGTGAGCGGTGGCCGGTCGCCGAGCTGGCCCAGGTGGCCCATCGGCACGGTGCCCGGATCGTGCTCGACGCCGCGCAACTCGCCCCGCACGCGCCGGTCGACCTGCTCACGCTCGACGTCGACTACCTGGCCGTGTCCGGCCACAAGCTGTACGCGCCGTTCGGTGCGGGCGTGCTGATCGGGCGGGCGGACTGGCTGGACGCCGCCCAGCCGTACCTGGCCGGTGGCGGCGCCACCAGCCGCGTTGGTCCGGCCACGCATGACGTGACCTGGGCGACCGGTCCGGCTCGGCACGAGGGTGGCACCCCGAACCTGCTCGGCGCGGTGGCGCTGGCGGCCGTGTGCGCGGCGCTCGGCGACGCCGATCGGGCCGCGCTGGCTGCCCGCGAGCAGGCGCTGCTGGCCCGGCTGCGGACCGGCATCGCCGCGCTGCCGCGTGTGGTGGAGTTGCGCACCTTCGGCCCGGACGCGCCCCGGGTCGGCATCGTCTCGTTCGTGGTCGTCGGCTGGGACTCCGCCGACGTCGCCGCGCGGCTGGCCAGCGAGCACCGGATCGGCGTACGCGACGGGTTGTTCTGCGCCCACCCGCTGGCCCGGCGTCTGCTCAGCGAGGCGGCGAGGCGTACCGGCCGGCAGGACCTGCCGCCGACCGCGCTGCGCGCCAGCATCGGCCTGGGCAGCACGGCCGCCCAGGTGGACCGGCTGCTCGCCGCGCTCGCCGAGCTGGGCTGAGGGCGCAGCTCGCCGAGGTGGGCTGGGCTGAGGGCGCAGCTCGCCGAGGTGGGCTGGGCCTTGCTCAGCCCACCGGCGGGGCCGTGGGTGGCTTCGGCGCCTCGTCGGGCTCGGCCGGTTCACCGACCGGCCGCTCCTGCTCCCCGAAGGCGCTGCGGATCCACCGGTTTGCCTCCTCCTGCTCGATCCCCGAGGCCACCAGCAGGTCGCTGGCGGTGGTCCGGATCTGGGCGATGACCACACTGCCCGAGAAGCCGACCCCGGCGCCGTACGCCCGGCCGGCCTCGCTGACCGCCCGCAGCGACCGCTCTCGGGCCTTCGCCGGCTCCTCACCGGCGGCGAACTCGTTCTTGAGCAGCCGGACCGACTCGGCGAGGTGACCGATCCCGTCCGGCATCGGATCGGGCACGGGCTCCTCGTCCTCGATCAACGTGACGGATCGGCGGATCAGCGTGCCGGTGTTGCGCATCGCCCGGTCGATCGGGTCGGCCGCCTCCGCGTAGTGGATCAGCTCACTGCGGCGGCGCCAGCGGGCCGGGGAGAGGGTGGACGTCTCCTTCGCGCCCTCGATCGCCTCGGCCAGCGTGTCGAGTTCGTCCTTGTTGTTGCGCAGCCGATCCAGGGCGCGCTGGACGCTGGCACGGTCACGGCTGCGCAACCCGGCGGCGGTGATGTCGAGCTGGGTGGCGAGCAGGTCCAGCGCCGGCCGGGCGGCCCGGTTGATCACCCGGAGCGGGTTCAGCGGCAGCAGCACCGCCGTGACCAGCAGCGCGACCCCACCGCCGAGAAAGGCGTCGACGAAGCGTGGGATCTCCAGGTTCTGGGTGGAGGGGCTCAGCGTGACGATCAGCACGGCCGTGGCCGCCGTCTGGATGACGATCGCCACGCTTGCCCCAGCGAAGATCGTGAGCAGGATCGCCACCGTGACCACCATGCCGAGCTGCCACGCTCCGGTGCCGAGCAGGTAGATCAGGAAGTCACCGATGGCCACCCCGATCCCCACCCCGGCGATCAACTCCACGGTCCGGCGGAACCGCTGGCCGACCGACGCCGCCAGGGTGCCGACCGCGGAGATCGGCGCGAAGACCGGCTGCGGGTTGCCGAGCACCTTGTGCGAGATCAGGTACGCCAGCCCGGCGGCAAGCCCCGCCTGCACGGCCAGTCCACCGGCCATCTTCACCCGGTGCAGCCGGTCGTGCAGGGTGGCGCGGCCGCGATGGCGTAGCTGTTCGGTGGCTTCGGCGATCCGCGCACCGTCGATGTCCACCAGGCCCTCGCGCAGCGCGGTACGTCGCACCATCGGAGGTCGGTCGTCCCGCGCCACGGCCATGGGCGCGACTACCCGTGGGCGGCCCGCTGAATCCTCCCGTGCCGCGCTGCGAAGCGATACGGCAGACTCGACTGGTGGTTGATCTACTGGAGCGATGGCGGGTGGCGGCCCTCGGCGCCGGTGCACGGCCGGACGCGGAGTCGACCAGGGCTGGGGAGCAGTTGCTCGCCCGGTGGCGGGAGCCGCACCGGCACTACCACACGGTGACCCACCTGACGGCTGTGCTCGACGTGGTGGACCAGCACGCCGGGCTGACCGACCGGGTCGACGTGGTGCGGCTGGCGGCCTGGTGCCACGACGCGGTCTACGACCCGAAGGCCGCCGGCGACACCAACGAACGGGACAGCGCCGCGCTGGCCGAGAGCGTGCTCACCGGGCTCGGGGTGCCGGCGCCAACGGTGGCCGAGGTGCGCCGGCTGGTGCTGCTCACCGCCGGGCACGCGGTGGCACCGGGTGACCGCGACGGCGCGCTGCTCTGTGACGCGGACCTCGCCGTGCTGGCCACGCCACCGGCCACCTACGAGCGCTACGCGGCGGCGATCCGGCGGGAGTACGCCCACGTGCCGGAGCCGGCCTTCCGGGCCGGGCGGGCCGCGGTGTTGACCGGCCTGCTGGCGCTGCCCGCGCTGTACCGGCTGCCGCCGCTGGCGAGCCGGTGGGAGGAGCCCGCTCGGGACAACGTACGTCGCGAGCTGGCCACGCTCACCGGCTCGTCGACGGGTTCGGGCTGACCAGGTGCTGACGTGGGCTGACCAGGTGCTTCGGGCGGCGCAGACCGGCGACGCGGAGCAACTGGACCAGCTCCCGGCTCGGCACCACCTGGGCACCGAGCCACACCGCCGCCGCGAACCGGTCGGCCGGGATGTCGTAGTGGTCCCGGTCGAAGCCGCGCCGGGGTGCGCCGAGTGCCTCGGCGAAGGCGTGCAACTCGGCGTACGAGACGTCGCTGATCAGGTGCGACCAGAGCCGACCGCGCCACGGCCAGGCAGGCCGGTCCAGGTAGAGCATGATGCCCAAGTTATCCCGCGCAGACGATCATGTTGATGATCGGCAGCCGCCGACCTAGCCTCGGCTGCATGGCCCCCACCACTCTCCTCGACGACCTGAGCGCCGCGCTCGGTGCCGACGCCGTGCTCACCGACCCGGATCTGCTGCGGATGCACCAGCGCGACGAGGCCGACCTCTGCGACGCCGGCACCCCGCTGGTGGTGACCCGCCCGCGCAGCACCGAACAGGTGGTGGCGGTGGTCCGGGCGGCGGCGCGGCACGGCGTACCGGTGGTGCCGCAGGGCGCGCGGACCGGGCTGGCCGGCGCGGCGAACGCGGTGGACGGCGCGGTGGTGCTCAGCACCGTCGCGATGGACGAGATCCGGGAGATCGACCCGGTGAGTCGGATCGCGGTGGTTCAACCGGGGGTCGTCAACGCGGCGTTGGCCGGGGCGGTCGCCAAGCAGGGGCTCTGGTATCCGCCGGACCCCGGCTCCTGGGAGTCGTCCACGATCGGCGGCAACGTGGCCACCAACGCCGGCGGCATGTGCTGCGTGAAGTACGGCGTGACCACCGAGTACGTGCTCGGCCTGGAGGTGGTGCTCGCCTCCGGTGAGGTGCTGCGCACCGGTCGGCGTACGGCCAAGGGGGTGGCTGGTTACGACCTGACCCGGCTCTTCGTCGGCTCGGAGGGCACTCTCGGAGTGATCACCGAGGTGACCGTGGCGCTGCGGCCCGCACCGGCCGAGTCGCTGACCCTGGTGGCGGTCTTCGGATCCACCGCTGCGGCCGGTGCGGCGGTGGCCGGGATCGCGGCCCGTGGGCTCACCCCCAGCCTGCTGGAGCTGCTCGACCAGACGCATCTGCGGGCAATCGAGGCGTACCAGCCGATGGGGCTGCGGACGGACGCGCAGGCCCTACTGCTGGCCGCCGTGGACACCGGCAGCCGGGCCGCTGACGACCTGGCCGTTCTGGCCGAGGTGTGCGAGTCGGCCGGGGCCGACGAGGTCTACGCGGCCACCGACGCGGTGGAGGCGGCAGCGCTGCTGCAGGCTCGCCGGCTGGCCCACCCGGCGATGGAGAAGTTCGCCGCCGAGGCCTACCCGGGCGGCAACGGCGGTCTGGTGATCGACGATGTGGCGGTGCCGCGCGGTTCGCTCGCCGCACTGCTGGACGGGGTGGGCCGGATCGCGGCGCAGTGCGAGGTGCCGATCGGTGTGGTGGGGCATGCCGGGGATGGCAACATGCACCCGAACATCGTGGTCGACCGGGCCGACCCGGTGAGCGTGGAGCGGGGCCGGCGGGCGTTCGACGAGATCATGCGGCTCGGCCTGGGCCTGGGCGGCACGTGCACCGGAGAGCACGGGGTGGGGCTGCTCAAGCGAGACTGGCTGGCTCGGGAGATCGGGCCGGTCGGTGTCCGGGTGCACCAGGCGATCAAGTCGGCTCTGGATCCGGCTGGTCTGCTCAACCCCGGCAAGGTGCTCTGAGCTGGGGTCAGCCCTTGATCTCGGCCGGGGTCGCCTGGGTGAGCAGCAGCAGGATCTCTCCCGCGACGCGCGTGCGTTCCTCACCTGGGCAGTCCTGCGAGGTGATCAGCCCGGTCGAGGTGAGCAGGCTGGACGTGAGCGCGTCGATGCAGGTGCTGCGGTATCTCCGGGCCTGATCGGTCTCGGCGGCCAGCGCCGGGTCGGCGAGCAGCACCTGAAGCCGTTCGGTCAACTCCGGGGCGAGGGTGCCCCGGGAGGTGACCCCGTCGCCGGCGCAGTCGAGGCACTGCCACGCGCCGTCCCGCTCGACGCTCAGGGTGCGCAGCGGGCCGTCTGCGCCGAGCCGCTGAAGCAGGCTGACCTGGCCAGCGGCAACCGTGGTGGGGATCTCCAGCTGCGCTCCGCCATCCGCCGCGGCGGGCTGTTGCGCCACCGACGAGCCCCGCGCGTCCCGGTCGAGTAGCGAACACCCGGTCAGGGCACCGATGAGCGCGGCGGCGAGGACGGGTAGAAGCAGACGAGAGCGCGCGCGGGGAAGCACGCGCGGAAACCTACCTCACCGTAGGTAGCGGCCGAAACCACCATCCGGGCCGGTATCGATGGTTACCCTTCAGTAACGTTCCAATTCGTCACCGAGCGGACGAACGCAGCTCAGCCTCATCGTCGTCGCCACCCCGGTCGGCCGCGTAACCACGGACGTCCGGAGCGCCGAGCCGGGCCGCGTCCGCCGCAGCGTCGTCCGGCATCAACTGGGACTGCCTCTCCGCCTCCACCCGGGCGCGATAGTGCTCGACCTCGCGTGCCCGGGTGGCCGCGTCCCAACCGAGCACCGCACCCATCAGCTCGGCGGTGTGCTCCGCCGACTCCAGCCCCCGGTGGCTGGTCTCGAACGAGATCCGGGTCCGTCGGGTCAACACGTCCTCCAGGTGCAGCGCACCCTCGGCCCGCGCCGCGTAGGCGACCTCCGCCGCCAGATACTCCGGAGCACCGGCCAGCGGGGACGCGAGCAGTGGATCGGCGTCGATCAGCGCCAGCAGATCCAGGGTGAGGGTGCCGTACCGCTCCAGCAGGTGCTCCACCACGCCCACCGGCACGCCGTGCCGGCGAGCCAGGTCGGCCCGGTCCCGCCACATCGCCGGATACCCGTCGGCGCCGAGCAGCGGCAGATCGGCGGTACGCGACGAGCGGGCGCCGCCGAGCCGGCGGGCCGCACGGTCGACGACGTCGGAGGCCATCACCCGGTACGTCGTGTACTTGCCGCCGGCCACCAGCAGCAGCCCGAGCATCGGCTCGAAGACCGCGTGCTCACGGGAGAGTTTCGAGGTCGAATCGGCCTCGCCGGCCAGCAGCGGCCGCAGCCCGGCGTACACCCCCTCGATGTCGGCGGTGGTCAACGGCCGGTCCAGCACCGTGTTGACCTCCCGCAGGAGGTAGTCGATGTCGCTGGCCGAGGCGGCCGGATGGGACCGGTCCAGCCGCCAGTCGGTGTCCGTCGTGCCGATGATCCAGTGCCCGCCCCACGGGATGACGAAGAGCACCGACTTCGCCGTACGCAGAATGAGCCCCGTCTCGCCGGTGATCGCCGAGCGGGGCACCACCAGGTGCACCCCCTTGGAGGCGCGCACCCGGACGCCGGGCCGCAGGCCCACGTCGTTGAGCATCCGGGACATGTCGTCGCTCCACACACCGGTGGCTGCGATGACGGTACGGGCCTGCACCTCGAACTCCGCGTCCGGTGAACCCTTCGGCGCCTCCAGGTCCCGGACGCGTACGCCGGTCACCTCGCGTGCCTGCCGGATCAGCCCGACGGCGCGAGTGCTGCTCACCACCGTGGCACCGAGGCTGGCAGCGGTGCGGGCAAGAGTGACGACCAGCCGCGCGTCGTCGACCTGCCCGTCGTAGTAGCGGATCGCCCCCGCCAGCGCGTCGGCCCGCAGGCTCGGAAAGATCCGCCGGGCGCCTTCCCTGGTCAGGTGCCGGTGCAGTGGCATGCCCCGGCCACCGCCGAAGAGCCCGGCGAAGGCGTCGTAGGTGGCCACGCCGGCGCCGTAGTACGAGCGGCGGAAGATCCGGGCCGGCAGGTCCCGCAGGCCCCGTCCGGCCGGCAGCGGCACCAGGATCGGCACCGGGCGCACCAGGTGCGGCGCAAGTCGGGTGGCCAGCAGCCCGCGCTCGGTGAGCGCCTCGTGGACCAGGTGGAACTCCAACTGCTCCAGGTAGCGCAGGCCACCGTGGATGAGCTTGCTGGACCGGCTGGAGGTGCCCGCAGCGAGGTCGCGCGCCTCGACCAGGGCCACCTTCAGGCCTCGGGACGCCGCGTCCAGGGCGGCACCGGCACCGGTCACCCCGCCACCGATGACCAGCACGTCGAAGCGCTCAGCGCGCAGTCGACGCAGGTCGGACGCGCGGCGGACCGGCGAGAGCTGACCGGCGACGGATCGGGAGACATTGGGGTCACGCACCCGTCCACCGTAACCGTCGCGCCAGCGGGTCTGCATTTCGCCGCCCGCCCCGTACTGCACCTACCGGCGGTGCCTTCGCTCTGTTCGAGCGGATCACCGCTGCCACGGTGACCAGTTGCAGCCGCCGCTCCCGTCTCTTGATCAGGTGATGAAAAGTAGGTTCCGACGGCGCTTCTGACCTACTTTTCATCACTTGATCACCGCGCATCACGTCGACGCCGGGCTGGAACTGTTCGTCGTGGTCGTAAGGTGCTCGGATGCACGGTCAGCCTGCGCACCCCGGAGTCAGCGACCGCAGTTCCCCGTGGGCGGTGGTCGCAGCCGTGCTGGTCGGCGGCTGGACGGTGGCGGTCACCGTGGCCACCCAGGCCGGTGGCTGGGTCACCGACCAGGTGTTGCTGGGTTTCGGACGGGACCGGGTCGGCTGGCTCTGGCCGGTGCTCGGCCTGGCCACCGTCGTGCTGGTGGGCACGCCCGCCCTGCTGCTGGCCGTGCTGCCCAGGTCGGCCATGGTCCGGGCCACCGGGCGGGTCTGGCTGCTCGGGGCACTAGCCCTCGGCGTGCTGACGCTGCTGCGGGTCGTGCCGCCGGTGCACCATGAGGCGTACCTCGCCGCGCTGGCCGGCGTGGCGTTGCTCACCGCACTCGCCGTGCGCTGGTCGGCGCGACGATCGGCCGCCTCGGGCACCGGTAGCGCGCCCGGCACCGCCGCGATGCTCGCCGGGCACGCCACTGGTGGCGCGGCGCCGACCGGTGACGCCGCCCCAACCGAGGCCGCCGGAAACCCGGGGCCGAGCGGTGACGCCGCACCGGAGGCCGCCTCGGAGGCCGAGCCGGTCGGACGCCAGCGGGGGTTGCGCCGGCTTGGCCCGGTGCCACTGCTCGCGGTCGCCGCCGGGTTGGCGCTGCTGCTGCCGTGGGCCTGGCTGGGCGCGCTCGGCGGGCTCCTGGAGACCGCACTCGCGCTACTGACGGCCGCCGCGCTCGGGACGCTGGCCGCGACGCTGCTGAACGCCACGTTCTGGTCCCGGTTCGCGGTCGGCCGGCCGCCCCGGCCGGCCCGGCTGGTGCTGCTGGGAGGGCTGGTCGCCGGGGTGGCGCTGCTGCTTCTCGCGGCCGGCACCGGCCAGTCCGGCGCGCAGTTGCCCGCGCTGCTGACCCTGCCGCCGACGGGCTTCGCGCTGGCCGCGCTGTGGGCGGCGGCCTGGCGGCCCACCACCGGCCCGGACGAGGCCACACGCGCTGGCCGCACGGCGACCGGCTGGCTCGTGGGCCTGGCCGCACTCGGCCCGCTGGCCTTCACCGACCCGGAGGAGATCACCCTGCTGCTGGTCGGCACCCGGGACGTCCCGTTCTGGGTGGCGGCCGCCGCCGGCGCCGGGCTCGCCGTCGCCGTCCTGGTCGCCATCGGGTACGCAGTGCTGCTCGCCCGGCCGACGGCACGCACCCCGAGCCGCCGGGTCGCAGCGGTGGCAGCCGTGGTGCTGCTGGTGACGTTCGGCGTGGTCGACCTCGGCCCCGGCCAGCCAGGCCTGTACGGCGAACGGCTGCTCGTGGTGCTGCGCGCGCAGGCCGACCTGAACGGTCTACCGGCCGGCGCACCGGGTCGGGCGGGGCGGGACGCCCGCGCGGCGGAGGTCTACCGGCGCCTGGTGACGACCGCCGAGCAGACCCAGACAGACCTGCTTCGAGGCCTGACCCGGCTCCGACTCGACCCGGTGTCGTACTACCTGGTGAACGCGATCGAGGTGGACGGCGGCCCGGCGGTACGGGCCTGGCTCGCCCGCCGACCGGAGGTGGCCCGCGTGCTGGTCAGCCAGCGCCTGCGGCCACTACCGGCCCCGGCCGGGCAGAGCCGCGGCACCGCGCCGAAGCCCACCGGCCCGGAGTGGAACATCCGCCAGATCGGCGCCGACCGGGTGTGGTCCCAGCTCGGGGTGACCGGCACGGGCATCGTGGTCGGCAGTTCGGATTCGGGAGTGGACGGCACCCATCCGGCGCTACGAGCCGGCTTCCGTGGCGGGAACGACTCCTGGTACGACCCGTGGGACGGCAGCCGGAATCCGACCGACAAGGGCGGCCACGGCACCCACACGGTGGGCAGCGCAGTCGGTCGGGACGGCATCGGCGTGGCACCGGACGCACAGTGGGTCGGCTGCGTCAACCTGGACCGCAACCTCGGCAACCCCGCGCACTACCTGGACTGCCTCCAGTTCATGCTGGCGCCGTTCCCAGCTGGCGGTGACCCGTTCACCGACGGCCGACCGGAACGCGCCCCGCAGGTGCTGACCAACTCGTGGGGCTGCCCGCCGATCGAGGGCTGTGACCGGGGCGTACTGCGGCCGGCCACCGCAGCGCTGGACGCCGCCGGGATCTTCGTGGTCGCCGCCGCCGGCAACACCGGCCCGTGGTGTGCGTCGATCGACGACCCGCCCGCGCCGTACGCGGACGTGTTGACAGTGGGCGCGGTGGACGAGCAGCACCGGGTTGCCGAGTTCTCGTCGCGCGGGCCGGTGCCGGGCGGCACGGGCAAGCCGGACGTCCTGGCACCGGGGGTGGGAGTGGTGTCGGCGATGCCGGGCGGCACGTACGCCGCGCTCGATGGCACCTCGATGGCGACGCCGCAGGTGGCCGGGGTGGTCGCGCTGATGTGGTCGGCGAACCCGGCGCTGGTCGGCGACGTGGGCCGCACCCGGCAGATCCTGCGGGACACCGCCACGGCGGCGACACCGACCTACCGCTCCAGCAACCCGACCGACGCCTGTGGTGGCCCGTCGAACGTCACCGGCGCCGGCGAGGTCGACGCCTTCGCCGCCGTCCGAGCCGCCCAACAGTAAGGATGGGAGGGAGTGCGGACCGGCAACCAGTGATCTAGGGTCGGCGACCATGGACGCCGAGATCACCGTCACCGAGCTGACAGCCGACCTGGCTTCCACCGTGGTTCGGCTCTGCGAGCAGGCTCTCGACCTCCCCGAGGATGCCGCCGAGGCGGCCCCCATCGTGGACGTGCTCTGGCCCCGGGCCGTCGCCGACCGATCGGTGGTCGGGCTGGGCGCGTACCGGGGTGCGGATCTGGTCGGGGTGCTGCTCTGCTCGGTGTCGTCGACCGAGCCGGGAATCGGGCACGTGGACCTGGTCGCGGTCCTTCCGGATCAGCGCCGCCGGGGAGTCGGCCGGGCACTGCTCCAGCGAGCCGAGCGGGTGCTCGCCGAGCGCGGGGTGACCGAGGTGCTGCTGGCCGGGAACCCGCCGTACTACGCGTGGCCGGGCATCGACGTCCGCTACACGCCGGCCGTCTGCGCCGCGCTCGCGCTGGGCTACCAGCAGGACCGGACCGCCTGGAACATGACCGCAGACCTGTCGTACGACGGGTCGCCGGCGCTGCGGTCCACCGAGGCTGCGGAGCAACGGCTGGCCGATCAAGGCGTCACCGTACGCCGGGCGGAGCCTGCGGACCTGCCGGCGCTGGCCGCGTTCGCCCGGTCCACCTTCGGTGGGGCGTGGGACGGCGAGTTGGCTGGGTCGGTGGGTCGTGCCGGCGCCGGGTGCCACCTGGCGGAGCGGGGCGGCGAGGTGCTCGGCTTCGCCGCGTACGGGTCGTCCCGGCCGAGCTGGTTCGGGCCGATGGGCACCGCGCCGGCCGCCGAGGGGTCGGGCATCGGTGGGGTGCTGCTGCGGCGCTGCCTACGGGACCAGCAGGCGGCAGGGTTGGACCGGGCGCAGATTGGCTGGGTGGGGCCGGTGCCGTTCTATTCCGGCAGCGCGGGGGCCCGGATCGAGCGGGTCTTCTTCCTGTACCGGCGGAGGGTCGGGGCACAATAAGGGGTGAACGGGACACTGGTCCAGATAGCGCCATTCGCCCGCACCGGCCATCGACGCCCCCTACCGTTTCGGTAGAGGAGGCAGCCATGACCACGGATGACGACCAGACCGAGGACGGCCCGCCGATCACCTGGAAACCGGTCGGCGAACTCCCCGGCCAACTGCCGCTCGACCGGCTCGACTACGGCGACGCCGAGCAACTGGCCGAGATGACCACGGACGACTCGCCGTCGGTGGTCGACGAGCCGCAGGAGATGGTGGACGCGCCGATCCAACTGCTTCCGCCGTACGACCGGGCGCACAAGCGGCGCAACCAGCGCCCCCTACCCACCTGACGACGAACGGGGCGGACCGCGTCAGCGGCCCGCCCCGTTCTGTGTCGGAACTGGACTCAGAAGTCCATGTCCCCGCCACCCGGGCCAGCCGGGGCAGCCGGGGTCTTCTCCGGCTTGTCCGCGACAACGGCTTCGGTGGTGAGGAACAGCGCCGCGATGGAAGCGGCGTTCTGCAGCGCCGAGCGCGTCACCTTGGCCGGGTCGATGATGCCCGCGGCCAGCAGGTCGACGTACTCGCCGTTGGCGGCGTTGAGGCCGTGACCCGCTTCGAGGTTACGGACCTTCTCCACCACGACGCCGCCCTCAAGGCCGGCGTTGACGGCGATCTGCCGCAGCGGGGCGTCCAGCGCGACCTTGACGATGTTCGCGCCGGTCGCCTCGTCGCCGACCAGGTCGAGCTTGTCGAAGGCGGTCTTGCCGGCCTGCACCAGCGCGACGCCACCACCCGGGACGATGCCCTCCTCGACGGCGGCCTTCGCGTTGCGAACGGCGTCCTCGATGCGGTGCTTGCGCTCCTTGAGCTCGACCTCGGTGGCCGCGCCGACCTTGATGACCGCAACGCCACCGGCCAGCTTGGCCAGCCGCTCCTGCAGCTTCTCGCGGTCGTAGTCGGAGTCGCTCTTGTCGATCTCGGCCCGGATCTGGTTGACCCGGCCCTGGATCTGCTCGGCGTCACCGGCACCGTCGACGATGGTGGTCTCGTCCTTGGTCACGACGACCTTGCGGGCGCGGCCCAGCATGTCGAGGCTGGCGGCGTCGAGCTTGAGGCCGACCTCCTCGCTGATGACCTGGCCACCGGCGAGGATGGCGATGTCGGTCAGCATGGCCTTGCGGCGGTCACCGAAGCCCGGCGCCTTGACGGCGACCGACTTGAAGGTGCCACGGACCTTGTTGACCACCAGGGTGGCCAGGGCCTCGCCCTCCAGGTCCTCGGCGATGATCAGCAGCGGCTTGCCCGACTGCATGACCTTCTCCAGGATCGGGAGCAGGTCCTTCACCGACGAGATCTTGCTGTTGGCGATCAGGATGTACGGGTCGTCGAAGACGGCCTCCATACGCTCCGGGTCGGTCATGAAGTAGGCCGAGATGTAGCCCTTGTCGAAGCGCATACCCTCGGTGAGCTCCAGCTCCAGCCCGAAGGTGTTGCTCTCCTCGACGGTGATGACGCCTTCCTTGCCGACCTTGTCCATCGCCTCGGCGATGATCTCGCCGACGGTGGTGTCACCAGCGGAGATGGAGGCGGTGGAGGCGATCTGCTCCTTGGTCTCGACGTCCTTGGCGAGCTTGGACAGCTCCTCCGAGACGCTCGCGACCGCAGCCTCGATGCCCCGCTTCAGGGCCATCGGGTTGGCGCCAGCGGCCACGTTGCGCAGGCCCTCGCGAACCAGGGCCTGGGCCAGGACGGTCGCCGTCGTCGTGCCGTCACCGGCAACGTCGTCGGTCTTCTTGGCGACCTCCTTGACCAGCTCAGCGCCGATCTTCTCGTACGGGTCCTCGAGCTCGATCTCCTTGGCGATGCTCACACCATCGTTGGTGATGGTGGGGGCACCCCACTTCTTCTCGAGCACGACGTTGCGGCCCTTGGGGCCGAGGGTCACCTTTACGGCGTCGGCGAGCTGGTTCATGCCCCGCTCGAGGCCGCGGCGAGCCTCTTCGTCGAAAGCGATCATCTTGGCCATACGGCGTTGTCCTCCTGGACACTCACGGGCCACCCGAGTTTGTGTGCCCCGGATGGGCCGCCTGGTGTGCGCACCTTGGGACGTCGCCACCTGGCGACGGCGACGTCCTTCGGCCGGGCCGGATAGCCCGCGACGACCGGCCATGTGCCGCCCCGGTGTCTCCACACCGGCGCAACCTGGCCCCACCGTCCCGACCGCTGGCACTCACGGTATGCGAGTGCCAATGACTTGTTTAGCACTCTCCCCTGCCGAGTGCAAGCACGATGGGGCCGCTCAGCCGAGTTCCGCGGCCAGTCCGGCAGTGTTCACCGGCGCCTCATGGGCCCGCTGCTCGGCGTACGTCACGAGCAGACCGATCCTCGGGGCGAGGTGGGCCGGCAGGGCCAACACCGCAGTGACCCCGATCACCGCCACCGCCCCCACCGCAGTACCTGGTGACGCGAAGGGATCCGTCCCGAGAGCGGAGGTGCCCAGCCCTTCCAGGAAACCGGGAATCAGGCTCCCGACGACCACCGCCAGGGCCACCAGGGCCACCCGTCCGAGCATCAGGCCGAACCGGTCGTGGAACATCCGGAACGACCGGCCGATCGGGTTGCGGCGTTCGAAGAGGTAGACCGGGCCGGCCAGGCTCAGCGCGAACGCCAGGTAGATGCCCGGCAGCACGCAGAAACAGACGCCGATGCCAATGAGCAGGCTGATCAGCAGCGTCCAGCCCCACAACGGGAGCGCCCGACGCAGGCCATAGCGCCGCAGCCCCGACGCGGGGGCCGATCGGGTGAGGAAGCTCAGGCGATGACGCGTACGTGCTCGGCCTGCGGGCCCTTCTGCCCCTGGGCGACCTCGAACTCCACCCGCTGACCGTCCTCCAGGGCCTTGTAGCCGTCCATCTCGATCGCAGAGAAATGAACGAACACGTCCTGACCGCCGTCGACGGCGATGAAGCCGTAGCCCTTTTCGGCGTTGAACCACTTCACGGTGCCCTGTGCCACGGTGCACATCCCTCACTCTGCGCGGCGTTGCCTGACCCGGCGCACGGCGCGGCCGGGCGCCCTCGGACACCGCCTCAGCGATCGATGACGGCCATTGAAGCAGGTGACCGAAATCGCACGCTACACGAGGAGTGACGACCGCGCACGGCCACAAATCGGACACACTTCGGGCGTCCCCAACCGCACTGATCGGTCGGGTTCTCGAGCCGCCGAATTCGCGCACGCCATTGCGAATGGGTGGAGGGCCGCAGGGGCGCCCCGCGGTGACGGCAATCGGGCACAGCTCACGAAACGGCGTCCATCCCCTGTGGTAGGCATGCGGACATGACCACCGACATAGGCTCGCCGGCCCTACGGCTCGCGGAGATCCGCCGGGTCCGGCCGGAGGACGCCGCCCGGATGCGGGCGCTGCGCCTGGAGATGCTGGCCGACGCGCCGTTGGCCTTCCTGGAGACCCTTGCCGACGCGGCGGCCCGACCGCACAACGAGTTCGCCGCCCGGGTCTCCTACACCTCGGCCGGTTCCCGTAACGCGCAGTTCATCGCCGACCCGGGCGGCCGGCTGGTCGGGCACGCCGGTGGCACGGCCGCCCCGAACGAACCCGGGCTGACCGTGATCTACGCCGTGTACGTAACGCCGATCTGGCGGGGCAGTGGACTTCTCGCCGAACTGATCGACGAAGTGGCCGCTTGGTCGCGAGCCTGCGGCCGACCGGAGCTGCTGCTGGAAGTGGTGGTCGGCAACGACCGCGCCTACCGCGCCTACCAGCGCCTGGGCTTCACCGACACCGGCGTACGAGTCCCCCACCCCACCATCCCAGCCCTGACCGAACTACAAATGCGCAAAAAAGCCTAAAACCAAGAACTCGCCCCAAGGCAGAACCACTGTGCTGCCCTCAAAGCCGGATGCGTCAGCGACCACCGTGCCTCGGGAGGGTTTCCGGGGCAGCCCGACCCGCGCAGGGATCAAGCCTGACCGCCCGGAGCGGGTCGGGCTGCCCCGGAAACCCCCACCGCAACTAACTACACGTGACGCCGCGACTGAACGATCCGGAACCGATTAGCCACGTACGCCCCGTCGGTCAACGCCGAGTTCGCCGCCGCATTGGCGCCACTGCCGTGGAAGTCGGAGAACGCCGCCGACTGGTTCACGAAAACCCCGCCGGTGAGGTTGCAGGACAGGTGCACCCCGACCTCGACCGCCACCGCCTCGGTGGCGTCCAGCACCGCCTCGTCGGTGGAGTAGACCCCTGCGGTGAGAGCGCCCTTCTCGCCGACCGTGCGACGCAGCAGCTCCAGGCTGTGCGCGGTGGAGTCGGTCGCGATGGCGAACGAGATCGGCCCGAACCACTCCCGGCCGTACGTCTCCGCGTCGCCCGCGGCCAGCTTCACGATCGTCGGCGTACGCACCACCGCGTCGGCGTACGCCGGGTGGACCACTGCCCGCGACTCCAGCACCGGCTCGCCGACCTTGGTCACCTCAGCCAGCCGCTCCAGCACCCCGTCGTTGACGATGGCGCCGGTCAGCTCCACGCTTCGGGCCGGGTCCGCGGTGAGCTTGGCAACCGCTGCGGCGATCCCGCCGGCCACCTCGTCGAAGCTCTTGTGCCCCTGGTCGGTCTCGATGCCACCGGCGGGGATGAGGATGTTCTGCGAGGTGGTGCACATCTGACCGCTGTAGAGGGTCAGCGTGAAACCGAGGTTGCGGCACATCCCGGCGAAGTCGTCGGTCGAGTCGATGACGACCGTGTTCAGACCGGCCTTCTCCGTGTAGACCGACGCTTGCCGGGCGTGCGTCTCCAGCCAGTCGCCGTACTCAGTGGAGCCGGTGAAGTCGACGATCCTGATGGAGCGGTGCAGGGCCAGGTCGCTCGCGAGCTTCTCGCCGGGGGCCTCAGCCGCCAGCATGATCAGGTTCGGGTCGAAGCCGGCCTCGGCGAGCACCTCCCGGGCGTACTTCACGGTGATGGCCAACGGCAGCACCGCGCGCGGGTGCGGCTTGACGATCACCGGGTTGCCGGTGACCAGCGAGGCGAACAGCCCAGGGTACGAATTCCAGGTCGGGAAGGTGTTGCAGCCGATCACCAGCGCCACCCCGCGCGGCACCACGTGGAACGTCTTGGTCATCCGCAGCGGGTCGCCCTTGCCGGCGGCCTTCTCCCAGCCTGCCGTGCCCGGGTGACGGGTCATCTCGGCGTACGCGTACGCCAGCGCTTCCAGCGCCCGGTCCAGTGCGTGCGCGCCGCCAGCCTGGAAGGCCATCACGAACGCCTGGCCACTGGTGAACTGCACCGCGTTGGCCAGCTCGAAGATGTGCTTGTGCAGCCGGTCGAGGATCTCCATGCAGACGCCCACCCGTGCCTGCGGGCCGGCGTCGCGCCACGCCGGCAGGGCGGCGGTCGCGGCACTGACCAGCTCGTCGGTGCCGGAGTGCGGGTAACGCACCGCAAGCTGCACCCCGAACGGGCTCGCTTCGGTAGCGACCCGAACGCCGGTGCCCGGCTGGTCGAGCGGGAAGTCGCCACCGAGGTACGCCTCGAACGCGGCCTTACCGTCGGCGGCGGCGGTCTCGCCGTACACCCGGGGGCTGGGGGACTCGGGATAGGCGGACCAGTAGCCCCGCTCCGTGATCGCGGTCAGCGCACGGTTGAGGGTGTCGGCGTGCCTGTCGTACAGGGGCTGCGGGGTCTCCGTCATGCCCGCAATCATGCCTGAGCACGCGGCGTGAGCAGTAGCGCCAATACCCGTCAGAGGATGAGCTGCCAGTCGGTCCAGGAGTCCACCGGGCGGAAGCCGAGCTGGTCGTTGATCGCCACCATGTAACTGTTGCTGGCCGCGTTCCAGGTGTCGATGACGCGTACCGCCGGCTCGTGGGTGAGCAGGTGGTGCAGGTTCTCGGCCTTCGCGATCAGGCCGAGCCGGTGCCCACGGTGAGCCGGGTCGACGAGGGTGATCTGCTGGAAGGCGTGCCAGTCGGCGGAGGGGCCCACGTCCAGCAGGGTCCAGGCGACCAGCCGGCCGGACGCTTCGTGCCGCATCCCGAGGTGGTAGCGCCGCCGGCCCCGGGCGTCCAGGGCGCGATCGTTGCCGCGGATGCGCTCGGCGTCCACCTGCTCCGGCTCCCACTGCACGTCACCCATGGGTGCGTCCATGAGCAGCCGGCCGTCGAGGTAGGCGATGTCCGCCACGTACTCCTGTGGGGTTGCACCCTGCCAGCACACCGACTTGTAGCCCTCGGCCCGCGGCCGGGCCTCCGCCAGCGCCGCTCGCAACGCGACCCGGTCGATCTCGGCGACCTCAAGCCGGCGACGCACCTCGGCAAGTGCGGGCTGAGCGCCGGTCGAGGCGGCGAACGCGTCGCCCGCCACGCTACGGGCGGGCCCGTCGGGCAGCGCGGAGACGGTCATCCCGACCACCCGCTTGCGTCCGTGCTCCAGCAGCAGCCGCACCCCGTACTCGTGTAGTGCCCGGCCGACGCCCCGCCGCCGCAGCTCGGGATGCACCACCAGATCGGCGGTGGCGTTGTCGGTGTTGTCGAGCTGCGGCAGGTCCAGCCGAAGGTAGCCGGCCGGCACCCCGTCCAGTCGGGCCAACGCCCAGAGCGACTGGCTACCGGGCATCGGCGAGTGGAACATTGCGTCGAAGCGGCGCCGGCAAAACGGCGGCAAGTCCGGCAGATCGAGGACGCTGGCCGCGGCCCCGATCAGGTACGCCTCGTCGACCGAAGCCCGGTCGGCGCCGTCGAACGACGCGATCATGATGCTCATGCCGCTGAGCGTGCGCCCTGGAAAAGCGATCGGGCCAGCGAATTATTCGCTGGCCCGATCGAACGTGGTCGGGAGGGACACTCGCACAACGCCTCCGGCGTTGGGTCGCAAGAACTTCAAAAGTCTTCGGCGAAATGCCCTCCCGCACGGAGCATCTTGCGCCGTCCGGTTCCTGCCGTCAAGTCCAGAGCGGCGGGTTTTCCACACTCACAGCTAAAAGCCAGTTACCCGGCGGTCCATCCTCTACGCGACCCCGACCCAGCGCATGATCCACTCCGTTTCGCCGATGTGGCGGTGTCCAGGCGCCCGGAATACCGCCACGTCGCCGAAACGGAGTCGATCAATCTCCCGGCGACCGGGACGGGCGCGACAGGTGTGCGGGTGGGGTCAGCCGAGGAGGCCGGCGTCGCGGGCGGCGCGCAGCGAGGGCTTGATGTGGTGGGTCGGCCCGACCTGGCCGGCCACCGCGTCGATGGTCTTCAGACCTTCGCCGGTGTTGAACACGACGGTCTCCGCCGTCGGATCGAGCCGACCGGACTCGACAAGCTTGCGCAGCACCGCGACGGTCACCCCGCCAGCGGTTTCGGCGAAGACACCCGTGGTGCGGGCCAGATCACGGATGCCGGCGCGGATCTCGTCGTCGTCCGCGTACTCCATCCAGCCACCGGTGCGGCGGACCGCCTCCAGGGCGTAGAGGCCGGCGGCCGGGTCGCCAATGTTGAGCGACTTGGCGATGCCTGTGGGCTTGACCGGGGTGATCGTGTCAGTGTCGGCGTGCAGAGCGGTGGCGATCGGGTTGCAGCCGGCCGACTGGGCCCCGAAGACCTTCCAGCCGCCGGCCGGGGCCTCGACCAGGCCGATCTCCACCAGCTCGGAGAACGCCTTGTCAATCTTGGTGAGCAGCTCACCACTGGCCATCGGGATGACCACCTGCGCCGGGATCCGCCAACCGAGCTGCTCGGCCACCTCGTAGCCGAGCGTCTTGGAGCCCTCCGCGTAGTACGGCCGGACGTTCACGTTGACGAACGCGGTGTCCTCGAATTCGTCGGTCTCCACCAGCTCGCCACAGAGCCGGTTGACGTCGTCGTACGAGCCGTCGATGGCGACCAACTCGCCGCCGTAGACGGCCGTGGTGATGACCTTGCCCTGCTCCAGGTCACTGGGGATGAAGACCACCGAGGGAACCCCGGCGCGGGCGGCGTGCGCGGCCACCGAGTTGGCGAGGTTGCCGGTCGACGCGCAGGCGAACCGGGTGAAGCCGAGCGCCTTCGCGGCGGTGAGCGCCACCGAGACGACGCGGTCCTTGAACGAGTGGGTGGGGTTGGCGCTGTCGTCCTTGACCCAGAGCGGCGCGGTGATGCCCAGCTCGGCGGCGAGGTGCGGGGCCGCCACCAGCGGGGTCAGCCCCGGGTCGAGGGTGACCCGGCTGGCCGGGTCCTGACCGGCGGGGAGCAGCGCCGCGTACCGCCAGATGTTGTTCGGGCCGGCCTCGATCTGCTGGCGGGTGACGGCAGCCAGGGCGGCGATGTCGTAGTCGACCTCCAGCGGGCCGAAACACTCGTAGCAGGCGTGCTGGGCGGCCAGCGGGTAGCGGGCCGAGCAGGCGCGACACACCAGAGCGCGGGCAGGGCTGGTGGAGGTGTCGATGGCGGAGGCGGCGAGCGTCGACGTCATGTCGAGGAGTCCTCTCATCTTTCCCCGCATCGCACGGTGCGGCGGGGACGGAATTGGCACCTGCCCCGCCTGTCGCTCAGCGGTGAGCGCGCGGGGTGGTTGCCGGGGCGTCGTCGGGCCGTATCCCTCAGCCCCTCTGGATGAGGTATTCAGTTGTGCTGCCGAGTCTATGCAAAGCCGGGCGAAGCATCCAGCGCAGATCCCAGTGCGTGGGTCAGCGGGCGCTGACCGCCACGCGGTCGACCACCGCGATCGGGTCCGTGACCGCGGTGGACTGCGGCAGGGCCGAAGGCCGGATCCGCGCCCTGGTGGCGAGGTTCGCGGCGACCAGCGCGGCGATCGTGATGGCGGCACCGACCAGTTCGACGGGCTCCGGACGGTAGCCCCGGGCGATCTGGATCGCGAAGGTGGTCACCGGGACCAGGTTCATGAACAGCGCGGCGTTGGCGGCACCGAGCCGCTGCACGCCGGTGTTCCAGGCCAGGACCGCGATCACGGCGGCGACAATCACGGCGTACGCCAATTGCGGGGCGACCGCCGCGAGGTCGGCGGCGGCCGGCGCGTGCTGCCAGCCGACGGCGTCGGCGCCGATGCTCGCGGCCAGCATGGCGGCCGTGCCGGCGAGCGCGGTCAGCGTGGTGAAGCGCAACGGCGACCAGGTGCCGAACCGGCTGGCACCGTGCGTGTAGATGCCCCAGCCGAGCACCGCGCCGATCATCATCAGACCGCCGAGACCGAACTGGTCAAGCCCGGCCAGGCTCCCGCGGGTGATCACCAGGCCGACTCCGAGGAGCGCCACCAGGGAGAGGGCCAGCAGGAGCGGCTTCGGCCGTACGCCGTCGCGGGCCCAGCGGACCAGCTGAGTGATCACGGGGGTGGTGGCCACGAAGAGGGAGATCTGCTGCGGGGCGGCGTGATCGGGCGCCAGGTTGGTGAGCAGGTTGAAGCCGGCAAAGCCGACCACGCCGAGCACCACGATCTCGACAGCCCGGCCTCCGGGCCGCAGCGCGCCGGCACCTTCGCGGAGCAGCAGAATGGCGACCAGGATGACGGCGGCGAGCAGGTAGCGGGCGGTGGTCAGATTGAGTGGATCGATCCGGGTCAGCGCACTGGCCAGGACCGGGAACATCACGCCCCAAGCGAGCACGGCGAGCAGCGGGTAGGCGGCGGCGCGGGATCGCATCGTCAACTCCAATGTTCGAGTATCGTCGAACTAACGACACCGACCATAGGGTGTCGTTCGATGATTGTCGAACAAGGGTTACACTGGTCACATGGAGCCGCACGAACCCGACCTGACCGACATACCGGTCACCACCGTGCTGGCCGCACTCGCGGACGACGTGCGGCTACAGATCGTCCGGGCACTCGCCGAAGGCGGTGAGTTTGCCTGCGGCAGCTTCGACTTCGGCGTTTCCAAGGCGACCCGCAGCCACCACCTGAAGGTGCTCCGCGAGGCGGGCCTGACCCGCACCCGGGCCGCCGGCACCAGCCGCCTGGTCCGGCTCCGCCGCGACGAACTGGACCGCCTCTACCCCGGCCTACTGGACGCGGTCCTCACTCAACCCGGCCGGAGCTGACGTCGGCCGGGGTCCGCTCGGCCCGCAACGAGCGGAGCGTGCCAGGTTTGCGCAACTTCGGTGAAGATGTCGCCTCAAACCGCCGCCAGGCCGCAGTTTCCCCGAAAGTGCTGCCTGGACCTGGCCCCCGCGACCCATGCGGGTCACCAAGGCGGCGTCCCGCTACTTTGAGGCGGGAGCGATTCGGTCTTGCAGCCGCCGCAGACCGGCGTCTTTGGGTGTGCCTGTCAGCCGATCAACCAGTGGCACTCCATTGACATGAGCCCGACGAAGATAGTTCGAGTAGATAGTCACGTGGGTCTGGATGCCCCGGTCAAGCAGTCGACGAGGATTGATCCAGTCCGGCAACCATGACCACCGGCCCAGGAGCGTGTCCCTGGCTACGTCAATTCGTTCGAAACACCACAGGACGATGAAGAACGCCTGGATCTGCTCCGGCTGCTCAAGATGCACCTGATCACCGGCGCCTGCACTCTCGAACGCAGAGCCGACGACATGCCGAGCCTCCGCGACTTCTCCTGTGGTCAGGCTTTCATGGAGCTGTCGGGCACGCTCGAAGTCGTCTCTCCGAAGCTTGACCAACGACAGCACCAATGTCGCTATCGCCACCCCCGCGATTACGATCTTGTCGACGTTCTGCGCCACCGTCCACCCCCTTGATCACCAGCTCAAGCAGAGGGTATGCGGGTCAATCAACACCTCGGGACGACCCTCGGCAAGGTGCCTTGTGGTCACGCGACCTCGCTCGCCGCAGGACGCATGGGAACCCACGAGCGGGGCGTAAGCAGCAATGTCAACTAGCCGACTCGACCGAGAGTCCGGGACTGCGGCAACGCGCCGATGTCGGATAGTGTCCGGCCGGACACGGGACGCGAGATCGCTTCGCATCGAGGTCAGGAGTCGCGGATGGCGAGCATCGAGGAAGTCAAGGCTGCGCTCGCGCAGGCTGCGGAGCAGGGCAACGCCACACACCAGCAGATCCGCGCTGCCGTCGAGGCTACTGAGCAGACCCTGGGTCGGCTTCGGGCTGTAGCTGCCGGCACCGGACACCCCATGCTCGGCGAGGCGATCTCCCGAGCCGAGCAGAGCAAGCAACGCCTCGTGGAGGCGATGACGTTGCTCCAAGGCAGTTCGCAGGCCGCCCGCAACTACATAAGCGTCCTCGGCTGAGCGATAGTTTCAATGCGCGGCATCTCATGCTGATTGCCTGCGCGGATCGCGCGACGCGCTTGCCTCCGCCGCTGACCCTCGTCAGCCCCGCGAGGCGAGTTGGGCTGCCTCCGAGAGCAGCGCCTCCAACTCGACGTCAGCAAGATCCTCTTCGGTGAAGATCTTCTGCACCGTCGCCGCCTGGATCCGTCCGATCATCTCCTGGCTGATCGCATAGTCAAGCGAGGGGTCGATGGTCGAGAGGATCAAGGACTCGGCGTCGTCGGCTCGGATTTCAGGCCCACCGTCATACTCGGCGCGCAGGTCGGCGACAAATTTGATCACTCCGGCCCGGTCAGCGGTCTCGCCGAAGCGTCGGTCGACCGCTACGAAGAACAGCGCAGCAAGGAACCTGGGAAAGCCGTCCCAACCCTCGGCATCGAGCCGGGCCCCGACGGACTCGTTGGCAGCGTAGTCACTCCGGACCATCGTCCGGACGTAATCGATCAGGTCAGGCTTGATCATCGCTGTCCCGTCTCCTCGCTCGTCGAGTGTTGCCATAGTTCCATATCGCTTTTGCCATCACCGCCAGGGCGCCGGCCGCCATTACCATCGCCGTCACGGGGTTGTCGATTTGGGGAGACTCCTGAGCTGGCCCGTGCGAGGCGGTGCCAGTAGTCGATCCGCCGCGATTGTCCTGCCTGAGGAACTTGTAGAACTGGTTTGCGCCGTTCTCACTGCTCTTCAGACTGTCTTCGGTGTCGTCCGCCTTCTGGACCTGCCGACGCCACAGGATGTCGGCTCGGCTGCCGCGCGCTTCCGCCTCAGTGACGAGACGTTCACCCGAGGGCGCGGCGCCCTCGACGGACGGGTCGACTGGTCCGGTGCCGGGGGCGATGACGTTCACATAGGCGCTGATGTGCCGGGCGGCATCGGCCACCAGGCGTGCGTAGCGGCCCGCTTTGTCCCTGGCGACTTCGGCGTCTGCGGCAGCAGCCGCCAGCCGTTGATTGTTGCCACCCCGACGAACCTCGGCTAGATGGGCAAGCGCTTGTTCGGCGTCCGCCTTCGCACGAGATGCGGTCACAGCAGCGCTGTCGAGACTTGCTCGTATCGCTACAAGGTGCGCGACCACATCGCCAACACTGGTCATCCGAGCTGAGAGCGGTAGTCGCCTACCTTCTCGGCAACGGCATCGAAGCGGCGGCGAGTCGGTTCGACCTCAGCTTGGGCGAGACTGAGCGCGCTGTGAGTGCGGGTCACCTCGGCATGCTGACTGCCCCGGAGGACTCGGGCCGCTTCACCGGTCGCCGATTCAGCCTGAGCAATCGCCCGATCGAGGGTTCGGCGGCCTTGGCGGGCCGACTCGATGGCAGCACCAAGGGTCGCCTTCAGCTCGGCGATGCTCATCCGGCACCCGTCCTCGGTCGAAGTACATTCGGCAGACGGTATCGGATATCGATACGGATCGCAGTCCCTGAGCGAGCGGCTACTCGGGGACGAAAACGCCGAGCCCTTGGTGGCCGTACAACTCGCCGGTCTCAATCAAGATCGTGATGGCCTGCCGGACGGTCGACTGACTTCCCACGTTGTAGAGGTCCGCCAACTCCTTGGTCGAGGGCAGCTTGTGACCAGGCGGCCAATCGCCGTCGGCGATACGCCTTCTGATGTCGGCGATGATCCGCCGGTAGTGCGGCTCGAACTTCCGCGGTGAGGGCATGCGAGGTACTCCCAGCTAGGCATGCCCATCTGATCACGACTGCGGGAGTCACCTCAAGCGCATCGTTGACTTTACCGGCATTACCGGTAAAGCTGTGGACAGGAACTTCCAGCTAGGCACTGGGCGGTTCCCCCCGCCGGGGCAGCGCGAATAGCGACTCGGATGTCCCCCATCTGGGCTGACTGCCGCGCTGCCCCGGCACCCACCAACCCGCGAGGAGGCGACATGACGGTGCCCGAGGCGAGCGCCGCCTGGGAGGTCGAGCAGGTGGCCGGCGAGCTGCGCGAGACGTACCTCGCCGTGGCCGCCGCGACCGTCCTGCTGGAGCGGACCAGCGCGGGCTGCGTCCATCCGGCGATCCGGCAGGCCCGGCGCTGCGGGGAGGACGCGCTCGACCTGGCCGGCGAGGCACAACGGCAGCTCACCGATGGGCTACGACGCCTGCACACCGAGGCCGGCCAGCCCACCATTGGTGACCTGACCGAGGTGCTGGACACCGCCCGCGACCAGTTGAGTGCCGCAGCCGAGCGAGTCGGACGACTCCCCGAGCGGATCACCACCGCCAGACGGCAGCTCGTCGAGGCCGGCCAGCCCGACCCGGCCACCGACGCGGTGAGCGAGCAGTGGTCCCGGGCCGCCGAACAGCTCGACCTGACGTCGGAGAGCCTCACGGCGGCCGTGGCGGCACTGACTGCGTACACCGATGGGTTGTCCGGAGCGACCGCCTGAAGCAGGCCCGGGGCGGGCGCCGGGCTCCGGTCCGCGAATGTCCGGGCAAACGCCGGCCGACCCCGCCCGCCTCGGTGCCGCACCCAAAGGAAACCATGATGGAGTACGAGGCACAGCCCCGCTGGATCGTGCACCTACCCACCACCCTGACCAGCATCGACGGTGCGCGCGCACTGGCCGAGGCGCTGCGCGACTCGCTCGGCCACGTCAGTGCCATCGACTTCGGCGAGACGACGCTGAGCGAAGAAGATCGCCAGTTCGTGCGTACCCGCGTCTGGTGCGACGGTCGCCTCCCCGGCGGCGCCCGCTGCACCCTGCCCACCGACCACCCCGGCGAGTTGTGTGCGGCCGGCTCCGGCAGCCCGTGAAAATATGCTCGGATGAGTCCCGAGAGCCGTCGTCGTAAGCGCGCCAAGCCCAGTCGGTCCGGCCAGCAGGTCGTGCGGCGGGCCCGTCCCGCCGAGATGGATCAGTGCGACTGCCCGGTGTGCTCAGATGCTGACTTCGATCCGCAGACCTTTATCGACGACCTGGTCGCCGGCGCTGCCGACCTGATCAAGGCGGAGGATCCCGTCGAGGCCGAGTTGTTTGCCGCGACGTTCCTGTCCGCTGGTGACCTTGGCGGCGAAGGCTTCACCGAGGCGCTCAACGAGGACATGCTGCCGGCCGTCGCCGAAATCGGTACGCCCGAGGCGCTCGCGATGCTGCTCGCGATCGACGCAGTCCGGGAGGGCACCGTCGCCGCAGAGGCTGCCCAGCGTCTGGTGGACGCGGGCGTGGCAGCACCGAGTTGGGCCAGTGAGCTGCGCCAGCCCGTGCGGGTCGGCCCGTGTCGACGGTTCGCCGACTCGGCGGGCAGCGCGTCCATGCTCGTCTGCGCCTTCGAACGAGCCGGGCGATCGTACGGGTTCCTCGTCCACGTCGATCACCTCGACTGTGACGCGGCGGCCGACATCGTGTTCTTTCCCGCTCACGCCCTGGACGAGGTGGTCACCACCATTCAGCAGAACGGCCGTCGTGCCGGTCTGACGATCGCGGAGGAGTTGTTGGCCCCGGCCGAGTTTCGGTGGCAGGTCGAACGGGCCCTCGACGCCCGCGCAGACCACGACCAGGAACGTGACCTCGCGGAGTTCGACGACGAATTCGACGACGAGGACGGACCGGGCTACCACATGCTGGCGGTGCTGCTGCGAGCCCGGATCCGTACGCTGCCCGAGCCGACACGCCCACCAGCCCAGCACGACGCCGACACCCGTCGACCCACCCTCGAACTGCTGGACATGATCAGCCAGATCGCCGGGCAGGCGCAGCAGATCCAAACCCGAGCAGGACGACGTGCCGCCGGGCGAAAGCTGCCGGCAAAGCGCAAGAAATCCGGCCCAGCCGCGCCCATCTACCAGCTCAAGGTGGGTCTGCGGGGGGCGAAGCCACCAATCTGGCGGCGTTTGGAGCTGCCTGCCGACACCAGCCTGGCCGACCTGCACGACATCATCCAGGTGGCCTTCGGCTGGGACGACTCCCACCTGCACGTCTTCGAGACCGCGTACGGCGACTTCGGGGTCGCGGACCGAGAGTTGGGCTACCGCGCGGAAGCCCCGGTGACCCTGGAGCAGGTCGCGTCCGGCGGCGGAGACCGTTTCAAATACACGTACGACTTCGGCGACGACTGGACACACGAAATCGTCGTAGAGAAGGTGCTGCCTCGCCAGCCCATCGCGTACCCACGATGCACCGGCGGTCGGCGGTCGGCCCCGCCGGAAGACTGCGGTGGCATCTGGGGCTACGCCGAGTTGGTCGAGGTGCTGAGCGATCCCGGCCACCCCGAACACGGCGACCGGCTGGAATGGCTCGGACTGGCCTCCGCTGCCGACTTCCAGCCCGCCCGATTCGACGCTACCGAGATCACCCGAGCCCTCACCGAACGGGGCCGCGGGTGACCGATCCTGCCTGCGAGCTGATCCTCTACCGCGCCGACGACGGCGGGTCCGTCGTCCAGCTGCGTGCGACCAAGGGGACGGTCTGGCTGACTCAGGCTCAAATGGCAGAGCTGTACGGCACCTCGGTTCCCAACATCGTGCAGATCATGCGTCGAGTGCTGGCCGACGTGGAGGTGACCGAGGCAACTATTAACTCTGAGTTAGTAGTTCGCACCGAGGGCGGTCGGCAGGTGCGGCGTGAGGTCAAGGTCTACAAACTATTGGAGCTCGAACGCCGCGACCGCCTCGACGAAAAGCCGCCAGACGGCGTTGCGTTGCGTGATACGGCGAGCGATGCCGCAATTCAGCTCCAAAGGCGCACCAGGAGAGGTCGCACACCAGTTCGTATGGCGCAGTAAGAGCCGGCGAAGGCTGAGGCCGGGCGGCGGCGGCACGCCCACGTGGGCGAGGATCAACAAATGATCTCCCGTGACCCGGCAGCATGGCGACGTATCAGCGCGACGGTCGCGACCGCGCTCGTGCTCGTGCTCGGGGGCTGCACTTCCGATGACCATCGGGGTCAGGGCGGGGACCCCCCGTACCCGCCGCCGACCGCGCCGAGTCCCAGCCCGTCGGCGACCGTCGACCCGTGTCCGGCGTCCGGCGTTCAGATCCGGTCGACCGGCGGGGATGCCGCCATGGGCCTGCGCGCCCTCGGCATCGAGCTCATCAACTGCGGCGACCAGCCCTACCAGCTCAACGGGTACCCGGTGCTGCACGTGTTCGACGAGCAACGCGAGCCAATCATGCTGCGCGTGGTCAACGGCGCCAAGGAGATCACCATGGGCTTCGACCAACCACCTCGGAAGGTCACCCTCGCCGCCGGGGAGCGGGCCACCGCCGTGGTGCTCTGGCGCAACCTGGTCACCGACTCGACAGTGGTGGCCACCAACGGCGAATACCTGACGGTGGCACCCGCCGCCGGGCAGCCAGCCGAAGAGGTGGACCCCGACGGGCCGATCGACCTCGGCAACACCGGCCGGATCGGCGTCAGCGCCTGGAAGAAGGCCGACCCGTCCACGCCGGCGCCGACGCGGCCGGCACCGCCACCGGCCCCGAGCGCGGTGCCGTCCTCGGTGAGCCCACCCGACGGCCGGCTATGAGCCCAGCCGGCCACGAGACCAGCCGACTATGAGGTGATGTCCTTGCGGGTGAAGCGCCAGAACGCCAAACCCCAGAACAACGTCGCGTAGCTGATCGCCGAGATACAGCCGCGCACGACGTCGTCGGTCTGCACCGGGGTCGAGAGCAACCCCAACCACGCGGTGCTGAAGTGGGTGGGCAGGAAGTCGCGCAGCGCCCCCAGAGCGGTGATCTGGTCCAGGATGCTGGACAGGATCCACAGCAGCACCGCACCACCGACCGCGCCGAGCGCAGCGTCCGTGGTCACCGACAGCAGGAACGCCAGCCCGGCCACCACCAGCAGTACGACCGCCAGGTAGCCGAGCACCGCCAGCAACCGGAGCAGCCCCTCGGTGGGCTCCAGCTCGGCGGCGACCGTGCTGCGCAGCGGTGACCAGCCGTAGCGCAGGGTGCCGGCCAGCAACGCGGTGCCAGCCAACAGAAGCAGGGCCAGTCCCGAGTACGCGAGCGCGACCACCAGCTTCACCGTCAACAGCCGGGCCCGGGGCACCGGGATCGCCAGCAGATAGCGCAAGCTGCCCCAGCTCGCCTCACTGGCCACCGTGTCGCCACAGAACAGCGCGACGACCACCACCAGCAGGAACGACGCCGAGACGAAGATCGAGAACAGGGTGAAGTTGAGCCCGCCCGAGGTGGCCAGGTCGACCAGGCTGGCGAACTCGTTGTTGCCGTTGTCGTCGTCGCCGCCGGAGTTGAACTGGAACGCGATCAGGATGATCAGCGGCAGCAGCACCATGAACCCGAGCGCCAGCTGCGTACGCCGTCGGGACGCCTGCCGACGGAACTCCGCCGCGAACGGCATGGTCGCCGACGGCCGGTAGCCAACGGCCTCGCCCGCGCCAGAAACAACCATCACCGGTCACCACTTCCCCGTGAGTTGTCGCCCACCAGGGCCAGGAACGCGTCTTCCAGGCGCCGCCGGGGCACCACCCGGTCCACTCCGATGCCGGCGCGCACCAGCTCGGCCACCACTTCGCTGCGGGCCGTGCCGTTGGTGTCGACCACCAACTGGCCGTCGCTCTCCGGCAGCACCCGGACCCCGGGCAGCCGGTCCAGCACCGCCCGCGCCGCCACCGGGTCGGTGACGTCGAAGAGCACGCTGGGCGACTCGCCCACGATTTCTTCCACCGGCCCGGACGCCACGATCCGACCCTTGTTGACCACCACCGCGTGCGTGCATGTCTGCTCCACCTCGGCCAACAGGTGGCTGGAGACCAGAACCGCCCTGCCGTCCGTGGCGTACCGCTGGAGCACCCGGCGCATCTCGGCGATCTGTGGTGGGTCGAGCCCGTCGGTCGGCTCGTCCAACACCAACAGCTCAGGCAGGCCGAGCATGGCCTGGGCGATGGCGAGACGCTGGCGCATCCCGTGGCTGTAGTTCTTGATCTTCCGGTGTACCGAGTCGCCCAGCCCGGCGATTTCCAGCGCCTCGTCGAAGTGCGCGTCCTCGGCCGGTCGCCCGGTGGCCTGCCAGTACGCCTTCAGGTTGTCCAGGCCCGACAGGTGCGGCAGGAAGCCAGGGCCCTCCACCAGCGCGCCGATCCGGGACAGCACCGGCGAGCCGGGCACCAGTCGGCGACCGAAGACGTAGATCTCCCCGGCGGTTGGCTGGGTCAGGCCCATCAGCACCCGCAGCGTGGTGGTCTTACCGGCGCCGTTGGGCCCGAGCAGACCCACCACCTGACCCGGGTGCACCTCGAAGTCCACGTTCGACACAGCGACGAAGCCGTCCGCGTACTCCTTGCGCAGTGAGCGCACGGCCAGCGGGGTGTCCGCGTACTCCGGATGCACCGACCGGTCCTGGCGGCGGTGCCGGCGGCGGACCACGGCGACGACCACGACGAGGCCGATCGCGATGGCGGCGAGCAGACCAGCGAGCACCCAGCGCCAGATCGTCGCCGCGGTGGGGATCGGCTCACCGCTGACCGTGGGCAGGGTGACCACGCCGTCGACTGCCACCGTGTAGACGGTCGGCTGGGCGGGCGTCGTGTACGCCTGGTCGGAGGTGGCCACCACCAGACGCAGCCGGTGCCCGGCCTCCACCCGATGGACGATCCCGGGCAGCGTCACGGTGACCGGGCGGGCGTCCTGCACCTGTTGCGGCAGGCCGCTGAGCCGGATCGGGGCGACCAGCCCGTTCGGCAGGGTGGCCGCGCCGTCCTTGTCGACGTCGTAGAGCTTGACGAAGAGCACCGCCGCACCGGTCGGCGACGCGGCCCGCAGGGTGACGGTGGGCGCGCCGGCCACGTCCACCGCCTCGGTCAGCGGCGACGACTCGAACCGGGCGTGTTGGCCGGGCACGTCGCCGGCCACGCCGTCGAGCAGCGAGGCGAGCCCGCCCGCGAACGGGATCGAGGAGATGGCCGCCGGGTTGCCGTTCGGCGGGTTCGCGATCGGCTGGGCTGGGCCGGCGACCGCGACCTCCCGGCGGGCGTTGCCGGCCAGGCCCGGGTAGTCAGCGCGGCGGAAACCGGTGGCGACGAGACCTCGGTCGAGTGCGTCGAAGCCGGCGATCCGCGACCAGGTGAAGTCGTCGCCGGGCGCGTCGCCCTCGCCCTTGACGTAGTGGTCGAGCCACTGGACGGTCAGGAACTTCACCCGGTCGGAGTCGGAGCGGGGGCCTGCGCCGCCGTCGTGGCCGCCGGTGAACCAGGCGACCCGCACCGGGGTGCCGGCGGCGGCGATGCCCTTCGCGTTCGCGTCGGCCTCACCAAGGGGGAAGAGCGTGTCCGCCTCGCCCTGCACTAGCAGGGTGGGCGCCTTGATTCGATCCAGGACACCCGCCGGGCTGGACCGGCGCAGCAGGTCCACGGCGGCCTGATCGGCGCGGCCAGCGGTGGCGATCCGCAGGTACGCGGCGCACACGTCGGCGGCGAACCGGCCGCAGGACGGGTCGGCTGCACCGGTCGGGGCGCCGCCGGGACCCGTGCCCGGACCGGCACCCGGCCCCGGGCTGGGCGGGCCGGCCGACGCCGGTGCGCCCTGCGGCTGGGCGGCGGTCGCACCGGAGAGCCCGGCCGGGCCGGAGCCCACGTTGCCGCCGCCGCCGAAGAAGAGGCCAGCCCAGCCCTTCTTGAACACACCCTCGGTCGGTGCCCCGCCGGTGCTCTCCGGCAGGAAGGCGCGGGACAGGTCGTTCCAAGTGATCATGGGGACGATCGCGTCGACCCGACGGTCCTGGGCTGCCAACAACAGCGCCAGCCCGCCGCCGTACGAGCCGCCGACCACACCGACCTTCGGGTCACCGGGGCCGTCGGTGCGGACCTCCGGTCGGGCGGCCAGCCAGTCCAGCAGCCGAGCCGCGTCGCGCACCTCGTAGTCCGGGCTGTCCAGGTGGATCTCGCCGCCGCTGCGACCGAAGCCCCGCGCGGTCCAGGTGAGCACCGCGTAGCCGCGCCCGGCGAACTCCTCCGCGTCGGAGCGCACCGACTCCTTCGTGCCGCCGAACCCGTGTGCCAACAGCACCGCCGGCACCTTCCGACCGGACGACGCATCGTCGGGCAGGTAGAAGGTCGTGTCCAGGTCCACCGGCTGGTCGTCGGACGGTCCGGAGCGGACGGTGAGCATCGCGCTCTCGCTGCGAACGCCCGGCCCCTGCGGCCACACCGCCCAGGTCACGGCGGCAGCCACCAGCACGACGACCACCCCTGCGGCGATCGCGCGGCGGCGGGTGGGCAGGGCACGCCGGAACCACGCGGCCGGCGACGGCGATGTCATGCGGCACACGGTACGGCCCGCAGCCTGAGCGTTGGCTGAGATCCGCCGTACGTCCGTCCGGTTGCCCCGATCGGTGATCGGGTGGGTGCGAGCGCGTCTTGTCCGACGCGGCCCAGTGAGTTGAGTTCGGATCCCGAGAATTCCGATCTTCCGCGGATATCCACCTCGATCCCTCCATGTCACACCCACCAATGACGCGGAACGGGCTGGAAGCGCGGACAAATGGTGACATCGCGCGAACTGACGCGAACCTGACTCCTCGACCGAGGCCTGACCAGTAAGGGGGTCGGTTAGTTTTCCGGTCCGGTGCACGGGACTTGTCGGCTAACCCGCCACCGCGCCGATCCGCGCACCACGCCGGAGGAGACACACACATGACAGTCCCCGCGCCGCGGGCCCGTCGACGGCCATCCACGCTGGGCCGGCTACTGCCGCTGCTGCTCATCGGGGCATTACTGGCACCGGTGGGTCTGCTCCTCACGTCCACCTGGCGGCAGACCACCGACGACCGGGACCTGGCCGTCCGGGAACGGCTCGGTGTGCAGTACCTCAGCGCTCTGGGGTCGGTCACCGACGCCCTCGTGGAGGCCCAGTCCGCTGCGGTCAACGGCCGCACCGTCCCGGCGGAGACGCTGAACCGGGCGGTCGAGGAGGCCGCAGCGGTGGACGCCCGCGTCGGCGTCGAGCTGCTCAGCCAGGAACGCTGGGCCGGGGTACGCGCCAAGCTGGAGGCGCTGCGCGGCCGCAGCCTCGCCGACCCGGAGTCCGCCTACACGGCGTACAGCGAGGTGTCCGACCTGCTGCTGGCCCTGCACCGAAAGGTCCGAGAGAGCTCCGGGCTGGTACGCGATCCCTCCGCCGACTCCTTCTTCCTCCAGGACAGCGCCGGCCATCAGCTTCCCGAGGCGGTGGTGGCCGCCGGCCGGCTCGCCGATCTGGGCACGCTGGTGTCCCGCCGACCGGCCGCCGAGCAACCCCGCGGCCTGATGGAGCTGACCGGCCTGCGGGTAACCGCCCTGGGACCCGCCAGCGACCTCGTCGACAACCTGCGCTCCGCCGTGGACGGCTCGGAGAGCACCGATCTCGGTGCCAACGTGCTGACCCCGCTGGACACCTACCAACGCTCGGTGGAGGCGTTGGCCGCACACTCCATCCCCGCCAACGGCAAGAACGCGGTGCACTCGGATCAGTTGAGCGCAGCCGGGCTCAACACGCAGCGCGCCGCCCGCCAACTTCAGCCGGTCATCCTCGGCGAGTTGGACGCCTTGCTGGTCGAGCGCATCGACGGGCTTGACCGGGACCGTTGGTTGACCGTTGGAGCGGGTGTGGCCGCCGGGTTGTTGCTGAGCTGGCTCGCCGCGCTGATGATCGCCGCCGGTGGGCGGGCCCGGCGGCGGGCCGCCATGGCCGCGACCCACACGGACAGCCCCGACACCCCTGCACCTGTCGAACTGTGGCAACCGGCGGCCGGCGACCCGCGCGGGCCGCAACCGCCGGCCGGCGACCCGCACGGGCTGCAACCGCCGGCCGGCGACCCGCACGGGCTGCAACCGGTCGGCGCAGCCCGTGACCCGGAGTCCGCGCGGTGGGGGGCGTTCGATGCTGCTCGGTAGGCTCCGCATCCGCGGCAAGCTCGCGCTGCTCGTGGTGATCCCGCTGCTCAGCATGGTCGGCCTGGCCGTGCCCGTGGTGCTCGACCGGGTGGCCGCGGCACAGCGGGCCGGCGACACCGCCGACCGGGTACGACTCGCCAGCAAGGTCGGCAGCCTGGTCCAGGACCTCCAGCAGGAACGCATCCTCTCGGTCGGTTTCCTGCTCGGTCGAGTCGAACGCAGCGAGCTGATCCGCAAGGCCGCCGACGTGGACGACCGGGTGGCCGACCTGCGGGCTGGAGAGAGCGATGCGCTGACCGACCAGGTCGACCGCGCCTTGGACGGCGTGTCCAGCCTCATCGACCTGCGTACGGCCGTGCTGGCCCGGGTCGCGAACCCTGGTCAGGTGATGGACGCGTTCGGCCCCGTCAACATGGGGTTGATCGAGTCGCTGCGGCTGGTGTTCGGTGTGGACACCGACACGTTGCCGGGTCGGCAGGTGCTCGCCCTCGACGGGCTGCTCCGCGTCGACGAGGGCCTGGGCGCCTGCGCCACCCTGAGCCTGCTGGTCAAGGCGATCGGTAGCCCGGACACCACCACCGGGTACGTGGCGTGCATCGCCGCGCTCCAGGTCGACAATCTGCGCTTCCGCAGCCTGATCACGCCCGAGCAGCTCAAGGTGGCCCAGCTCAACGACGCGGCCGTGGCGGCCCGTACCAGTGCGGACTTCCTGGTCACCAGTGCTCGGGACCCGGCCAGCGCAGTCCGCGACGTGCCGATGGAGGCGCTCTTCCCGGCTGTCCGCACGATGATCCGACTCGGCCAGTTCGTGGAGAAGAAGCTGGTCGCCGACGTGCTCGCCGAGGTGACCGCCGAGCAGCGGCGCGCGCTGACCGCCGCGTACCTGGTCGGTGCCGCAGCGGCGCTGGTCCTGGCGCTGGTGGTGTTGCTCAGCGCGGCGGTCGCGCGGACGGTGGCCCGACCGCTGACCCGCCTCACCCGCTCGGCCGACCGGGTCGCCCGGGTCGCCGAGGCGGAGCTGGTGCGGGTCACCGACGACGAGGGGGAGAGCCCTCAGCCGGTCCGACTGGAGCCGGTGGACATCCGGGCCAACGACGAGATCGGCGACCTGGCGCGGGCCTTCGACCGGGTGCAGAGCACCGCTGCACGGCTGGTCGAGCGGCAGGTCGCCGGCCGACGCAACGTGGCGCAGATGTTCGGCCACGTCGGGCGGCGTACCCAGAACCTGGTGGGCCGGCAGATCGCACTGATCGACCGGTTGGAGCAGCAGGAGGTCGACCCGGGCCGGCTTGAGCACCTGTACCGGCTCGACCACATCTCCAGCCGGTTGCGTCGCAACGCCGGCAGCCTGGTGGTGCTCTCCGGCTCGGCCGGTGCGGACGCGCACACCGCACCGGTGCCGCTGGCCGACGTGGTCCGGTTGGCGCTCGGCGAGATCGAGGATTACACCCGGGTAGAGGTGCGGGTGCCGGCGGGCATCTCGGCTGCGCCGGCGGTGGTCGGCGACCTCATCCTGGCGCTTGCCGAGCTGATGGAGAACGCCACCGCGTTCTCCCCGCCGCACACCCGGGTGCTGGTGGCCGCCGACGCGTCCGGCCTCGGCGCGCGGATCACCGTCGTGGACCAGGGCATCGGCATGGGCGAGCAACGGCTGGCCGAGGAGAACGCCCGGTTCACCCGGCGGGAACGGCTCGACCTGGCACCGACCGAGGTGCTCGGTCTCTTCGTGGTGGGCCGGTTGGCCCGCCGGCACGGCTGGGAGGTGGGCCTGGCCGCGACCGCTGGCGGTGGGGTGACCGCACACCTGGAGATCCCGCCGACGTCCCTGGTGCTGCGCCGTGCCGACCGGGCCGGAGCCACCGTGGCCCGGGCCGCGGTGCCGGAACGAGGCCGTCGTACGGCGGCGACGCCCCACCCCGACCACGGCGTGCGGTCCCTCACGGCGGCCGTCGCCGCACCAGCCCGCTTCGACTCGGATCTGCTGAGTCGGGCCACCCGCAGCCTGGAGGCCAGCCCGTCCTGGAACGCGTTCGGCTCTGGCCAGCCGGAGCAGACCACTCCCACACCTGAGGGTCCGCAACCGTCGGGCTCGCCGGCCGGCCCGCGGGTCCGGCAGCGGGTGCCCGGGGCAAGCCTGCACGTCGCTGCCCCGCCGATCCGGCCGGTGGACGCCACCGGCGCGGACCCCGCCGCCGCCCGCGCGCTGGTTGAGGCGTTCCAGGCCGGCGTACGCCGGGCCGAGCTGAACACCGTCGACCTGCCGAGCACACCGGGCGGCCTCGGCCCGATGGTGGCGGGTGGCACCGGCCCGGCCGATGCCACACCGGGGCGGCCCCGGCTGACCCGACGGGTGCCGGGGGCGAACCTCGCTCTCGTCCCGGCCTGCCAGCCACTCAGTACGCACCTCGGCGACCCGGCCGAGGTCCGCAATCTCATCAGCGAGTTCGAGGCGGGCGTCGCCCGCGCTCTCCGCGAAGTCAGCCCAGACCGCCGGACCGAAGAAGGATCATCACGGTGACCAGCCCCTTCCTGCACGACAACGTCGACCCCCAGAGTCAGTCCGTCGCCGGCGGGGACCTCAGCCCGGAGGCACGTACGTTCAACTGGCTGTTGGACTCCTTCACCTCCAGCACCGCCGGGGTCCTGGAGGCGATCGCGGTCTCCTCGGACGGCCTGCTGATGGCCATGTCGGCCATCAAGGACCGGTCCAACGCGGAACGGCTGGCGGCGGTGGTCTCCGGGATGACCAGCCTCGCTGGTGGGGCGGCCAGCTGGTACGCGCTCGGCGGCCTGAACCGGGTGATCGTCGACATGGCCGACGGCTACCTGCTGATCAGTGCCATCAGCAGCGGTTCCGTGCTCGGGGTGGTCGCCGACCGGTCGGCGAACCTGGGCACTGTCGCGTACGAGATGACGCTCTTCGCCGGGCGGGCCGGTGGTGCCCTGACGCCGCGGCTGATCGTCGAGTTGAAGAACGCCGTTCAGCAGTGACCCCCGACGTCGCCGGCGAGGACCCGGACCCGGAGCCCAAGGTCCGGATCCGCCCGTACCTGCGCACGGAACCCCCGACCGAGGACGGCGCGGTGTCGACCCCGACGGAGCCGGAGTCGGGCGGTGATCGGCCGGCCGGGCCCCGCCCCTTCGTGCTCACCTCCGGGCGGGTGGCGGGTGCCGACCCGGCGATCGGGCTGGAGACGCAGGTGACCGCCCGCACGGACAGCGGCTGGTGGACCGGCCCGCCCGGTGCCCTGCTGGCACCGGAATTCCAGGCGATCATCGCGCTCTGCGCCGAGCCGATCTCGGTGGCCGAGATCTCGGCCCGCGCCCGGTTGCACTTCGGCGTGACGCGGGTCCTGGTCGGTGACCTACGGGCGGCGGGACACCTGGACGTGCACGTCACCGACGCCGACGACGCCTTCGACCCCGACCTCATCCTGCGAGTGATTGATGGACTCCGTGCGATCTCCTGAATGGCCGGTCGGCCCGCTCGGCGGGGTCGCCGGAAACAGCGCCGCCGCCCGTTACGGCATGTCGCCGGGCACCGGCCCGCTGGTCGGGCGCGCCGGCCCACCGCCGCCGTACGAGCCTCCGTCCGGCCCGGGGGCGACGTCGCCGCCGGTCGGTAAGCCGGCGGCACCGCCGATCCCGGTCAAGATCTTGGTGGCTGGTGGGTTCGGGGTTGGGAAGACCACCACCGTGGGTGCGATTTCCGAGATCGCTCCTCTCACCACCGAGGCCGAGATGACAAGCGCCGGGATCGGCGTGGACGACCCGGGTGCCCGGTCCACCAAGACCACCACGACGGTGGCGATGGACTTCGGTTGCGTGACCATCGACCGCAGTTTGAAGCTCTACCTGTTCGGCACGCCCGGGCAGGCGCGGTTCGGCTTCATGTGGGACGACCTAGCCCGCGGAGCGCTCGGCGCGCTGGTGGTGGCGGACAGCGCCCGGCTGGACGACTGCTTCCCATCGATCGACTTCTTCGAGCGGGCGGGGCTGCCATTCGTGGTCGGGGTCAACGCCTTCGACGGGCGGCTGGCCCTGGAACTCGGCGAGATCCGCTGGGCTCTGGCCATCGGTGAGCACGTTCCGCTTGTGCAGTTCGACGCCCGGGACCGGCTCTCGGTGCGGGACGCCCTGCTGGTCGTCCTGGACCGTGCGCTGGAACGTGCTACCCGGGACAGGAGAGCCTGAGCTGACCGGCTCCGGCCGTTGGCGGGAAGAGGTGATCTGGTGAGGGGCGACCTGGACGAGACGCTGGCCCGACTGGCCCGGCGTGAGGAGGCGCTGCGCCGGCGGGCCAACGACCGTGACGACAGCGCACCACCGCCAGGCCCTCCCGGGCTCGGCCTCAGCGATACCCGCAACGCCAGACCGGGCCGGCACGACGCCCGCCACGCAGAAGTGGACACCTCGGGTGACGTGGCCGGGTGGGGGCCGGTCGAGGAGGTGGCCGAGGCGGTCCGCCAGGTCGTCGGCGCCTACCCGGGGCTGGCGGTGACCGTGCACGTGGAGCACGCGGGGCGGACGTACCCGTTGCGGGTCTCCTGGAACGGCCCGGACGTCACGGTCAGGCCGGCACCCTCGGCGCCTCCGGCGACCCCGGCACCCCCGGCACCCCCGGCACCCCCGGTGGCCTTGCCACCCCCTGCACCTTCGGCGGCCCCGGCACCCCCGGCACCTTCGGCGGCCCCGGTGGAACCTCCGCCGGCCTGGCCGCTATCCGGGCGGACGGTATCCGCGTGGGCACCCGGCCCGCACGGGTTGACCCCGGACCCGGCGGTCCGGTTGGCCGAGCTGATCCGGCAGGACCCGTCGCTGTTGGACGAACTCGATCCGCCGCGCTGACCAGCGGGGCTGGCCGCCGGCGGCTACGGTCGGGCGGTGGCGCAACCCGACCTGACCCTGACGGCGAGCCTACGGCCGGCCGCGCTGGACGCCCGACGGGGCATCGTGCGGCTGCATCCGGAGGCGCTGACCGCGCTGGGGCTGCGCCCTGGCGACCCGGTCCGGCTGGCCGGCCGCCGGGAGACGGCCGGGATCGTGGCGGCGGCTGCGCCCGGCGCGAGCAGCGCCCTGCTGTACGCCGACGACCTGACGCTGGGCAACCTGGGCGTGCGCGACGGCGGTCAGGTGCGGGTGAGCCCGTTGCCGCTGGTCCCGGCGAGCCGGGTCATCCTGGCCGGGCCGGTTGAGGTGGTCGCGGCGGTCAGCCCGGAGATGCTCCGGTTGGCCCTGCTGGGCAAGGTGCTCACCGCCGGCGACGATGTGTCGCTGCTGCCGCAGGACGTGCTGCCGGACGCCTCGGTGCGCAGCCTGGTCGAGGCGGCTCGGCGCAGCCTCGCCAACACTGTCGGTTTCGCCTGGACCAGCACTCTGCTCACCGTGCTCGCGGTGGAGCCGGCCGCTGGCGCGCTTGTCACCATGGACACGGTGATCGCCTGGGAGCACGGGCCCGCCACTCACAGTGGGCCCACTCCGGTCGACGCCACGCCAGCCCAGCGACCCCGGACGGCCGATGCGGCCCCGGCGGTGGACCCGCCCGACGACGCTCCCGACGTGGACGAGCTGCCCGGGCTGCGGGCCCAGGCCGAGGAGCTGACCGAACTGCTCGACCTCGGCTTTCACCACCGGGAGGTGTTGGGCCGGCTGGGCACCACCATCTCGTTGGGGGTGTTGCTCGTCGGCCCGGCCGGCTCCGGGAAGTCGGCGCTGGTCCGGGCCGTTGCCGCTCGGGTCGGTGCCCGCGTACACCCGCTGTGGGCGCCGGAGGTGGCCGCGTTGTCCAACCAGGCTGGCGCCGACCGGATGCGCGTTGCGGCGACGGCGGCCCGAGCCGGTGGGCCGGCGGTGCTGCTGGTCAGTGACGTCGAGGCGCTCGCACCGACGGACGAGCCCGGCCCGCTGGCCACGGTGTTCCGCCAGGTGCTCGCGGAGAGCATCCGAGCAGGTGTGGCCGTGGTCTGCACCACCGGCCGACCGGAGGCGGTCGATCCCGCGCTCCGCGCGCCCGACCTGCTGTCGCTGCGGATCAGCATCCCGCTCCCCGACCAGGCGATGCGCCGCGAACAGCTCACCGTGCTGACCCGGCAGGTGCCGCTGTTCGACGACGTCCGGCTGGACGAGGTGGCCGCGCGTACGCCCGGATTCGTCGCGGCGGACCTGGCCGCGTTGGTTCGGGAGGCCGGGGTTCGCGCTGCACTGCGGCAGAAGTCCGCCGAGACTCCAACGGTGTCGATGGCCGACTTCACCGCCGCTCTGGAGGTGGTCCGGCCGACCACGATGGCGGCATCGACACTGGATCTGGCCTCGGTGACCCTGGACGACGTGGGTGGCCTGGACGAGGTCAAGCAGACGCTTACCGAGTCGGTGCTGTGGCCGCTGACCTACCCGGACACGTTCGCCCGGCTCGGGGTGCAGCCGCCGCGCGGTGTGCTGCTCTACGGGCCACCCGGATGCGGCAAGACGTACCTGGTCACCGCGTTGGCCGGGTCGGGGCGGGCCAATGTGCTGTCGGTGAAGGGCGCGGAGCTGCTCTCCAAGTGGGTCGGCGAGAGTGAACGCGCGGTCCGCGAGCTGTTCCGCCGGGCCCGGGAGGCGGCTCCCACCCTGATCTTCCTGGACGAGGTGGATGCGCTGGCACCGGTACGTGGCCAGGCCACCGACGGGGGCACCACGGACCGGGTTGTCGCCGCGCTGCTCACCGAGCTGGACGGGGTGGAGACGCTGCGCAACGTGGTGGTGGTCGGCGCGACGAACCGGCCCGATCTGGTCGACTCGGCGCTACTGCGGCCGGGCCGGTTGGAGCGGCTGGTCTATGTGCCACCGCCGGACGGGCCCGCCCGCGCGGAGATCCTGCGGGCCGCGTCCCGGCAGGTGCCGCTGGCACCGGACGTGGACCTCGCTGCCCTCGGCGACGAGCTGAGCGGCTTCTCCGCGGCGGACTGCGCGGCGCTGGTCCGGGAGGCGGCGCTGGCCGCGATGCGTGAGTCGCTCGCTGCCGCCACGGTCACCGCCGAGCACGTGTCGACGGCGCGGGCACGGGTGCGCCCGTCGCTGGACCCGGCCCAGGTCGCGTGGCTCGCCGCGTACGCCGCCAAACGGGATTGATTCCGTTGCCAACCTTTCAGCGGGCTCAATGTGTTCTTAGGACGTCACATTCCTTTGTGGAGATATCCACATTGACGTCAGGTGGTGCTTCTTGCGCAAGTTGCTATCCCTTCTCTTCGTCCCACTGGTCGCGGCGGCGACTCTGGCCACGGTCGGAACGCCGGCGACCGCTCATCCGACAAAGCCGTTTCCGGCCCGGATCGCGCTGCCCAACGGCTTCACCCCTGAAGGGCTGACGATCGGTCGGGGCAAGACCGTTTACGTGGGGTCCGTCCTCGACGGTGCCGTGTGGCGGGGTGACTTACGGACCGGGCGCGGCTCAGTGCTGATCCCGGGTACGCCGGGCAACTCCAAGGCGGGCCTCAAGATCGACTCGCAGGGCCGGCTCTGGAGCGCCGACTTCTCCGGTGGCGGCGCCAGCGTGTTCGACGCGGGCACCGGTGCCAAGTTGGCCCACTACCAGTTCACAAATGATCCGAACAGCCTGGTCAACGACCTGGTGATCACCAAGCGAGCGGTCTACTTCACCGACTCCACGCTCCCGGTGGTATACGTGGTTCCGCTCGGTCCCGGCGGCCGACTGCCGGCCGCCACCGCCTTCCAGGTGCTGCCGCTCACCGGCCCGGCCGCGACGACGGACGGGTTCAACAACGGGATCGTGGCACTGCCGAACGGTGAGCTGCTGGTCGCGCAGATGCTGACCGGCCAACTGATTCGGGTCGACCCGCGTACCGGCGGAAGCCGTGTGCTCGACCTCGGCGGCTACTCGGTCGAGCGGGCCGACGGGCTCGTGCTGCGCGATCGCACCCTCTACGTGATCCGGAACCTGACCAACGTCGTCGCGGTGGTCCGGTTGAACGCCGGTTACAACGCCGGTGTGGTGCAGCGGGAGATCACCAGTCCGCTGCTGCGGTCGCCGGCCACCGGTGACCTGCTCGGCAACGCGTTGTACATGGTGAACGGTCGGTTCGACGTGGAGTCGACGCCGAGCACCGACTACGACATCGTCCGGGTGCCAGCCTGATCCAGGCGGTCGGCGGTGACCCCCGCGGTCGCCGCCGACCGGCCCCGGGCACAGGGGAAAGCCTCAGAGCGCGGGCGGCGTCGAGTCCAGGCAGATCTCGGCGCGCACCTTGTCGCCCTCCTCGTGCAGCTTGGCCCCGCACTTCGTCAGCACCGCGACGGCACCGACGTTGTCCCGGGTGGTCTCGGCCACCACGGCCCGCATGCCCGCCCGCGCGGCGGCGTTCAGAAGTTCCCGCAGGGCGGCCGCGCCGATCCCCTGCCCCCGTGCGGACCGGCCGAGCCACATCCCAGTCTCCACCGTGCCGGGCTCGTCACAACGCGTCATCCGCACCATGCCCAGCACTTCGCCGCCGACGAGGATCGCGTACATCTGCGAGCGGGTCGGGCCGTCCAGCCCGCCGAAGCTCGCCCGGTGGAACTCGCGGAATGCCTCCCGGCGGGCGAGCGACCAGCCGGCGGGAGCCTCGACGGGAGGCATGACATCCCCTGGCTCCGCCTCGGCAGCCGCTACGGAGAGCAACGGCTCCAGGTTCTGCTCGTCCACCGGCTCCAACCGGACCGCACCCGCCACGTGCCGCAGTCTGCCGCCCTCATCGGCCGAAGTCCACCCCAATGGCGATGCACTGGCGGTCCGGCTACCGGTACCGGCCGGTCAGGCGGCCTGGGTGTTACTCCTCACGCTCTGTTGTCACCCGTTGGTGTTGAAACCGTCGTCCCGAACTCGCAGAACACCACGGAGGCGTCGTCGGTGGGTTTGTGCCGGCGCAGCCGATCGGGGTGGTCGCGCTCGGCGTCCCGGACCCGGTCGAGCAACACGCCCGGCCCGTCGGCGCTCAGCAGGTCGAGCAGACCAGCCCAGTCGGTGAGCCCGAACTGCTCCACCGCGCTGGACGCGCCGTCGCTGAGCAGTGCCGCCCTACGAATCGCCGCCGGACCTCGCCGGGTCATCGTCCCGGTCACCGCGTGGAAGGCCGCGTCCGGGTCGGAAGCCGCCACCCAGTAGCCGTGGGTGCGGTTCATCCGCTCCCGCTGGACGCTCACCGCGTGCCGGAACCGGGTCACCGGGTCCACCGCGCCGCCCGGCACGGTGGCCACCGTCTCCCGCAACTCCGCCATCGCCTCGTCCAGGCGGTTGTCGGTCACCACGCTGACCTGGCCGCCAGCGTCCAGGACCAGTGGGCTGTCGCAGAGCACCAGATAGTCCACCTGGTCGCCGCAGTCACGCAGAAGGCAGACCGTGCTGGACGGGGTGCCGGGATGGTCGAGGTCGCACTGCCCGCCGTGGTCGGCGCGCACCGCGAGGATGGCCGCGGCCAGGTTGCTGGTCAGCCGGGCCGCCGGGCGTGCCGCCTCGGCGACACCGAGCCGCGCGGCCAGGTGCCGGACGTACCACTCCGGCCCGTGCACGCAGCCAGTGTCGAAGCCATCCGGCACGGTCGCGCCGTCCAGGACGCCGACCAGTGGGCCGATCCGGAACACCAGGTCCTCGTTGACCGGTCGGCCCGGGGCCGGCGCGGACGCGGAGCGAACCCGCATCACCGGCACTCCCACGTCGGATTGGTGCCCGCCATAGCCCGCCTCCCTCAGTCACCTCCGGCCACCTGCCAGCGGCCTCGGAGCGCTCCCCGCGTACCCCTTGGACCCGGCTACATTCCTGCCGGGCCGCAGGCCGTCAGCGGCGGCGATTACGGGCGCGCGACGAACGCAGTCGGCGGAGCCGACCGATCAGCACGGGCTCGGCGGCAAGCGCAGCCGGGTTGTCCAGCAGACCGTTGAGCAATTGGTAGTACCGGGTCGAGGAGACCCCAAAGGTGTCCCGCACGGCCTGCTCCTTGGCACCAGCGTGCCGCCACCACTGCTGCTCGAAGGCGAGAATCGCCCGTTCCCGCTCGGTCAGACCGGCCGCCGCTGGCGCGGCGGGCTGGACGTCGGCCTCATCGTCCTGGTCGGGATCGCCGGTGCTCTCGATCGGCGGCACCGGCCGCGGAGTCGGAACCGCCGGCCCAACAGCACCCACGACGTCACCCCGACGAGCGTCAGTGGACGGCTCGGGGGCGGCCGGGGTGGCGTCGGCGGACATGGCACTCAGCCTAGCCAGCGACGACCTGGGTCGCACCAGCCGGCGCGGCTGGGCAGAGCGCGGGCCCTCGCTGTTGCCTGGGTGGAAGCAGAGCAAAGGGCCCGCGTGAGGTGGATGGTCGCTCCCACGAACACGCGAAGGCCGCCGGCATGAGCCGACGGCCTTCGCATCGAACGCTGGAATCAGGAGATGTCGCGGCGACGCATCGCCCAGAGCGCCGCCCCGAGGATCACCACCAACCCGACCGAGAAGAGTACGGAGGACTGCTGCCAGGTGATGTCCAAGGTCGTCGGCTCGCAGGACCCGTAGTAGGTCGCGTTGCAGGAGTTGTAGTCCTGCAGGGTGACCTTCTTGGTCATCCAGGCCAGCGCGTACGTGGGCAGCAGCCACGCCTCGGCGAACCGCACGCTCGCCATCGCCAGCAGGATGCCCAGGCCGAACTGGCCGACCACCATCACCGCGACCACGCCGCCGAGGGCCATCGCGGTGTGCCGACCCAACGAGGCGAGGGCGAAGCCGATGGTGGTGATCACCAGCACCAACGCCACGCCGCGCAGCCCGGTCAGCATGAACGACTGCCAGGCCCCCGAGGTCATCTTCTCGGTGCTGCCCCGGAACGATGCGACCGCCCAGAACCCGGCGAACCAGACCACCGCGGCGGGCAGCGTCACCGCCAGGATGCCGGTGAGCAGCGCGGCCAGCTTGGTGAGCAGCACGGTGAGCCGCTGCGGCCGCCAGAGCAGCAGGTTCATCATGCCGCCGGTGCTCCATTCGGCACCGACGAAGGACGCGCCGACCACGAACCCGACCAGGGCGAGGATCGCCGCGAACGGGATAAGTGTCGTGTCGAACGACTTCCGGAAGTCGAACGTCGAGGGCAGGAACCACTTCGCCTCGATCTGGTCCCGGGGCGGCGGCGTGATCATCGAGCAGTCGTCCGGGTAGCGGCCGTCGGTCGGCGTGTTGGCCTTCTTGGCCTGCTCGCACGCGACGCGCTCCTGCTCGCTCCAGCGCACCTGATCCTGATACTGCTGGTCGGCCTGACGTTCGGCCTTGGCGAGCTGGTCGGCGTCGATCTTCTGGTTCGTGAAGAACACCCCGACCACCACTGCGGCCAGCACCAGCAGGCCGAGCAGCGTCATGTAGCGGGTGAAGCGCCGCTTGGTGAGCCGGCGCAGCTCCGTACGAAAGAGGCTCACGCGCCCCACCCTCCCCCGGCGGCACCGGGCTGACCCGCCCCACCGACCTTCATGGACTCGTCTACCTGCCGGTTCTGACCGGGGACCGGTGCGGTGGCCGTCAGCTCGAGGAAGACGCTCTCCAGATCGACGGCGATCGGAGCCAACTCACTGACGTAAAGGTTGTGCTCGGCGAGCAGACGCGTCACCGAGGCCGGTTTGTCGACGCCGGCCAGCATCAGGTGGTCCTCGTGGCCGGTGACCCGGATCCCCGCCCGGGTGAGCGCGTCGGCGGCCGCGTGCAGATCGCTGACCGCTTCCATTCGGACTCGTACCGCACCGGACGAGTGCTGCGCGAGCACCTCGTCGACCGGGCCGAAGGCGACCCGCCGACCCAGCGAGATGATGGTGACCGAGTCACAGATCAGCTGGATCTCGCCGAGGATGTGGCTGGACAGCAGGACGGTCATCCCGGACTCGGCGAGATTGCGCATCAGCGTGCGCATCTCCCGGATGCCGCCCGGGTCGAGGCCGTTGGCCGGCTCGTCGAGGATGAGCAGCTTCGGGTTCTTCAGCAGGGCCGAGGCAACGGCGAGCCGCTGCTTCATGCCCAACGAGTACGTCTTGACCCGCTCGCCGGACCGGTCGCGCAGCCCCACGAGCTCCAGCACCTCGTCGACCCGGGTTGCCGGCACCTCGCCCGCCCCGGCCAGCAGGGACAGGGTGTCCCGTGCCGAGAAGTGCGGGAAGAACTGCGGGCTCTCCACGATCGCGCCGACCTGACCGGCGACCACGGGCAGCGCGTCGGGGACCTCGTGCCCGAGCAGCGCCATCCGGCCGCCGTCGGGTCGGATCAGGCCGAGCAGCGTACGCAGCGTGGTGGTCTTGCCCGACCCGTTGGGGCCGAGGAAACCGTGCACCTGCCCTGCGTCGACCCGCATGTCGAAGCCGTCGAGCGCGTTGCGGGTGCCGCGTCGACGACTCTTGTACGTCTTACGTAGACCTTCGATCTCCAGGACAGCTGGCAAGCTGCACCTCCCCCGATGGGTGGGCGTGACAGCCGACACCATACGCGGTATGCAGACGCGCGCAATACGCGATATGCATAGACGCGCCGAACGGGCTATTTCATTGACGGAACGTGACTGCTCAGGCGCAGATAACCTGCACGCCGGCAGCGCGGAATGCGTCCACCAACTCCGGGGCGGCGCCGGAGTCGGTCACCAGCGTCTCGACCCGCTCGACCGGGCAGATCCGAGCGAAGGCGTGACCCCCCAGCTTGGACGAATCGGCGATGATCACCACGCGCTTGGCTCGGGCCACCATCAGGTTGTTCATCGCGGCCTCCCCCTCATGGTGGGCGGCGGCACCGAGCTGCGGGTCGATCGCGTCCACCCCGAGCAGCGCGACGTCCAGGGTGACCTCACGCAGCAGCGCCCCACCGAGCGGGCCGACAAGTTCGAACGACTTCGGGCGGACCACCCCGCCGGCCACCACGACCTTCATCCGCGACCGGACCAGCAGCTCGTTGGCGATGTTCAACGCGTTGGTCACGACGGTGAGCTGGGCGCCCTCGGCACTGGTGTTCAAATCCGGTCGGACGGCAAGCGCCCTCGCCACCTCGGTGCTGGTGGTGCCGCCGTTCAGGCCGACCACGGTGCCCGGCGTGACGAGTGCTGCGGCGGCCGCGCCGATCCGCTGCTTCTCCGCCGAGTGCTTGGCCGTCTTGTAACGCAGTGGCAGGTCGTACGAGACCCCGTTCGCGACCGCGCCACCCCGGGTCCTCGTGATCATCTGCTGCTGGGCGAGTTGGTCGAAGTCACGCCGGATGGTGGCCTGGGAGACGTCCAGCCGCTCGGCTGCCGCCTCGACACTGACCCGGCCGTTGTCGGTCAGCATCTCGAGCAGGGCATTCCATCTGGCGTAGCGGTCCACCGCGGGGGCCCTCCCAGTGACTGCACGGACGGTGATTGATTGCGTGCACACTAGTGCGCGAAACTAGGCTGGCGCAAAAGACTGACCTGCGCGATCGGCTAGTCGGTTGCCACGGCCACCCGCGTTCGCGCAGAATAACGCGCGAAATGCGGGTCTAACGAGCCGTATTGCGCACCGGTCGCCCCTGCGAGGAGTTTCCCATGGCGTACGTGGACGCGGAGATCGCGAGCCAACCCGACTGTTGGCGGGAGGCGGCCGAACTTGCCGGTGTCGTACAGGGGGACCTGCCGCGCCCCGGCGAGCGGGTCGCCGTCGTCGGTTGCGGCACGTCGTGGTTCATGGCGATGGCGTACGCGGCTCGCCGCGAGCAGACCGGCCAGGGCGAGACCGACGCGTTCCAGGCGTCCGAGTTCCCCGCCGGCCGCCGCTACGACCGGTTGATCGCGATCACTCGCTCCGGCACCACCACCGAGGTGCTGGAGCTGCTCGCCGCGCTGCGCGGGCAGACACCCAGCACCGTCATCGTCGGCGACCCGGCGTCCCCGGCGGTCGAGCTGGCCACCGCCACGGTGGCCATGCCCTTCGCCGACGAGCGGTCAGTGGTGCAGACCCGCTTCGCGACGACCGCACTGGCCCTGCTCCGGGCCCACCTCGGCGACCCGGTGACCGCGCTCGCCGCTGACGCCGAAGTCGCGGTGCGATCCCCGTTGCCGATCGACCCGGCCACCATCGGGCAGGTCACCTTCCTCGGTCGAGGGTGGACCGTCGGGCTGGCCCAGGAGGCAGCGCTGAAGTGCCGTGAGGCGGCCACCTTCTGGGCCGAGGCCTACCCGGCGATGGACTACCGGCACGGCCCCATCTCGGTCGCCGCGCCTGGCCGGCTGGTCTGGGCGTTCGGTGAGCTACCCGAAGGGCTGCCCGAGGATGTGGCCGCCACCGGCGCGGCCTTCGTACACAGCCGCACGCACGGTTGCCGCACGGTGTTGGGCAGTTGGTCCGCCGGCCGTACCCCGGTCGACCCGATGGCCGACCTGATCCTGGCTCAACGCTTCGCGGTCGCGCTGGCGACCAGTCGGGGTCTCGACCCGGACGCGCCCCGACACCTGTCCCGGTCGGTGGTGCTGGCGTGAGCGACCGCGTGGTCGTTGCGCTGGACGTCGGCGGCACCGGCATGAAATGCGCCCTGGTCCGGCCGGACGGCATCGCGGTACGCACCGAGCGGCACCCCACCGACGCCGCGCGCGGCCCGGCCGCAGTGGTCGACACGATCCTGGACGTGGCTGGTGAGCTGGCCGCCAAGGCCCGCGCGGACGGTCTCACCCCCATCGCGGCCGGCATCGCGGTGCCCGGGGTCGTGGACGAGGCGCGCGGAGTCGCGGTCTGGTCGGCAAACGTGGGCTTCCGGGACGTACCCCTGCGGGACCTGGCGGTGGCACGGCTCGGCCTGCCGACGGCGATCGGCCACGACGTGCGCGTTGGTGGTCTCGCCGAGGCCCGTCTCGGTGCCGGCCGCGGCACCGGGCACGTGCTGTTCGTAGCGATCGGCACCGGCATCGCTGCTGCGCACGTCGTCGACGGCATGGCCGCCGTGGGTGCGCACGGCGCTGCCGGGGAGATCGGCCATGTCCTGGTCCGGCCCGGCGGCCCACGCTGCGGGTGCGGTCGACCCGGCTGCCTGGAGGCGGTCGCCTCGGCCGCCGCGATCGGCCGCCGCTACGCCGAACTGGCCGGCGAGACAGCCGACCCCCAGGTGACGGCGGCCGAGGTGGCCGAGCGGGCCACGGCCGGCGAACCGCTCGCCAACCAGGTCTGGCAGGAAGCGGTCGAGGCGCTCGCCGACGGCCTCGCCACCGGGCAGGCGCTGTTCGACGTGGCGACGATCGTGCTCGGTGGCGGCCTCGCCCAGGCTGGGGACCGGCTGCTGATCCCACTGCGGGCGGCGCTGCACGAACGGATGACCTTTCACCGGGAGCCGCAGCTTGTCGCGGCAGCCCTCGGCGACGAGGCTGGCTGCCTCGGCGCCGCCCTGCTCGCCCTGGACGCCGTTCGCGTCCGTGACCCTGACGCGGTTCGCGTCCGTGACCATGACGCGGTTCGCGTCCGTGACCATGACGCGGTTCGCGTCCGTGACCCTCAGGAGAAGCGATGACCGTGCGGGTGGACGGCCGAGTGGTGACCCCGACCGGTGTCATCCGACAGGGCTGCGTCGAGTGGGACGGGGATCGGATCACCGCGGTCGCCGAGTACCCGTCGGTCCGTGACGGGCACTGGATCCTGCCCGGCTTCGTCGACATGCACACACACGGCGGTGGTGGGCACACCTTCACCACCGGGGACGTCGGCGAGGCCCGGGCGGCGGCCGACTTCCACCTCGCGCACGGCACGACCACGCTGTTGGCCAGCCTGGTCAGTGCGCCCTTCCCGCTGATGCGCGCGGCCACCGAGGCGTTCGCCCCGCTGGTCGACGAGGGTGTGCTGGCGGGGGTCCACTTTGAAGGGCCCTACCTTTCCGCTGCCCGTTGTGGCGCACAGAACCCTGAATACCTGCGCGACCCGTCGACCGACGAGCTGACCGAGCTGATCGAGCTGGGCCGGGGCGCGATCCGGATGGTCACCCTCGCCCCGGAACGCGACGGCGCGCTGGAGGCGATCAAACTGCTCACCGCCCAGCGGGTGGTGGCGGCGGTGGGCCACACCGACGCGACGTACGAGCAGACCCGCGCCGCGGTCGCCGCCGGCGCCAGTGTCGGCACCCACCTGTTCAACGGCATGCGGCCTGTGCACCACCGCGAGCCGGGCCCGGTGGTTGCGCTGCTCGACGCACCCACCGTGATCTGCGAGTTGGTCGCCGACGGGGTACACCTGCACGACGGCACGCTTACCTTCGCCGCCGCGACCGCAGGCCCGGACCGCGCAGCGCTGATCACCGACGCGATGGCCGCCGCCGGAATGCCCGATGGCGAGTACGAACTGGGCGGCCAGGCCGTCAACGTGACCGACGGTGTGGCCCGGCTCGCCCGCGACGGCGCGATCGCCGGCAGCACGCTGACCATGGACGCCGCGCTGCGGCACGCCGTGAATGCCGGGATCCCGATCGCCGACGCGGCGCGGATGGTGGCCACCACCCCGGCGCGGGCCATCGGTCTGGGCAACCGGGTGGGCTCCCTTCAGGTGGGCCTCCGCGCCGACCTGGTGGTGCTGGACGCCGACCTGAACGTGGTCCGAGTCCTCCGCAACGGCACCTGGGTGGAGTGACACCGTTCCCTTCGTACGCGCTCGACAGCGGTCTACCCCCAGCCGGCCAGCCTGACCGCCGCTGGCGCCGGCACCGTGACTGTTGCGCGGCCTGTAGAGCTGCCCCAGATGTGGGGCAGGCGATCGCAGACCCGCCCCATATCTGGGGCAGCTCTACAGGGCACCAACCACACACTGGCAACCCCAGCCTGCCCAACGATCCAGCCTGCCTCGACGAGCGCAGGTCGGGCCGTTCCCGAGGCGGAGGGTCAGCCGATGGCGGGGACGTCGACGCCGAGCACGGCCTGCTCGTCGGGGCGGTGCACCAGCACGTCGGCCAGATACGACTGAACCGCGTGGCGCATCCCGACGTCCCGGCCGGCCTGCTCGGAGAGCAGCCACTTGTGCTCGATGATCTGCGCGAACAACTCCTGCGGTTCGAGCTTCTGACGCAGGTGCGCGGGAACCGCCCGGACCACCGGCTCGAAGACCTCGGTGACCCAGCGGTGCGCGGCCTGCTGCTCGTCGTTCAGGTCGCTCTCGGCCCGGTAGGCGTCCAGGTCGTTGAGCAGCTTGCGGGCCTGGTTCTCCTCAGCGTCCAGACCGGTAAGCCGCAGCAACCGCCGGGTGTGGTAGCCGGCGTCGACCACCTTCGGCCGCACCAGGTAACGCCCGTCGTCGATCGATGACATGGCCACCTCGGCCACGTCGAAGCCCAGCTCGTTGAGGCGGCGGATCCGGCCCTCGATGTCGTGCCGGGCCTCCCGCTCGACGGCCTGCTCGTAGGTGATCTCGTGCCAGAGCCGCTCGTAGCGCTGCACGACCTCCTCGCAGACCACCTCCGGGTCGATGGACTCGTGCAGCAGGCCGGCGGCCTGCAGGTCCAGCGCCTCGCCGAAGATGTTCACCCGGGCGATCTCCAGGTCCTCACCGCGTTGCCCGTTGGAGAGTGAGTTGTGCAGCGCGCCCGTCTCCGCGTCCACCAGGTAGGCGGCGAAGGCGCCCGCGTCCCGGCGGAACAACGTGTTCGACAGCGAGCAGTCGCCCCAGAAGAAGCCGGTCAGGTGCATTCGCACGATCAGAGCGGCAAGCGCGTCGAGCAGCCGGCTCATCGTCTCCGGGCGCAGGGTGTGCGAGAAGAGCGCCCGGTACGGCAGCGAGAACTGCAGGTGCCGCGTGATCAGCACCGATTCGAGGGGCTCCCCGTCCTCGGTCTGCCGGTCGGCGACGACCGCCACCGCCTCGACCGAAGGGAAGTCGATCCGCTCCAGGGCCCGGAGCAGGTCGTACTCCCGCTCGGCGATCCGCTCGCGGGTCTCCTTGAACGCGTACACGTAGTCGCCCAACCGGACAAACCGGACGATGTGTCGGGAGATGCCCTGTGGCAGCGCCACCAGATGTTGGGCAGGCCACTCCTCCAGCGGTGTCGACCAGGGCAGGTCGAGCAGCGCCGGGTCTACGAGGGCAGACGTGATCCGCACGGGCACAAGCATGACTGGTCGCCCCCCACATCCGCCCTACATCGTGGCTGGGCCCACAGCGCGGGACGCCCGGGCCTCGCCCCGGGCCGGTAGCGTGGTCGCGTGCTCAAACCCATGGCGGTACGACGTGACCTGCGGCTACGGCCTGTCCGCCCGGCAAGCTGGTGGTTCGACGCGCTGCTACTGATCGGGTTCGGTGCGGTGACCGTGGCCCTCGCCACAGGTGCGTTGCTCGGGCTGGACCTGGCGGTTCGGGAATGGGCGTATGCCCACCACCCGGCACCGATCTACTGGACGGCACGGGCGTTCAACCTCATCGGCCAAGGGGGTTGGTTGTTGACGCCCCTCGCTGGGGCGCTCGCCGTGGCGGTGGCCTGGCGGGGCCGCACCGTCCGGCCGCTGCTGCTGGTGGCGGGGGCGTTCGTGCTCCTGTACCTGACGGTCGGGCCGCTCAAGGTCCTGACCGACCGGGCCGCGCCCAGCTCCGATCTGCCCCCGACCCAGTCGGTGCGGATCTTCAATGACCTGCCGCCCACCGAGTACGACCTGTCCTACCCGTCGGGGCACGTCGTCAACGCGATCCTCTGGTACGGGGTGATCGCCGTCCTGCTGACCGCGCTGACGGCCGGGCGACTGCACCCGACAGTGCACCGACTGATCCGGTTCGCCCCGCCGGCCATCCTGCTTGTCACCACGACCTACCTGAACTTCCACTGGCTCACCGACGGCGTGGCAGCCCTGCTGATCGGGCTCTTTCTGGACCGGTTGCTGCATCGGGTGCCGTGGGACGACGTGCCGCTCCCCGGCCGGCTACGCGACTGGGACCGGCCGTTCACCTCGTACCCCTAGGTTGGGGTCCGTGGATCAACTGGCGCGGCGGCTCGGCGTACCCGATGCGGTTGTCATCGGGTTGGGCTCGATGCTCGGCGCGGGCGTCTTCGTGGTCTTCGGCCCGGCTGCGGCCGCAGCTGGCGGCGCCGGGCTGCTGCCCGCGCTGGTGCTCGCCGGCTTCATCGCCTTCTGCAACGCGACAAGTTCGGCGCGGCTGGCGGCCCGTTACCCGGAGTCCGGCGGCACCTACGTCTACGGGCGGGAGCGCCTCGGGCCGTTCGCCGGTTTTCTGGCCGGCTGGGGCTTCGTGGTCGGTAAGACGGCGAGCTGCGCGGCGATGGCGTTGACCATTGGTGCGTACCTGTGGCCAGGTCAGGCCCGGTTGGTCGCGGTCGGCGCGGTGCTCGCGGTGACCGCGGTGAACCTGCGCGGCATCGGCAAGACCGCCACCGTGACCAGAGCGCTGGTCGCGCTGGTGCTCGCGGTGCTGACCCTGGTCGCGGTCGTCGGCGTGGCGGGCGGGCCGGTGCACCTGGATCGGCTGGGCGACCCCGGCGGCTCAGCCCGGGGCGTGCTCACCGCGGCCGGGCTACTCTTCTTCGCCTTCGCCGGGTACGCCCGGATCGCCACGCTGGGCGAGGAGGTACGCGACCCGCAGCGGACCATTCCTCGCGCGGTGCCGCTGGCGCTCGGGGTGGTGCTCGTGATCTACCTCGTGCTGGCGGTGGTCACGCTCGGAGTGCTCGGCGCCGACCGGCTGGCCGAGTCCGCCGCGCCCCTGGTCGACGTGGTGACCGCCGCCGGGCTACCCGGCCTGGCCTGGGTGGTCCGCGCGGGGGCCACGATCGCCGTGATCGGGGTGCTGCTCTCCCTGGTCGCTGGCGTCGGCCGGACCACCCTCGCCATGGCCCGCCGCCGCGACCTGCCCGGCGCGCTGGCCGCCGTGCACCCGGTCCACCAGGTGCCGCACCACGCCGAGATGGCAGTGGCCGCCGTGGTGATCGTGGTCGTGCTGCTCGGCGACGTACGGCAGGCGATCGGCTTCTCCAGTTGCACCGTGCTGGTCTACTACGCGATCACCAACGCGGCAGCGCTCACCCTGGGCCGGGAGCCTGGCCGGCGGCTGCCGGTGCAGGTGCTCGCCGGCCTCGGGCTGGTCGGGTGTCTGCTGCTCGCGGTCAACCTGCCGCTGAGCAGCGTCCTCGCCGGATTTGGCGTGCTCGCCGTCGGTGCTGTCTGGCACGGGCTGCGATCCGCGCGCCGGTGACCCGGGTGGGCCACCGGCGAGCAGGGATCAGCGACTGAGCCGCTGGTAGCGGCGCACCGCCAGCGGTGCGAACGTCGCGATGAGCAGCACCGGCCACGCCACCGCCAACAGCATCGCGTGCTCAGCCGGCCAGGAGTCGCCGCCCAGCCCCGGATTGCCGAACAGTTCACGGATCGCCGCGACGGTCGCCGACAACGGATTCCACGCCGAGATCGTCCCGATGACCGACGGCATCAGCTCCGGCGACACGAAGACGTTGGAGATGGCGGTGAGCGGAAACGCGGCCGGAAAGACGACCACACCGACCGTGTCCGGGTTACGGACCAGCAGCGCCAGGTAGATGCCGACCCAGGTGATCGCGATTCGCAGCAGCAGGAGCAGCCCGACGGCGAGCAGTGCCTTACCGACACCCAGTCGCCACTGCCACCCGACGAGCAGACCACAGACCAGCAGGGTGGACATCTCCAGCAGGGCGCGGAGCAGGTCGGCGACGCTGCGGCCGGCCACCAGAGCGGATCGCGCCATCGGCATCGACCGGAACCGGTCGACCACACCCCGACTGAGGTCCAGCGCCACACCGGTGGCGGTGGCGCCGAGGCCGTACAGCATCGTCATCACGAACACCCCGGGCAGCAGGAACTCGCGGTAGTTGCCGCCACCCGGCACCTGCATGCCGCTGCCGAACACGTACCCGAAGACCAGCACGAACATGATCGGCAGCGAGAAGTAGAGAATCAACTCCTCCGGTGCGCGGATGACGTGGGTCATGTTTCGCCTGGTCATCGTCCAGCCGTCGACGATCGCAGTCGTCATGCCACAGCCGCCTTCCGTCCGGCACCAACCGGCTGACGGGCTTCGTCGGCCCGGTGCCCGGTCAGATGCAGAAACGCCTCGTCCAACGTCGCACGCCGCAGGCCGATGTCTTCGACCGCGATCCCCGCCTCGTCCAACGCCCGCACCACGTCGACCAGCCCCGCGACCCGGTCGGCCACCGGCACACTGAGCCGTCGGACCGCCGGATCGAGCTCGGGTTCCGCGCCGCAGATCGACGCGACGATGCGGGCAGCCTGGCTCAGGTCGGCGGCGTCGCGCATCACCACCTCGATCCGGTCACCGCCGGTCATCGACTTCAGCTCGTCCGGTGAGCCCTCGGCCACCACCCGGCCGGCGTCGATCACCGAGATCCGGTTGGCGAGCTGATCTGCTTCCTCCAGGTACTGCGTGGTGAGCAGCACCGTGGTCCCGTCCGCGACCAGGCTGCGGACCAGATCCCACACCTGGTTGCGGCTGCGCGGGTCCAGGCCGGTCGTCGGCTCGTCGAGGAAGAGCACCCTCGGTGTGCGGATCAGGCTGGCCGCCAGGTCCAGCCGGCGGCGCATCCCACCCGAATACTCACCGGCAGAGCGACCCGCCGCCTCGTCGAGCCCGAACCGTTCCAGCAGCTCGCCGGCTCGTTGGCGGGTCTCCCGTCGGCCGAGCCGGAACAGCCGGCCGAACAACTCCAGGTTCTGCCGGCCGCTGAGGATCTCGTCGACCGCGGCGTACTGCCCGGTGAGCCCGATCCTGGCCCGCACCTCGTCCGGCTGACGCAGCACGTCGTACCCGGCCACGGTGGCCCTTCCCGTGTCGAAGCGCAGCAGCGTGGTGAGGATCCGTACGGCCGTCGTCTTGCCTGCGCCGTTCGGGCCGAGCAGTCCGTACACCGTTCCGGTCGGCACGGTCAGGTCAAACGTGTCCAGCGCGCGGGTTGGGCCGTACCGCTTGCCCAGGCCCTCGGCGACCACTTCGAATGTCGTCATGCCCCCACGGTGCGGTCGGGCGCTGACGGATCACGCACCGTCCGCTGACGGCGGCGCACCGACCTTTTCCGCCTCGGTGATCTCTTCGAGAGCGATCATGATCTGCGAACGCGTGGCCTCGCCGACGTACCAGCCGGTCAGCCCGCCGGACAACGCCTCTTCGCAGAGCCGCCTCGCCTCGACGAGGTCTCCGCGCAGCCGGGCCACCTGGGCGAGGCCGAGCCGGGCGCCGGACACGAACTCCGGCGCGCCGCTGCGCTGCGCGAGTAACAGCGCACCAGCGAAATCGTCCCGTGCGGCGGCGAGGTCACCGGCGCGGAGCCTTATCTCGCCCCGGGTACGCAGCATGTCGGCCTGGTCGACGGCGGAGCCGAGGTCCTCGGCCAGCCTCATGGCCTGATCCATGTGGGCGCCCGCAGTCTCCGGATCACCCTGCCAGGCGGCGAGTTCACCGAGCGCACCAAGCGTGATCATGGACCCCCACCGGTCCCCTGCGCTCCGGAAGCCGTCGAGCGCGGAGGCGAGCGTCACCCCGGCCCGGTCCGGCTCGCCGCCCCACATCTGCGCCGTCCCGCTCCCCATTGCGCCGAGGGCGTTGAACCACAGGTCCGGGCCGACCAGCCGTCGCAATTCCCGCATCAGTTCGTCGACGTACTCGGCACCGCCGGACGGCGGTCCGGTCGACATCCCCGACAGATACAGCAGGAAGGGTTGTCGAGGCGCCCGGTCGAGGCTACGGATCACCGACCGTTGCGTCCCGAGAGACGGCAGGGAGCCGGAACCGGCGAGCGAGGCGTTGTAGACGCAGAGGGCGAACTCCTCGCGCAGCCCCGGCGGCGCTTCGGGGCCGAGTAGTTCGAGGACGTCGGCGGCCAGCCGCGCCCCTTCCCCGCGCATGCCCCGCAGCCACCAGTAGAACGACAGAGCCGCCACCAGCCCGGCCGCGTCGGAAGCGTCACCCGCTGCGGTGGCGCGGCGCAGCGCCGCATGAAGGTTGTCCCGCTCAGCGTCGAGCCGTCGCAACCAGTGCAGCTGATCCGTTCCCCGCAGGTGGTCACTGGCGGTCCAGGCAAATTCCAGGAAGTACGCCGTGTGCGCGCGGCGCAGTTGGTCGGCCTCGCCGGCTTCGGCGAGACGCTCGGCGCAGAAGGCACGCACCGTCTCGAGCATGCGGTAGCGGCCACCGGCGAACTCCACGAAGGACTTGTCGGCCAGACCGGTCAACGCGTCGACGAACTCGGCGGTGGGCAGCCCGCAGACCTGCCCGGCGGCCTCCAACGTGGCTCCACCGGCGAAGACGGTCAGCCGTCGGGCGAGTCGCCGTTCGGCATCGTCGAGCAGGTCCCAGCTCCACTCGACAACTGCCCGCAGTGTGCGGTGTCGCGGCGACGCGGCCCGGCTGCCCATCGACAGCAGCCGGAACCGATCGTCGAGACGACCGGCCACGTCGGCGACCGGCAGCGCCCGCAGCCGCGCGGCAGCCAACTCGATCGCCAGTGGCAGGCCGTCGAGGGTGCGGCAGATCCGCAGCACCATCTCGACGTTGTCCGGCGTGACGGTGAAGTGAGGTGCGACGTCGGCGGCCCGTTGGACAAACAGGTTGACTGCGGCGTAGTCGTCAGCCTCCATTGCCGACGCGTCGGGCGGTGGCAGGGTGAGCCCGGACAGCGGGCACAGCGCCTCACCGGCCAGCCCGAGCGGCTCGCGACTCGTGGCCAGGACGCGCAGCGCCGGGCACGCGCTCAGCAGCCGTGCGGCCAGCCGGGCGGCGTCGGCGATGACGTGCTCGCAGTTGTCGAACACGAGCAGCAGTTGCCGCTCGGCGAGCGCCTCGACCAGCCGGTCGACCGGTTGCCGGCCCTGCTCGGCCGGGGCACGCAGGCCCCCATCGCGCAGGCCGAGAGCACTCAACACCGCCTGCGGTACGTCCGAACCGTGGGCCAGCCCGGCCAGCTCGACGAAGCGGACCTCGCCGTCGAAGCGGCCCGCGGCCTCGATCGCCAACCGCGTCTTGCCCGCGCCTCCGGGGCCGGTGAGGGTGACCAGCCGTCGTTCACCGAGCAGTTCCCCAACGCGCTTCAGCTCCTCCTCCCGGCCGACGAACGTGGTGAGCTGGCTCGGCAGCGCCGGTTCGGCTGTGCCGCGAACGGTGGGTCGTTCTCCGCCGCGCAGCACGGCCAGGTGAATCGCGGTGAGCGCCGCCGATGGGTCGGTGCCGAGTTCCTCGGCCAGCGTGCGTCGGGCAGTCTCGAACTCGGCCAGCGCCTCAGCCGGTCGACCCAACGCGGAGAAGGCGCGCATGAGCTGCCCCCGCGGCCGCTCCCGCAGAGGATGCGCCGCGACCAACTCCTGCAACTCCGCAATCAGCGTGGCGCGCGCGCCCAGCGCCAGTTCGGCCTCGATCCGATCTTCGATGGCGGCCAGCCGCAGTTCGTCCAACCGCGCCGCCTGGGCGGGTGCGCCAGCCACGTCGACGACGTCGGCCAGGGCGCGACCACGCCACAGCTCAAGCGCCTCGCGCAACACGGTCGCCGCGCGGGGCCAGTCGCCGTTGGCGAGCGCGCGGCGCCCCGCCTCGGCGAGCTGCTCGAACCGGTACGCGTCGACGTCGTCGGGATCCACGGCGAGGCGGTAACCACCCGGGTGGAGTTCGACCGGGTTGTGCTCGGCAGACAGGGCCTGGCGCAACCGCGACACCTGGGATTGGAGCGCGTTGGCCGCGCCCCGGGGCGGATGCTCGCCGTACAGGCCGTCGATGAGCCGCTCGGCGGACACCATCCGGCCCGCGTCGAGCAGGAGCAGCGCCAGCAGCGCGCGCAGCCGCGGACCGCCCACGGGCAGCTCACGCCCGTCGGCCAGCAACACCTGAGTCGGCCCCAGGATGCGGAAACGCATGACAGCGATTGTCGCTCAGTGCCATCCCCTCAGTACAAGCTGACCGGTCTCCCGCCGCTGATCCACTCCATATCGCCGAAATCGCGGCATCAACCAGGCTCCGACACCCCCACATCGGCGATATGGAGTGGATCAGCCCTCGGCCCGTGGCGGCGGGGCCTGCACCGGGTGGGGATCGGGGGCAGCGACCTCCTGATTGGTCGACCCCGGCGGCGACGCGGGGAACGCGGCCGGTGCGGCCGGTGCCCCGCCAGCGACGGCCCCGCCCGGAACGGCGCCGGCCGGCACGGCCCCGCCCGGCACGGCCCCGGACGGAACAGGCCCGGACGGAACAGCGCCGGGCGGGGTGGGTACGGGCCGGGGCGTCGAGCCGACGTGACCGTGCGGCAGGGCCACCCTCCCCGGGGCGGGCGGGGCGCACTGCCTGGTCAGCCAGTCCAACCCGCGCCGGCGGGCGACCACGGTCAGCCGATCACCCGCGAAGATCACCTGGCGGGGGTCGAGATCCTTCCACCAGATCGTCTTGGCACCGCCCGCCGGGGTGCGGGCGATGAGCCGGACCTGCCCGTCCCGGTTGACCATCTCCAGCGGTCGGCCGTCCAACTCGGAGCCGGCGGCCACCGGCACCTCGGCAACCGGCAGTGCGTGCCGGTCGACCGGAATGGTGGTGATCACCGCGCGTTCGGTGAGCGCCCCGATGAACGCCGGGGCAGCCAGATAGGAGACCGAGCGGGACACCCCGAGGGCGAAGGTCTCCTCCACCCGCTCGGCGAAGTCACCGTCAAAGAGCCGCAGCACCACGCGCAGGTCGGCACGGAGATTACGGGCAGCGAGCGCCGCCTCCAGGTTGGCCACGTCGTCGGTCGATGCCACCACCAGCGCCTGGCAGTCGGCCACCGACGCGGCGACAAGCGTCTCGGAGAGCGCGGCGTCGCCGACGATCACCGGCACCTCCAGCTGACGGGCGAGGGCACCGCCGCGCGGCTCCGGATCCTTGTCGATCGCCACCACCTCGACGTCGTACTCGCGGAGCTGCGCCATGACGCGGGTGCCGACGTTGCCCAGGCCGACCAGCACTACGTGCCCGGCCCGCGCGGGCTGCACCCGGCCGGTGTGCAGGGCCAGTCGGGCGTTGACGATGCCGTCCACCACGACGGCGGTGATCAACGGGATCAGTGCCAGCCCGGCCAGGTTGAGCACCACCTGCATGATCTGCGCGCCGGCTGACTTGGTGGTGTCCGGGTCGGCGCCGCTGAGCGTGGTGACCAGGGTCAGGTACAGGGCTTCCAGTGGGGAGGCGCTCTCGGTGCGGGAGATCAGCGCCCCGAACACCACGATCACCGCGAGCACCAGCATCACCGCGACGCCGATCTTGCGGGTCGCGAAGCCGCGTACCGCTCCCAGCAGCACCGTGACCGGACGGCGTCGCCGGCGGGCCCGGACCAACCGACGGGCGGCGACCTCGGTGCCCGGCGGCTGCCCGGTCGCCTCGGCCAGCACCAGATCCGCGCCGGCCTGCTCTGCCGGCAGCAGCTCCACCCCCCGCGCCTCGCTGAGGTGGGCCAGGGCGCAGACCACGTCCTGCGGGCGGACGTCGGCCCGCCGCGCCACCCGGAGCGTCTTGTCCCGATGTTGGAACGAGCTCGGGTCGACCTCGCCGAGCGCGGCGGCCACGAAGGCCGGCGCGGCCATCTCGGCGTCGGAGAGCACCTCGACCGGCGCCTTGATCAGCTTGCGCACGCCGTCGGCCAGGGTGCCGTTGAACATTCGCAGCACCTGGCGGACCCGCTGATCGACGGCCTGCGCGCAGAGCGCGGCGTGCAGGTTGCCCACGTCGTCCTGGTGCAGCAGGGCCAGCCCGGCCGCCCCGGCCAGGCCTGCGGCCTCGAAGGTGGCCACGTCCAGCCGATCTGAACGGACCACCCGGAGCCCTCGCAGCCCCGCCACATCCGGGCCGTTGCTGCGGTAGCGCTCCGGCACCACGACGGTCACCCGCGCCTCGCCCAACGGCAGGTCGGATTCGAGCAGCGCGCGGGCCACGTAGTAGGCGAGCGCGTCCTTCCCGCAGATCACGTAGTGCGGGCGCGGATCACTAGCGGAGCGCAGCCGCCAGTTCCACTCGACCGCCCGTCGCGCCCGGTCCCGCCACGGCTCCGCCATGCCCGGATCGTAGTAAGCACGGCCGCAATGGGCGACCCCGTCCGGATCATCCCCGCCCCAGGCATGCCCGCCCCGGCGACGGGTAGAGCAGCGGCATGCAGACGTTCCTCCCGTACCCGGACTTCCTGGCCAGCGCCCGCACGCTGGACCAGAAGCGGCTGGGCAAACAACGGGTGGAGGCCATCCAGGTGCTGCGCGGGCTTACCCGACCCGGGTATGGCTGGCGCAATCATCCGGCGGTGAAGATGTGGGCCGGATACGAGGAGGCGCTCACCCGCTACGGGCTGGACATGTGCGCGGTCTGGACCGAACCGGGCCGGGCGGACACCTGCGCCACCACGATGACCGTCGACCTCGCCGCCGCCTGCGGCGCTGGCGTCGTACGGACCCAGGACGAGTTGGGCCAGGCCGGTGAGCTGCCACCGTGGCTGGGTCGCGACGACCTGCACCTGAGCCACCGCTCGTCGCTGCTGCGCAAGGACCCCACGCACTACCGCCCCATCTTCGGCGACGACGTGCCGGGCGACCTGGAGTACGTCTGGCCCGCCTCGGACCGCCCCCGCCGTTGCTTACCACCCGACTGAGCAGCAGGTACGGCAGACTGGCGCCCATGGCGTTGTCCCAAGTGGTGGGTCGGCTCATCGGCGTACGCCAACATGAGGTGGACCCGGGCGGCGGTGGCGCCGACCGCGTGCCGCGACCGACGGCGGCCGTGGTGGTGGGTGGCGGTATCGCCGGCATGTCGGCGGCAGTGGTGCTGGCCGAGCGGGGTGTGACGGTCACGGTGCTGGAGGCGGCGTCGACGCTCGGCGGTCGACTGGGTGCCTGGCCGGAGGCTTTGGCCGACGGCCACCAGCAGAACGAGCACGGCTTCCACGCCTTCTTCCGGCAGTACTACAACTGGCGGTCGATCCTCCGCCGGATCGACCCTGACCTGGGCTTCCTCAAGCCCATCGCGGGTTACCCGATCCTGAGTGCGCAGTGGCCGACCGAGGAGTTCGGCAAACTGCCGCCCGCTCCACCGGCGAACCTGCTCGCGTTGCTGTTGCGCAGCCCCAGCCTGCGCCTGGCGGACCTGCGCCTGATGGACCGCGACGCCGCGTTGCCGTTGCTCAGCTACGACCCGGTACGCACCTACGCCGAGCTGGACGACACCACGGCCGACGAGTTGCTGGCGTCGCTGCGGCTGCCGGACCGGGCCCGGGCGATGCTGTTCGAGGTCTTCTCGCACTCGTTCTTCAACCACGAGGCGGAGATGTCGGCCGCTGAGATGGTCGCCCAGTTCCATTTCTATCTGCTCGGCAACCCGGAGGGGTTGGCGTTCGACTGCCCGGACGAGGACTACGCCACGGCGATCTGGGAGCCGTTGACACGGCACGTGGAGAAGCACGGTGGCCGGGTGCGCACCAGCTCCGCCGCGACCGGGGTGCACCGCGACGCCGACGGTTGGCGGGTGACCACCGCCGACGGCGGTAGCCACCCGGCGGGCCACGTCGTGCTGGCCGTCGACCCGCCGGCGCTCGCCGCGCTGGTCGCGGCCTCCCCCGACCTGGTCGAGCAGGCACCCGAGTTGGCGGCCCGGATGCCCGCCTTCGGCACTCCCGGGCCGCCGTACGCGGTGGCGCGTTACTGGTGTGCCGGCGACGTGGCCGCCGAGCGGGCGGTGTTCAACGGCGTGTCCCGGCAGCCCACTCTGGACTCGGTGACGCTCTACCACCGGTTGGAGAACGAGCCACGGCGTTGGGCTCGGCAGACCGGCGGATCGGTCCTCGAGCTGCACGCGTACGCCTGCGAGCCTGGAGTGCCCGCCGAGGAGTTGGCCGAACGGATGCGCCGCGAGCTCGTCGCGCTCTGGCCGGAGGTCGGCGACCTGCGGGTCCGCGAGCTGCGGGCCCGGGTCCAGGCACAGGCGCCGGCGTTCACGCCGGGCAGCCACGCCTGGCGACCGGGGGTACGCACCGACGCGTCCGGCCTCTATCTGGCCGGTGACGGCATCGCCACGGGCTTCCCGAGCGCGTTGATGGAACGCTCCGCCGCCACGGGCATCGTCGCCGCGAACCACATCCTGCGCGCCGAGGGTGGCGCGGCGGAGCCGGTGCGCTCGATCCGGCCGCGTGGGCTGCTCGCCGGTCGCGGCAACCCAAACCGACAAAACACAACATAAGCAACCGTACGCTGCCGTACGCTTGATTGATCAACCGTCGATCGACCGGGCGGGAGGGCAGCGGGGGATGTCACCACTGCACCGCGCCGGCGCGGAGAACGGTCCACCAATCGGCGAGATCGGCCGCGACGACGCGTACCCACTCATCCGTGACGAACGCGCCTGCATCGTCACCGCGCTGCGGCTGGGCTGGTGGATGGCCGACGCCTACCACCACGGGCAGCACGCGGAGCTCGGCGTTCCCGCTGGGCCCCGCCCAGCCGTACCGCCGGCCAAGCTCTCCAACCTCACCGAGATGTCCACCCACCGACGCATGCGGATGTACCTCGACGGTGTGGACGTCGCCCTGGCCCAGATCGCCGAACTCACCCGGCACAGCGGCTCGGTGCCCGACACGTCCGCCGCCCGGGCGCTGCTACCCGACCTGACCCGGCCCGATCCCTCCGACCCGGTGCCGCTGCTGCTCGCCCTCGACGAGCTCAACGTGGAGGTGCTGCGCTGGGCGATGGCCACCAACCACCGGGTCGGCCTGGCCTACCGGCTGGGCCGATCGGTGGCCGACACCGTCCGAGCCGGTGACGCCGCCCAGTTGCTGCGGCAGTTCGGCGGCCGGCAGATCCAGATCAGCCGATGGTTGGACGAGCTGGCCAGCGTGCTGCCGCCGTACTCGGCCGCGGTGGTGCGCCGGTCGCTGGCCGCCTGGGCGACAGCTGTCGACCGGGCCGGCCACGGGGACCCGGCCGAGCCGGCGCCCGCCGAGCTCAGCCGGGCACTGCGAGGCCAGGGTGACCTCTGGCGGGACGTGCTCACCGGCGGCCTGCACCCGCGTGACCTGCTCGACGAGGAGGACTACGCGGTGATCGCCAGAAATCTGATCATCCGGGACCGGCGGCTGGTGGCACAGGCCGCACGGGGCATCTTCTGGCCGGTGCTCGTACCCCTGCTGTTGGTGCTCTTCGCGGTGGTCGGAGTGAGCGCAGCCGCAGCGGCCGGCTCACCGACCACCCGGGCCACCGTCGCCCTGGTGGGCCTCGGCGCCGGGCTGGCCGCGATCTGGCGGTCGGTCTCCGGGCCGGCGCTGGCGGTCGCCAGCGAGGTCAACCGGCCCCTGCTGGACAGCGAACTCACCGCGCGGATGGCCCTTCGGCTGAACCGGCCGCTGACCACCGCCCGACGCTCGGCTGCCGTTGCACCCCGAACCCGCCGTCAGCGCCGCCCCGACGATCCGGGCGGTCGATCGAAATACGTTGCCCCTCTGTCCCGCCCCGACCTACCGTGATCGCGCAAGGTCAACCACCGCCACGGGAGCAGCTCATGACGATGTCGCACGTCTCCACCGTGCCGTCGACGCTGCCCGGCGACGGTTGCCGAGCGGAAGGTCCCTGGGCGGGCCGGCCGGACTGACGCGTACCCGTACGCGCTGAGCCGCCCCGTCCAACGCTCCGGACCGGGCGGCTCTTTGCCGTCCGTCACCAATCTGAAAGGAGTCCCGGTGGATGCCGTCCTCGTCATCAACGCCGACCTCGGCCCACTGCACCGGGTCACCGTCCAACATGCCATCCGGATGCTGTGCCGCCGGGTGGCCGAGATCCACGAGGCCGAGCCAGACCAGGTGATCGGCGTCTTCCCGATGCCCCGGGTGGTGCGGCTGGTCCGCTACGTGGTCACGCGGTGGAGGTTCAACTCCGGGCCGGCCTGGTCCCGCGCCGGGGTGCTGCGCCGCGACGACCGGTGCTGCGCGTACTGCGGTGGCCCGGCCTCCACCATCGACCACATCCTGCCCCGCTCGCGCGGCGGCCGGAACACCTGGCGGAACACCACCGCTGCCTGCTACGCCTGCAACCAGCGCAAGGGCGACCGGACCCCGGCGGAGGCGGGCATGCCGCTGCGCCGGGAGCCGCTGACCCCGGGTTGGGGGGCGTTGGCCGGGCGGTGACGGACCGGCCGGCGGGAACGGGGGGCCGTGTCCCGGGTACGTCCCAGGCGCGGCACCCGCCGGCCCCCGGTCAGCCGGCGCGTTCCTTGACCTTCGGTTTCGGACGCCCACTGGCGCAGTGCACCCGGATTTCGCTGCGAAACTCGGCGGAGGTCAACTCGACCTGGACCTGCTTCGCGGGGCCGGGGTCGTACGTCTCCGCTTGAAAACCCGGCGCGAGCGTCACCGCGAGCACCTCCGCGGAATTTCCTACGCAGCGAACGGTGACCGTGCCGCCGCGCGCGTCCACCCGCACGCCCGACGGAGGGGTGGGCGTGACCCTGGCGGGAGTTGTCGGTCCTGGGGTGTTGACGGTTGGGCTCGGCGCGGCCGTCCCAGCCGGATCGGTCGCAGGGCCGGTCCCGGGGTTGCGTGCGGTGTTCCTGGCCGACGGGACTGCGGACGCTCGGGGGTCAACCGCAGTGAGCGGCTCGGCTGTGCCTGGCAGCCCCACCGCGGTGGTGCCACCCGGCCCGATGCCGATCGATGGCATCCCCTGTCCCTGCCGGCGATTGTCAGAATCTCCGAGCGATCCGGCCATCGCCACGAGTGCGATCACCGCACCGCCGACCGCCATCACGGCCCGCCGTCGCCGGAGCCCTCGCCGCGAGGTCGACTCGGCGGTCGTACCGCCCGTCGGGCCGATAGCTGCCGCGTCGGTCAGCTCCGCCTCGATCTGCTCGGCCCTGACTGCCGCTTCGGCCTGCTCGGCCCTGCCTGCCGCTTCGGTCTGCTCGGCCCTGACTGCCGCCGGCCCGGCAGCTCCGGCAGCCGCCCCGGCTGCGACACCGCTGACGGCAACCGTCGTGCTGGAAGCGGTGAACAGGATGCGGGCCGCCTCGGCGGCCGGCGGCCGGTCGGCGGGATCACGGGACAGGCACCAGCGGTAGAGCCGGTGGATCTCGGGCGGCACACCGTCGATCTGGGGCAGCGGATCCGGCTCGACGTGCGTTTGCGCACGGAGCATGTCGGTCTGCGCCTCGGGATGCCACGGCAACCGGCCGGTGAGCACCCGGTGCAGGAGCAGGCCGAGGGCGTACACGTCGCAGGCCGGCAGCACCTCGCCGGCCTCCAGTCGTTCCGGGGCGAGATAGGCCGGTGTGCCCAGCAGCCGTCCCTCAAAATCGATCTCCGGTTCACCGGTGACGGCCGCGATGCCGAAGTCGAGCACCTTGGCGCCGGTCGGGGCGAGCATCACGTTGCCCGGCTTGATGTCACGGTGCACCAGGTCCTCGGCGTGCGCGGCGGCAAGGGCTGAGGCAACCTCGGCGCAGACCCGCAAGCCGGCGCGGGGCGGCAATGGCCCGGCCGCCAGCCGTTGTTCGAGGGTGTGACCTCCGAGCAACTCCATCACCACGAACGGGACCGGGGGGCCGTCCAGCGACGACTCGCCGTAGTCGTAGACGCGTGTGACGTGCGGGTGCGACAGCCGGGCAGCCGCCTTGGCCTCGGCCCGGATCCGTTGCCGGGCATTGGCGTCCGAGGCGACCAGCACCTTCACCGCGACATCCCGTTCGAGCACTTCGTCGTACGCCCGGTGCACCGCAGACATGCCGCCGCTGCCGAGGCGCTCCAAGAGCCGGTAGCGGCCCGCAAGCAACTGATCACGCTGCACGACCGACAGCCTGCCGCATCGACCCGGCAGCGGACCACCCCGGATCGAGGTATTGCAATGGACTGTCAGTCGCCGGGCGGTGGCTGCCAGGCGAAGCGAGGCGTCCGGCGTTCGGCGATCGCCGCGACCCCTTCCCGGGCCTCGCCGGTGCTGGCCACCTTCTGGTGCCACCAGGCGATCCGGGCCTTTCCGGCCCGGTCGTCGACGATCTCCTTGGCTGCGGCGATGCTCAGCGGAGACCGCTGGGCAATCGTCGCCGTCAGCTCATCCACCCGCGCGGCGAGCCGGTCGGACGGCAGCACCTCGTCGACCAGGCCGACCCGCAGGGCTCGCTCGGCGTCGATCAGCTCGGCGGTGAACAGCAGATGCTTGGCGGCGGACGGGCCGATCAGCCGGGCCAGCCGGCGGGTTGTCGGCGCCGGGTAGACCAGCCCGAGTCGGGCCGGGGGTACGCCGAAACGGGCGTCGTCCGCGGCGATCCGCAGGTCGCAGGCGACCGCGAGCTGCGCTCCGCCGCCCACGCAGGCACCCCGGATCGCCGCGACGGTCGGCTTGGCGAAGCGGGCCAGCCGTTCCTCGGCGGCCACCGCGATGCTGGCGTCACCGGCGTCCAACAGCTCGGCCAGATCACCGAGGTCCGCACCTGCGCAGAAGGCGTCACCCGCCCCGGTGAGCACCAGCGCCCGTACGTCGGGGTCGGGTTCCAGCCGGTCGAGCAGTTCGGGGAGTTGACGCCACATGGCGGCGGTCATCGCATTGCGCCGGGCCGGGTTGTGGATCACCACGGTCGCGACCGGTCCGGTCACCTCGGCGGTCACCTTCGCGTCCGACACGTCCGCCCCTCCCCGCGCCACCCGTCCGACGCCGCCGATCTGGCCTGCCGGTGTCGTGCACCGGTGCGGCGACCATAACGGCGCGAGCCGGGCGACCGCCGTCGAGGGGCGAACCCCACCGTCACCATTTCGCCGGCGGGCGTGGCAGGGGAACCGGCGGTCGGGGCCAAGCGTCCGACGACATGAGAACCGCATCGACGATCGCCGTCACGATCGCGCTTCTGGCCGTCCTCGTGACCGGCTGCACCAGCGTCGAGCGAGCCCCCACCACCGGCCACGCAAGCGCTGGTCAAGCTGCTCCTGCGGGCCACCGCCACTCACACCAGGTAATCCGGGGGCAGGCCGGTGCCGCGCAGTTCCAGCGGCAGGTGCGCCACGTCGTTGACGGCGATCAGATTCGGCGGACCCGCCGGGCCGTACCGGATGACCGTCAGCCCCGTGTTGTGCAGATTCAAGCCGATCCACCGCCGCTCCGGCGCGTCCAGGGCGTGCCGGATCAGCCAGGCGATCATAAAACTGTGTGTCACGACCAACTCACGGACCGGCTCGTCACCGGCGGCGGCCCCTTCGGTGACCGGCCCGGTAAACCGACGAACCGCCTCCGCCGTCACGCGCGGCCCGTCGACCCGCTCGGCCGCCGAAAACTGGGCCAGAAAGTTGACGTACGCCGACGGCAGGCCGACCGGATCGGTGTCGTGCGGGAGGTAGTCGCCGGCCAACTCCGTCTCGTACACCGGCACCTCGGGCAGCGATTTGGCGATCAGCTCGGCGGTCTGCGCGGCCCGGCGCAACGGCCCGTGGTGGACGGCGGTGAACCGGCGGTCGCGCAGGCGTTCGCCGAGCAGCGTGGCCTGCCGTCGGCCGCGCTCCGTCAGGCCGGTGTCCGGTTCCCCGGCCTCGGACTCCCCCAGCTCGGTCAGGTCCTGCTCAGCATGTCGGGTCAGATACAGCAGCCTGGTTGCCATCCCCAAACCTCAGCACACCGGGAGGCGCGGACTCGACGCCGCGCCCCCAGTCCTGCGGCCGTCAGCTCAGGCGGCCTGGCCCATCGCCGGCTCCACTATGCCTGCGGGAACATCTGGCCGATGCGGATCCGGTTGCCGAACGGGTCCCGAATACCGAAGTCGATCCCGTACGGGCGCTCGGTCGGCTCGTCGGTGATCTCGACGCCCTTCGCCACGAGTTCCTCGTGCGTCTTGTGGGCGTCGTCGGTGGTCATGAAGAGATACCCACCCAGGGCGCCCTTGGTGAGCAGCTCGCGGACCTGCTCGGCGGTGGCCGGGTCCAGCGCCGGTGAGCCCGGCTTCTCCAGCAGGATCTCCCGCTGCGGGTCACCGGGCAGGTTGACCGTCAGCCACCGCATGAAGCCGAGATCCTGGTCGGTGTTGACCTCCATGCCGAGCTTGTTCACGTAGAAATCGAGCGCCTCGTCCTGGTCGAGGACGTAGATCTGGGAGCGGCTGATCGCGTTCATCGTCATGCCGACAACGGTAAAGGTCGGCCGTGACCTGCTGCTTATCCAAAACTGCTCGGCCGGGTCCAGGCTTTGGTGAAGCACGACGGCACGTTGGCCGGCGCGACGCGGTGACGGCGGAAATCCGAGGGTGACTCCCCGACGATCTGCCGGAACGTCCGGCTGAACGTACCCAGGCTGCTGAAGCCGACGGCGTAGCAGATGTCGGTGACGTCCCGGCCGGTCTCCACCAGCAGGGCCATCGCCCGCTCCACCCGGCGACGTTGCAGGTAGCGGTGCGGGGTCTCACCGAACGTGGCCCGGAAGGTACGGATGAAATGCGCCTCCGAGACGTACGCGATCCGCGCCAGCGCGGGAATGTCCAAAGGCTCGGCGTACGCCCGGTCCATGGCGTCCCTGGCACGCAGCATCGCCCGGTTCGACTCCTCCACCGCGCGACTCATCGACTCGCGTACACATCCGATCTGTCACCAGACACCACCGCAGGCCGACCGCCCACGTAGCGCCGCCAAGCATACGGCTGCTACGCGGGCTCGCCCGGGACCTGGGTGGTGGACTGGTAGCGGCGAACATAGGCTCGCCGCACGGCGTCGGCGATCGACACGGCGATGCAGGTGGCGGAAGCGACTAACGCCATGCTCAGCCGGATGGCCCTGGTGCCCCTTGGTGACAGTTCGACGAATCGCCTACAGGCCCGTGGCTGGCCCACTCGTTCGGTAACTGCTCGCTCTGGTTCGGCGCCTCGTCAGGGCCACGGCGACCAGTCCGCCGGCGAGAACTGTCAGCATGGCACCGGTAGCGAGCCACCAACGGCTCGGCGACTGCGCGGGCGCAGGCGCGGCCGTGACAGGCGTCGGTTCAGCTGCCGGCGCGGACGGTGTGATCGACAATTGCACGGGCGCACGTACGGCCGTGATCCCCGAGCACAGCCCAGTTGCGCCGCCGGTGGAATTCACTCGGTATCGGGTGCCAACGCGGAAGTCGTAGCCGCAGCTGGCCTCACTGCGGCCCACCCTCAGCCTGAGCGTGGGCCCTGCCGGAGGGCTGCCCTTCTCGACCGACGCCACCGCGAGTTGGACCCCGTTGTCTGTCACCTCGGTGATCGTGCCGACGACGATCAGCTCGGCCCGCTCGTCCGCCTGGTCAGCGCGCGCGCAACTGCAAGCCCAAGCAGGCTCCGCTGGGGAGACGACCACGACGAGGCCGAGGCTGAGAACGGTCAGTGCAAACAGAATCGCGGCGCGCAGCTTCATACCGATACCGACGCACCCGCAGCCCCAGGGGTTCCATCTGCGGCTCTACCGGCTGTCCCCCGCCCAGTACGACCCGATCCTCGCCAGCGGCCGCGGCCTCGACCCGCGCGGCTCCCTGTTCTGGCTGGCCACCCGGGCCGACGCGGCGCTGATCGGCGGTGACCCAAATGGGCCTCGTTGCTGTCAACCGGTCGACTCGTGGCAGAGCCGGTCGGGAAAAGCCTGGTGGATATGGGGCCCCCGGCCGGGATCGAACCGGCGACATCTCGCTTACAAGTTCTGGGCGCTCCGCCCGGCGGCGTGCGCCGACATCCGCGACCTTGGGCAACCGTCCGCTGCCGGCCGTCAATGGATGCCCTGGTCCGGTCCTGTTGCTGTCACCGTTGCTGTCGTCCCATCGCCTGAGAAGATCCAGGTCCCAGATGGCGTTCGGTGGGGTCGATGCCTGCAAGACGAAGAAGCCCAAGCCCACCACAAGGCACACACGCATACACGACAAAGGTCCGACCATCGCAGCGTTCAGCTGCCCACGCCATCACCTGAGAAACATCGACCCCCTCGACTTCGTACTCTTCGGCGGCACCGGTCTTGTCATGGAAATGGACCCGATACTTCGGCTGCCAGATCTCCCATGTCTGGTCGCGCGGGTCGACTGTCCTGATGTCCATGTCTAAAGCATGCCGGACGCTGACCTGCGCTACAGGGATTGGAACGACGACCGCTTCGGTGTGAAGCAACCACTGGCCAGCTGTGAACTGCACCAGCAGCAGGGCCGAGCAGTCCGAGCAGTTCCTACTAGTCCACGGACGTCCGACGTCGCTTGTGCCCGTCGTCACCCAATTAGTCACCCAGCCGAGTCTCAGACGTTGAAGCGGAACTAAGAGACGCTATGCCGCTATCAGTGGGAATGGTGTTCGCCGCCTACTCACAGGGCGTCTGGGGCTGCCACTGTTGATCGCTGGTTGACGACGTTTCACACTGTCTTGTGCCCCACCTGTGCCCCGTCGTCACCGGGCATCCCCGCCCCCGTCTCCTCATCGGCTGGGCGAGGAAGCCCTTGCCAAGGTGGCGGCTAAATAGGCGTTGCGGCGTGCGACGAGGCGTTGCAGGTACGGCCGCAGGATGAGGCTGGCCACGAGGCGGCCAATCGGTCCCATCGGTGCAGCGAAGTCGATGACATCCCGCATGACGGTTGCCGAGGAGTCAGCCGGGTTCCGTGTGAAGCTGTGCTCGTGGTGCCATCGGCCGAACGGGCGCTGATCTGCTTGTCCGTGAAGCCGTCCGGCCGCCGGTAGTCAATGATCTGAACCGTCATCCGCCAGAGGAGGCCGAAGTGCCTGGCTTCCCACGTGACGGCGTCTCCGGCCCTCAACCGTCCGGTCGTTACGCCGCCGACCGCCCGTTCGGCGCTGGTAGTCCCCATGGACGCGGTGTGCAGTTCAACGTCGAGGCAGGCGCCGAAGACGGTCTCCGGGACTGCCTGGACGTCCGTGGTCAACTCGATGCGCGGCACACAGCCACCGTAGGCTTCCCAGTCGCATCGCGAGGCAGCAGGATGACCCCTTTCAGCCGGCGTTGACACAGCGGCGGCCCCCGGGCTTCCCGCTCTCCGCGCCAGCCGCCGGGCGTTCTGCGTGGCCGGAGTCGGAGCGTCAGCGGAGCGACGGACGCGCGCCCAGGCGGCGGCGCGTGCGGCCCGTCTCGGGCCGCCTTGAAGACGTACAGAAACTTTGAACCTGCGGCGTCCTCGTCATCGCCGGTCAGAAGATCCACGTCGGCAGCGGCCACGCCGGTCGAACCGTCACCGTTGAAAGACGGACACCACCTTCCGCGTCCACAACGGCGACCAACTCCTGGCCGAGGTGCCCCCCGCACCACCACGAAAAGCGTCGCCAGATTCAAAGCCCGCAAGCCCGAACGGCCACGACGCGTCGCTTCTAGCCGCGTCGGCTCCGTCGACGCCAAATGAGCAGACCTGCGACTGCAGCCGCGATGGCAGCGAGGATGGACCAGTCCCCCGCGACGGTCGCCTCCGGCAAGGCCCGCAACGACTTGGGCTCAGCCTCGTACTCGTCGCTCCCGGGCGCTTCGTTCATGCCGATACGCTATCGCGCCGAACCCACCAACCCGAGTGACGCTTGCGCCGCGCCGTGGTTCGAGCACGGCAGCTAACCTCACAACCGTGATTGTCGTCTATCCGGACGTGTTACGGATCAAGTGGCACTGATCCGTAACGCATCAACTGAAGCTCGGCATCGCCGGCAGCCGGCGGGCGGATCGCGCCGGTTCGCCCGTAGCTCGGTGTCAGCCAAGCCCACCCGATCTCCAGGCTGTGGTGAATCGGTGAGATGTCGATGTAGCTAATGCTCCCGACAGCCTTGCCCGTGGTCAGGTCAACGATGGCGAAGGGCAGCCGGTCGCCTCTCTGCTGCTCGTCTAGTGCTTCCTGGATTAGCGCGGCCACCGGTTCCTGGTCTGTCGGCGTCGCCTCGTCCAGGTAGGCCCAGACCTGATCGTGATTCGCCGCTTCGGTGAGATCGCCGAGGTGCCTAATCGTCAGCGGTTCAAGCCGCACGATGCTGCCGCACAACTCGACCTGCCTGACGGTCATCGGATCTGGCCTCATTCGGCAGACACCTCGTAGACCAGGACGTGTTTGTCTCCGGCGAGAAGCTGATCGAAGGCTTCCAGCGGTGCGTCGTCTTCGTCGTAGGCGATCCGCACGGCTCGGACCACGCATACGCCAGGATCGAGCTTGAGGGCGGTGCTCTCTTGCGGTGTTGGCATCCGGAAGCTCAGCTCGTCCATGTAGTACGAGATGGGCTTGCCGTGCACCCGCTCCAGCACTGCCAGCACGCCCTGTTCGACTGGCTGGGGCTGCGCGATGGCGGTGTCCTTGACCAACTCGTGCCGGTAGTAGCTGTCGCCGAGCTGGTAGGGCTCCTCGTCGACGAGCATGATGCGACGCCGGACGAGCACCGGAGCGCCCTCAGGCATGGGCCTGCCCCGTTTTGACGGACATCCGAGATCAGGGGACCTGGGGTCTCCGGGAGGATGTCCATCATCATGGAGAGCATGGGGAAGAAGCGGCCGCGGCCTCGGCGTTCGTTTACGCCGGAGTTCAAGGCCGAGATCGTCGAGTTGTGCCAGCGCGGTGATCGCACGCTGCGGCAGGTCAGTCAGGATTTCGACCTGACCGAGACCGCGGTGCGTGACTGGGTGAAGCAGGCCGACCTCGACGCTGGCGCCCGCACCGATGGGCTGACTAGCAGTGAACGAGACGAGCTTGCGCAGTTGAGGCGGGAGAACCGCAGGCTGCGCGAGGACGTGGACATTCTCAAGCGGGCGACGGCTTTCTTCGCGTTAATGCCAGACTGATCGACGTCCGGCGGGGCTCGCTCATTTCTTCGCTGCCCCGGCCTGCGGCT
>NZ_JBNCKP010000016.1:0-192334 GCF_049841575.1 Micromonospora sp. DT201 | reverse complement strand
CCGCGCCCCGCGCCCCGCGCCCCGCGCCCCGCGCCCCGCGCCCCGCGCCCCGCGCCCCGCGCCCCGCGCCCCGCGCCAAGATCGTGCTCGATCCAGGCTGTAGTGGCCTCACCGACGGACCGATACCACTCGATCCTGGAACGAGCACGATCTTGAACGCCCGACCGGGGGCCACGGGCGGCGGGGCGGGAGCGGGAACGCGGATGGGGGCAGGGGCCGGGCGAGCGCGACGTTGCTGGCACCGCGCCACACGCCGCTCCATGGCCACGATCCGCGCAACTTCGGTGAAGTTGCTGCCTCAGCGCGCCGCGAGGCAGCAACTTCACCGAAAGTGCGCGGATCTTGACCGGGGAAGGTCGGCCGGGGCGGCCAGCCCGAGGCGGCGGGCGGGCGCGGGAGGGCGCGAGAGCCGACGGCGGGCGGGCGCGGGCGGGCGGGCGCGGGAGCCGACGACCGGCGGGCGCGGGCGGGCGCGGGGGCCGACGACCGGCGGGCGCGGGCGGGCGCGGGGGCCGACGACCGGCGGGCGCGGGCGGGCGCGGGGGCCGACGGCGGGCGGTGAGGGGTGAGGCGCGGTGGGCGCGATGCGAGTGGGGCCACACAGCTTTGGTGCGGAGTATGTGTCGCGGGCCCATGTGCCGGGGAGCACACAGCTCGTAACTTCTTGCGCCATGACGGCAGAACCCGTGGCGGTCCCCCACGTCGTACAGGTCGACCTCGCCGGTCGGACCGCCCTGGTCACCGGGGGCGGTAGCGGCATCGGGCGGGCGTGTGCCCTGCGACTGGGCGCGGCCGGCGCCAAGGTGCTCGTGGTGGACCGCAACCTGGAGGCGGCCAAGGCGGTGGCCGCGGAGGCCGGCGGCCGGGCCGAGGGCGTCGACCTGTCCGACGCCGCAGCGGTGGACCGCCTCGACGTGGACGTGGACATCGTGGTGAACAACGCCGGGCTTCAGCACGTCGCGCCGGTTCAGGACTTCCCCGTCGAGCGCTTCGAGTACATCCAGCGGGTGATGGTGGAGGCGCCGTTTCTGTTGATCCGCCGGGCGCTGCCACACATGTACGCCCGGGGGTGGGGGCGGATCGTCAACATCTCCTCGGTGCACGGGTTGCGGGCCTCGCCGTACAAGGCGGCCTACGTCTCGGCGAAGCACGCCCTGGAAGGGCTGTCGAAGGTGGTCGCCCTGGAGGGCGCCGCGCACGGGGTCACCGCCAACTGCATCAACCCGGCGTACGTGCGCACCGCCCTGGTGGAGAGCCAGATCGCCGACCAGGCGGCCAGCCACGGGATCGGCGAGGACGAGGTGATCGAGAAGATCATGCTGGCCCGGGCGGCGATCAAACGGCTGATCGAACCGGAGGAGGTCGCCGAGTTGCTGGCGTACCTCTGTTCGCCGCCGGCGGCGTTCATCACCGGCGCGTCGATCGCCCTCGACGGGGGCTGGACGGCCAACTAGTGGGCCTGAGCACAATGTCGACCATGTCATCGCCGGTGGAGTTCCTGGAACTGCTCGCCCGTGAGGCCGCGGCGGTCGAGTTCGAGGGACCACTGGTGGCCGCGCGGGCCGCCGGGCTGCCACCCGACCGGCTGGCCGAGCTGGAGCAGGCCAAGTCGGTGGCGTTGCGGGTCCGCGCGCTGTTGGAGCGTCGGCGCCGCCGCGAGACCGAGCTGTCCGGCCTGTACGACACGGTCAGCGACCTGGCCGGGCTTCGCGACCTGGACGACGTGCTGCGGGCGATCGTGCACCGTGCCCGCAACCTGCTCGGCGCGGACGTGGCGTACATGACGTTGGACGACGACGAGCGCGGCGACACGTACATGCGGGTGACCGACGGGTCGGTCTCGGCCCGTTTCCAGCGGCTGCGCCTGCCGATGGGCGCCGGCCTCGGCGGCTTGGTGGCCCAGTCCGGTGCCCCGTACGTGACCGCCAACTACGGCGAGGACGCGCGCTTCCATCACACCGGGGAGATCGACGCCGGGGTCGGTGAGGAGGGTCTGGTGGCGATCCTCGGGGTGCCGCTGCGGCTCGGCTCCACCTCGATCGGTGTGCTCTACGCGGCCAACCGTTCGGCCCGACCGTTCGTCCGGGAGGAGGTGGCGTTGCTGGTCTCGCTCGCCGCGCACGCCGCGGTGGCGATCGACACCGCCCGGCTGCTGACCGAGACCCGCTCGGCGCTGGCTGAGTTGTCGGCTGCGAACACCACCATCCGGGCGCACAGCAGCTCGGTGGAGCGGGCTGCGGCGGCACACGACCGGATGACCGCGCTGGTGTTGCGCGGTGGCGGTGTGGAGGACGTGGCCGCCGCGGTGACCGAGGTGCTGGGCGGTGCGCTGCTGGCGCTGGACGCGGAGGGTCGCCTGCTGGCCCGGGTCGGTGAGATCGACGAGCCCGATCGGGCGGACATCGTCGAGGCGGTGGCCGCGTCCCGGACCGAGGGGCGCAGCGTGCGCCGCAGCCCACTCTGGTACGCGGCGGTGGTGGCGGGTGCCGAGAACCTGGGTGCCCTGGTGCTGCGCCCGGACGACGAGTTGGTCGACGCCGACCAGCGGATCCTGGAGCGGGCCGCGCTGGTGACCGCGCTGCTGCTGTTGTTCCGCCGGACGGTCGCAGAGGCGGAGGGGCGGGTCCGCGGCGAGCTGCTGGACGACTTGATCGCCCGCCCGCTGCGGGACACCGACGCGCTGCGCAGCCGGGCCCGGCGGCTCGGGGTGGACCTGGACGCGCCGCACGTGTTGGTGGCGGTGGGCGACGATGCGATCGCCGCGACCGGCTCGGCTCGGCAGCGGGTGCTCTCCTGGGCCACCACGTACGCCTCGGCACGTGGTGGGCTGGCCGCGGCGCGCGACGGTCGGGTGGTGCTGATGCTGCCGGGGCTGGACGCCGGTGGCAGTGCCCGTGCGGTGGCCCGGGACCTGTCCCGGGTCACCGGCCGACCGGTGACCGCCGGGGCGAGCGGTCCGTCGAACGGGCCGACGGCGCTGGCCGGGACGTTCCACGAGGCGGACCGGTGCCTGACGGCGCTGGGCGCGCTGGGCCGTGCCGGTCAGGGCGCGAGCACGGCGGAGTTGGGCTTCGTCGGGCTGCTGTTGGGCACGGTCGGTGACCGGGGTGAGAAGGACGTGACGCAGTTTCTCAGCGCCACCGTCGGGCCGGTGGTCGACTACGACGCGCGGCGGGGCACGGCTCTGGTGAAGACGTTGGAGGCGTACTTCGGGGTGGGTGGCAGTCTGGCCCGGGCGGCCGAGCAGTTGCACGTGCACGTCAATACGGTGACCCAACGCCTGGAGCGGGTCGGGCAGCTGCTCGGCGCCGACTGGCAGCGGCCCGAGCGGGCGTTGGAGGTGCAGCTCGCGCTGCGCCTGCACCGACTGCGCGCCCCGGCCGGCTGACCGACGTCGGTCAGCACGGTTGGCCATCGTCGGCGTCAGCGGACGCGGATGCCCTCCAGCACGGCGTCGACGACCTGGACGGGCAGGGTCCGCTCGTCCAGCTCCGGGTTCCACTGGAGCACCCGCTGGATCAGCATCGGCCCGGTGAGCAGCGCCATCGTCACCTCCACGTCGATGTCGGGCCGGAGCAGCCCTTCGTCGATGCCGCGTCGCAGCACGTCGCGCATCAACTGCCGCCGGGGCGCGATGATGTTCTGGTAGAGCTGGAACTGGTCGGGGCTGCGGTTCACCGCGGGCACCAGGCAGGGCATGATCTTCGCCGCTCGCGGGTCGATGTTCTTGCCGATCGCTCCGACAAGCAGCACCAGGTCGTCGCGGACCGAGTGGCCGGCCGGCTGCGCCATGATGCCCTTGAGTCGGCGCAGGGCGTCCAGCAGCAGCGCGTTCTTGCCGGTCCAGCGGCGGTAGATGGTGGCCTTGCCGACCCCGGCGCGGGCGGCGATCGCCTCGATCGAGAGTGCCTCGACGGTGCTGCCCTCGGCGAGCAGGTCGAGGGTGGCCTCGATGATCGCCTCATCGGCGCGGATGCTCCGCGGTCGCCCGGGCGACCGCGGAGCATCAGCAGTGGACGTCATGTCCGACATTGTGCGCGAACCTATGCCGTGCCGGCCAACTCGGGCTCGGCGACCGCCGCCGGTGCGGTGGCGACCGTCTCCCGACCCGGCATCCAGCGCAGCACCACGATGATCCCGAGCGCGGCGATCACCGCGGAGAGCGCGGCCGCCCAGTGCATGGCGGTGACGAAGGCGTCGTTGGCTGCCGAGATCAGCGCCGGCGCCGCCGGGCCGAGCTGGCCCGCCGCCGCGTACGCGCCGGAGATCGACTCGTTGGCCGCGTCGTGGGCCTGCGCGGGCAGGCCGGTCAACGCGTCGCCGATGTCGCTGCGGTAGACCGCGGAGAGCACCGAGCCGAGGATCGCCACGCCGAGCGCGCCGGCCACCTGACGGACGGTGTTGCTGATCGCGGAGCCCACGCCTGCCTTCTCCCGGGGCAGCGCCGACATGATCGACTCAGTGGCCGGGGGCATGATGTTGGCCATTCCGGCGCCCTGGATGAGGAAGACGAGCAGCACGATCCAGATCGGGGTGGAGGCGCCGATGAAGACGAACGCGGCGAGTGACACCGCGGTCAGCGCCAACCCGACGGTGGCGACGGCCCGGCCACCGTAGCGGCGGACCATCGTGGCGCTGCGCGGCGCGAAGATCAGCTGGGCGCCGGCGAAGGGCAGGAAGAGCAGGCCGGTCTGCAGCGGGCTGTAGCCACGCACCAGTTGCAGGTAGAACGAGCCGAAGAACATCGAGCCCATCGCGGCGAAGAACACCAGGCCGACGATGGCGACCGGCGCGGCGAAGTGGGGCACCTTGAAGAGCCGGACGTCCAGCGACGGGTGGTCGCTGGTGCGCTCGTGCTGCACGAACCAGGCCAGCACCGCGATGCCGACCAGGATCGAACCCCAGGCCAGTGGGCGGTCGAAGCCGTGCTCGCCGCCGTCGATGATGCCGTAGGACAGTGCGACCAGGCCGACCACGGAGAGCAGGACGCCGAGCACGTCGACGCGGCCCGGCCGCGGGTCACGCGACTCGGGGACCATCAGTGCGACCAGGACCACGCCCGCGATGACCACCGGCACGTTGATCAGGAAGACCGAGCCCCACCAGAAGTGCTCCAGCAGCGCGCCACCGAGGATCGGGCCGACCGCCACAGCGAGGCCGACCGCGCCGGCCCAGACGCCGATCGCCCGGCCGCGCTCACGCGGGTCGAAGACGTTCGAGATGATCGACAGCGTGACCGGCATGATGGCCGCGCCGCCGACGCCCATCAGGGCTCGGGCCGCGATCAGCTGGCCAGGGCTCTGGGAGTACGCGGAGAGCAGCGACGCCAGGCCGAACAGCGCCAGCCCGACCATCAGGAAGCGCTTACGGCCGACGCGGTCGCCGAGCACCCCGAAGGTGAACAGCAGCCCGGCGAAGACCAGCGTGTAGGAGTTGATGGCCCATTCCAGCTGGCCCTGGCTGGCACCGAGGCCGTGCGCCGGGTCGGCCAGGGTGCGCAGGGCGACGTTGAGAATCGTGTTGTCGAGGACGACCACGAGGAGGCTGATCACCAGCACCCCGAGGATCGCCCACCTCCTCGGGTGGCCCGTGTTGTTGTGCAGCTCCATGCCTGGTTTTCCCCCCACGCTTTCACCCGCCACGCAATACGATACGGGTCAGACTCGTAACGTGGAACAGCGTACGGGCTGGATTAACGATACGGGACCGATCCGTATCGTATGTGGCGGGCATCACGCTCCGGCGCGACGGCCAGGCAGGCGGCGACGGCGTCGGGCAGCGTGCCGAGGTGGCCCGCCTGCGCGGTGACCGGCTCGCGTGTGCAGACGCCGCTCCCCTGGGCTGCCGACTTGACCAGGCCCTCTAGGTTGATGATCCACACAGCCCAGCGAAAGGCCCCCACCCCATGCCCGTCGGCTTCACCATGGCGATCGTCTTCGCCGTCGCCCTGGCGGTCTGCGCCGTCCTGGCTCTCGTCGCCCCCAGGAGCGCGATGAAGAGGACGGCCGCCCTCGCGGCGCTCGGTCTCCTCGCCCTCACCCTGGTGGTTGGCATCGCCTCCAGCGCCCACTCGGTGCCCATCCGCTCGGTCGGCATCGTGACCAGCTTCGGCAAGCCCACCGGCGAGGTGACCGGTTCGGGCCTGAAGTGGGTGGCGCCCTGGAAGAAGGTCGGCGAGTGGGACGCGGGTCGGCAGAAGTACGACCACATCGGCGGCAACAACTGCGTACGGGTCCGCACCGGCACGCTCGCCGACGCCTGCGTCGAGGTGCTCATCGAGTGGCAGGTCAAGCCGGAGAACGCGCCGAAGCAGTTCATGGACTACAAGGGTGACTTCAACAGCTTCCGGGGCCAGCGGGTGGGCGTGCAGCTCGACAGCGCGGTCAACGACGCCTTCGCCGCGTACAACCCGCTGGAGAAGATCGACGCCCAGACCGGTGACCTCAACGTCGACCTGAAGCCGTTCGCGTCGAGCATCAAGACCAGCGCGGAGACCCGGCTCACCAGCGACGTGGACATCCTCTCGGTGACCATCACCCGGGTGAACCACGACGACAAGACCGAGGGCAACATCAAGGCGTTCCAGGACAAGCTGGCCCAGACCCGCAACCTGGAGCAGGACCGCAAGAACGCCGAGATCTCCAAGCAGATCACCGAGACCAACGCGAAGGTCGACAAGGTGACCCGTTGTCTGGAGATCGCGGAGAAGAACGGCGCCAACCCGGGTCTCTGCATCAACCCGGGCATCGTCACCGGCAAGTGACCTGACGCCGGCCCACCCGTGGCGGGTGGGCCGGCGTCACCTGAGGCGAGGCGTCTCGCACCGGGGTGCACAGCGCTTGGCGGCAGCCCGTCCCGGCAGCGTTAGGATCCTGCGCGTGACGCGCCACGTGCTGCTCGACTGTGACCCAGGCATCGACGACATGGTGGCCATCCTGACGGCGGTGGCCAGCCCGGAGGTGGAACTGGTCGGGGTCACCACCGTCGGTGGCAACGTGGGAATCGACACCACCACCCGCAACGCACTGGACGTGTTGGCGCTGTCCGGCCGGGCCGACATCCCGGTGGCCCGCGGCGCGAATCGACCGTATCTGCGCTCGCTGAACGACCGCGCCGAGTCGGTGCACGGAGACACGGGGTTGGGCGGCATCACGCTGCCGACCTCCGGCGCCGATCCGGTCGAGGCGACCGCGTTGGAGTTGATCGTCGAGACGGTACGGGCCTCCACCGAGCCGGTGACGCTGGTGGCGACCGGGCCGCTGACCAACGTGGCGCACCTGTTCGCGGTACACCCCGAGGTGGCGTCCCGGTTGGCCCGCCTGGTGGTGATGGGCGGCTCCATCGGAGCCGGCAACCGAACACCGGCCGCCGAGTTCAACATCTGGGCCGACCCGGAGGCCGCCTACCGGGTGCTGACCGAGCCGGGGCTGCCCCGGCCGGTGCCGACCACGCTTATCGGGCTGGACGTCACGTACCGCACCGCCTACGGTCCGGACGACCTGCGCCGACTGCGCTCGGCGGGCGCTGTCGCCGCTCTGTGCGCGGACGCGCTGGAGTTCTACCTCTCGGCGTATCGGCGGGACCACGGAATGGACGTGATACCGCTGCACGACCCGCTGGCGATGGCGGAGGCGATCCGGCCCGGTCTGGTCACCGCCCAGCCGGCGTACGTCGAGGTGGACACCACCACGGGACCGAGCCGCGGCAACACTCTCGTGGACCTGCGCGGCCTGGTGGGTCATACGACCGTCGAGGTGGCGGTCGATGTCGACGTGCCGTCCGCGTTGGAGTTCATTACGAGTCGGCTGGCGTCGCTCACAATTCCCTGATCTGAACGGCAGGCTCACGGACGTGGCGTGACCAACGCATTCGACACGCCCACATCCCGCCAGACGTTGCTCCCGATCCTGGCCGCGTTCCGCCTGAGTGACGGCCGGTACGTCCCCCAACTCTGGGCCACGGACGGCACCGACGTGCAGAGCATCCCGGTCACCCTTGACATCCGGGTGCGCTGCTGAGAGCAGCCAACGACGGACGGCCGCGCCCTTGCCCATGGGTGGGGGCGTCAGCCGTTCTCCTTTACGTACACCCCGGCACCGGGCAGCGACTCCGTAAGCCCTTGCATCTTCAAGATCAGGAACACACGGTCAGCAACGAAACTTGAGACTTCGTACTGCTCGCACAGCCCGGCCCGACTTGGCAGGCGCGAGCCCGGCGGAAACTCCCCGGACTTGATCCTGTTGGTCAGATCTTCGGCAACGCGCTGGTAGGCGTACTGCGGCGGCACTGGTGGTTCCCCTATCGGTCGGTCGGCACCTCCCACTCAATCACCCATGGCGAGTGCTTGACTAGCAATGGATAGCCATGGCAGGTTTCCTATAGCGCCCCTATCGATCGGCAACTGACGGGGTGCACGGATAGCGGTCCGGCCACTTGATCAGGGATCGGTGGTCGGACCTGCCCCTTCCTGGAGGTGGAGCCGTGGCCATGGACGACGGACCCGTGACGCCAGCACTTGTCATCTGGACTGCACAACGTGTGATCGCTCAGCATCACGAGCCACCGAGCGAGCACCGGACCACAGGCCGCTGCGTGCAGTGCCGGGACGGCCGGTGCGAGATGCTGACCTGGGCGCGGGACACGCTCAAGGCGCACCGCAGGTGATCGATTGGGAGTTACCCCGGTCGGTGTGGGTGCCGATGCCGGCCCGGCAGACCATCGCGCAGCACCGGGTGCACGGATCGTGCCAGCGCTGCCGGCCAGACGGGTGCACGGAGCTGCGGTGGGCGCGCGAAGCGCCAAGGGCTGCCGTCACAGGCGGCGGTTAGCCTCACCGTCATGGCGAGCGCAGGGCTGGATGAGTTGATCGTCGCGGACACTGGAGGGCTGCACGCGTGGTTGTCGGCCAACCACGCCACATCGCCCGGCGTCTGGCTCGCCCTGACCAAGAAGGGCGGCACCGTCACAACGCTGACCTGGCAGGAGGCGGTCGACGAGGCGCTGTGCTTCGGCTGGATCGACGGGCAGGCTCGTAAACGGGATCAGGAGACCTCCTGGATCCGCTTCACCCCTCGCAGGCCCCGCAGTTCCTGGTCACAACGCAACGTCACGCACGTGGCCCGGCTGGAGGAGCAGGGGCGGATGCTGCCCCCCGGCCGTGCCGCGGTGGAAGCCGCGAAGGCGGACGGGCGGTGGTCGGCCGCCTACGCCCCACCGTCGGAAGCGGAGGTCCCGGCCGACCTCCTCGCAGCCATCGCCGCCGACCCCGCCGCTCAGGCCATGTTCGACGTCCTCACCAAGACCAACCGGTTCGCCCTCATCCACCGCCTCAACGCCGTCAAACGGGCGCAGACCCGCGAGCGAAAGATCGTCGAGTTCGTCGCCATGCTGGCCCGCCAGGAGACGATCCACCCGCAGAAGGCCGCTCCTGCGAACTGATCACAATCGACAGGTGGGTGAACCGTCGGCTCAGTCGAGGGTGACCACCCAACGAGCGCCCTCGCCCCGCGCCAGCCGGTCGAACGCCGTGGGAGCCTCGTCCAGCGAGATCGTGCCGCTGACCAGCACGCGCAGGTCCAGTGCGCCCTCGGCGAGTTCGGCGGCCAACACCGGCACCTCCCGGTCCGGGTCGGACGAGCCGTACACCGAGGAGCGCAACGTGCGGGCGGAGTGGAAGATGTCCAGTGCGCCGAGGCTGACCATGTCGTCCTTGGCACCCATGCCGACCACGGTCACCGCTCCCCCGCGCCTGGTGAGCCGCCAGGCAGCGCGGATGGTGGCGGCGCGGCCAACGCACTCGAAGGCGTGGTCGACACCGCGACTCTCGGTGCGCGCCCGTACCTCCTTGGAGAGCCGGTCGTCGGAGAGCAGGAAGTCGGTCGCCCCGGCGGCGAGCGCCAGGTCCCGCTTGGCCTCGGCGACGTCGATGGCCAGGATCGTCGTGGCGCCGGCCCGGCGGGCCGCGCTGAGCACGGCGAGCCCGACCCCACCGAGCCCGACGACGGCCACGGACTCGCCGGGCGCTACCCGGGCGGTGTTGCGGACCGCGCCGACGCCGGTGAGCACCGCGCAGCCGAGCAGTGCGGCCTGCTCGGGCGGCAGCCCGGCGGGGATCGGGATGACCGCACGCTCGGGCACCACCACCGCCTCGGCGAGCGCGCCGAGGCCGAGGGTCAGGTGCAGCGGAACCCCGTCGTCGGTTTCGCCGCGCGGCACGGTCGGGGCCGTGGTGTCGGCGCAGAGCCACGGCTCGCCGCGCCGGCACCACCAGCAGGCCCGGCAGGCCGGCGCCCAGTTGAGCACCACCGGGGTGCCGACCGCCAGCCGGCTGCCCGGCCCGACCTCGGCCACTACTCCGGTCGCCTCGTGCCCGAGCACCAGCGGGAACCTCGCGGCGAGGGTGCCGTTGACCATCGACAGGTCGGAGTGGCAGACGCCGGCCGCCGTGATCGTCACCCGCACTTCGCCGGGGCCGGGCGCGGGCAGGCGTACCTGCTCGACTCGCAGCTCAGCGCCGGAGGAGCGCGCGACGAGCGCGCGGACGATGACCGGCGTGCCCGCCGGCTCGGGGCCGCCGCGCGACGCGGTCGGGGACAGCTCGGGGGCGCTCATCGCTGGATCGCCTTCAGCTCGCTGAACTCGGCGAGCCCGTGCACGCCCAACTCCCGGCCCAGGCCGGACTGCTTGTAACCGCCGAACGGGGCGAGCGGGTTGAACGGTGCGCCGTTGATGTCGACCGCGCCGGTGCGTAGCCGCCGGGCCACCGCGAGTGCCGCGTCGGTGTCGGCGGACCAGACCGCGCCGGCCAGCCCGTACTTCGAGTTGTTGGCGATGGCGACCGCCTCGTCGGTGTCGTCGAACGGGAGGACGGCGAGCACCGGGCCGAAGACCTCCTCCTGGGCAAGCGCGCTGTCAGGGTGCACATCGGCGAAGACGGTCGGGGCGACGAAGTGCCCCCGGGTCGGCACCGGGGCGTCCGGGCCGCCGGCGACCAGCCGGGCACCGTCGGCCAGTGCCCGGTCGATGTGGCCGCGCACCCGTTCGGCCTGGGCGGCGGAGATCAGCGGGCCGAGTCGGGTGGCCGGGTCGAACGGGTCGCCGAGCCGGTACCCGGCCACCGCCGTGGCGATCAGGTCGAGTGCCTCGTCGTACCGGTCGCGGTGCACCAGCATCCGGGTCCACGCCGTGCAGGTCTGGCCGGAGTTGAGCAGCGCGTTGCCGACGCCAACCTTGACCGCGGTGGCCAGGTCAGCGTCGGGGAGGATCACGTTTGCGGACTTGCCGCCCAGTTCCAGCGCGACCCGGGCGATCCGGTCGGCGGCGAGCCGCATGATCCGGGCGCCGGTGGCGGTGGAGCCGGTGAACGAGACCAGGTCGACGTCGGGGTGCCCGGCGAGGGCCTCGCCCACCACCGGCCCGGTGCCGGGGACCAGGTTGAGCACGCCCGGTGGTAACCCGGCCTCGGTGACCGCGTCGAAGAGCAGGTACGCGGTCAACGGGGTCAACTCGCTGGGTTTGAGCACCACCGTGCAGCCGGCGGCCAGAGCAGGCGCCAGCTTCGCCACCACCTGGTGCAGCGGATAGTTCCACGGAGTGATCGCACCGACCACGCCGAGCGGTTCACGCACGACGAGGGAGTTGGCGATGCTCTCCTCGACGGGTGCCCGGGCGGCGAGCGCGACGTGGTCGCGCAGCACGGTCAACGGCAGCCCGACCTGCACCCGGGTGGCGAACTTGAGCGGCGAGCCCAGCTCTGTGGCGATGGTGCGGGCGAGGTCGTCGGCGCGTGCGGCGAGCGCGGTGTGCAGGCGGTCGAGGTGGGCCGAGCGCTCGGCGGGAGCAGTGGCCGACCAGCCGGGGAACGCGGCGCGTGCCGCGGCCACGGCGCGGTCCACATCGGCCGGGGTGCCGGCCGGCACCTGCCCGATCAGCTCGCCGGTGCTCGGATTTTCCACGTCGATCAGATCGGCGTCGGCGGGAGACGTCCACTCACCGCCGAGGTGCAGGTGGCGCCGGAGGCGCAGGGCGTCGGACAGCTGCGACGGCGGGGCGGCGAGGTCCATGTCGTCCCTTCGGGGGTGGGCGATGCGCGATGGCGACGGGGTCGCGATGGGCGATGGCGACGGGGTCGCGATGGACGATGAAACTAGCGCTGGGAGTTTGGACGCTACCCGTTGGGCCGGGCGGACTCCACCGTGGCGACGGTGCGGGTGTATTCGGCGGCCAGGCCGTGCAGCAGGGCGTCCAGGCCGAGGGCGAAGGCGCCCTCGTCCACGCTCTGCTGGTGCTCGGCGAGCCGGTGCGCCTGACGCAGGTGCGGGTAGTGCGCCGCGTACAGCTCGGGGTCCTCGACGAAACCGCGGGCGAACGAGCCGAGCGCCGACCCGGCCACGAAATAGCGCAGCGCGGCGCCGATGTGGGTGGCCCGTGCGGGCGGCCAGCCGGCGCGTACCAGCCCGCCGTAGACCGCGTCGGCCATGGCCAGCGCGGCCGGTCGCCGGCCCGGCCCCTGGGCCAGGTACGGCACGATGTTCGGGTGCACGGTGAGCGCCCGCCGGTACGACCAGGCCCAGTCGCGCAGCGCGGCGGCCCAGTCCCGGCTGGCGAAGCCGCCGGTGTCGACGGCGGCGGTGACCGTGTCGGCGACCGCGTCGAGGATCTCGTCCTTCGTGGCGAAGTGGTTGTAGAGCGACGGCCCGCGGACGCCCAACTCGGCGGCGAGCCGGCGGGTGGAGAAGGCGGGCAGGCCTTCGGCGTCGATGAGCGCGGTGGCGGTCTCGACGATCAGCTGCCGGGTGAGCCGGGGCTGGCGGGGTCGGGGCACTGCGCTCCTCGCGGGTCTCGGCCGTCAGGTCTGGACGCGGCAAAACTTGCACCGCTAGTTTAAGGGTGACCGGCAGCGCCGACGCCAGGAGGACCACCGTGGACTTTTCACTGACCGACGAGGAGCGGGCGGTGCGGGACACCGTCCGATCGTTCATCCGCCGCGAGGTGATGCCCCTGGAAGCGGAGGTGCTCCGCCGGGAGCGGGCGCACCAGCCGGGCCTCGACCACTCCGAGGTGCGCGAGTTGCAGCTCAAGGCGCGCAAGTTCGGCTTCTGGGGCCTGGCCACCCCGGAAGAATACGGAGGGATGGATCTGCCGGCGGTGCTCCAGTCGCTGATCTGGACCGAGCTTGGCCACACGTTCGTGCCGTTCCGCTTCGGCGGTGAAGCGGACAACATCCTGTTCCACGCCACCGAGGAGCAGAAGCGGGAGTTCCTCATCCCCACCATCGAGGGCGAGCGGCGCTCCTGCTTCGCCATCACGGAGCCGGGCGCCGGGTCGGACGCGGCGAACATCCGGCTGTCCGCCCGCCGCGACGGCGACGACTGGGTCCTCGACGGCGAGAAGACCTTCATCACCGGCGGCCACGACGCCGACTTCGCCATCGTGGTCGCGGTCACCGACCGGGAGAAGGGTGCCCGCAACGGTGGGGCCACCGCGTTCCTGGTGGACCGGGCGATGGGCTGGCGCTCGGAGTTCATCCAGACCATGGGCGAGGGCGGGCCCGCGTCGCTCATCTTCGACGGCGTACGCGTGCCGCACCGCAACATCCTCGGCGAGATCGGGCAGGGCTTCACGCTGGGCATGGAGTGGATCGGCAAGGGCCGCTACACCATCCCGTCGCACGCCATCGGCATCGCCGAGCGGGTGCTGCAGATGGCGATCGACTACGCCAACACCCGGGAAACCTTCGGCGCGAAGATCGGCACCAACCAGGCCATCCAGTGGATGATCGCCGACTCGGAGACGGAGCTGGAGGCGGCCCGCTGGCTGGTGCTGCGCTCGGCATGGACGGTGGACCAGGGCCTGGACCCTCGGCATGCCTCGTCGATGGGCAAGCTCTACGGCGCCGGGATGGTCAACCGGGTGGTCGACCGGGTGCTCCAGATCCACGGCGGTATGGGCTACACCCGTGAGCTGCCCATCGAACGCTGGTACCGGCAGGTCCGGCTCTACCGGATCTTCGAGGGCACCGACGAGATGCAGCGACTGATCATCTCCCGCGATCTGCTGCGCGGATACACGAAGATCGGCGGTCACCTGGCCTGAGCGGGGTCACCCCGTCAACGCCGTGAGGGCGGCATCCACATCGGCCTCGGTGGAGTAGATGTGGAAGGAGGCGCGGACCCGTCCGGCGCGCACGGCCGCCCGGATGCCGGCTGCGGCCAGCCGCTCCTGCGCGTCCGGCACGTCCACGCTGACGATGGCGCTGTCCCCTGGTGGCCGGCCCAGCCCGGTCAGGAGCCGGTTGGCCAGCGCCACGTCGTGCGCCCGGATCGCCGGGACGCCAAGCTCGGCGACCAACTCCAGGGCGGGCGCCGCGCCGACCCAGCTGAACCAGGCCGGTGAGATGTCGAACCGGCGGGCGTCGTCGGCCAGCCGCAGCGGCGGGCCGTAGTAGGAGCCGTGCGGGTCGCCGCCCGCGTACCAGCCGGCGGCGTCCGGGCGCAGCCGGTCGCGCAACGCCGGGGCCAGGTAGGCGTACGCGGTGCCGCGCGGATTCATCAGCCACTTGTAGCCACCGACGGCCACCACGTCGGCCTGGCTCCCGTCGAACGGCAGCCACCCGCACGCCTGGGTCGCGTCCACCACCACCAACGCGCCGTGCGCGCGGGCCGCGGCCACGATCTCGTCGTACGCCATGACGGCCCCGTCGGCCGACTGCACCAGGCTGAAAGCGACCATGTCGGTGTCGGCGTCGATCGCGTCGACCAGGGCGTCCAGCGGCACCGTACGGACCTTGACGCCACGATCCTCCTGGACCAGCCAGGGGAACAGGTTCGAGGTGAACTCGACCTCGGGGACCACCACCGTCGCCCCGGCCGGCAGCGCCGCCGCGACCGGCGCGAGGATCTGCGACACGGCCGCACCGACCGCCACGTCACCAGCCGGCACTTTGATCAGGGCCGCGAACGCGGCTCGGGACCGCTGCACCGACTCGCCCCAACCCTCCCACGACGTGCTGCCGACCCGCCACGCGGTGAGGGCCTCCTGCAACGCCGTCCACGCCGGCTCGGGCGGCAACCCGTAGGAGGCGGTGTTCAACCAGCCGGGCTCCGGCTGCCACAGCTTCTGTGCCTGCTCGATCTCCATGTCGTCGACGGTAGGCGGGACGGCGTCGAACGGGCACAGCCAATCGGCGACCGGCGGCCTGTCAGATCCGTGCGAAGTCCTGACCGAGCAACGCCCGCAGCCTGGTCAGTGCGCGGGCGGTGACATCGGCGAGAGGCCGGGCAAGTCATTACGAGTGCTATGACTCACAGGTATAAATATGACACTGAGGTATATCGCTCGTCGGCCTCTTGCCTACACAGCGGGCCGAGGCCGCCAACGCGCTGACCTGGGTCACGTCCGACCGGGAAGCGATCTGGGAGGACCTCAGCGCGGGCGCCGCCGGGCCTCTCCTGCGGCGGGAGGACTGCCGTCGTTCGGACTGACCGCTTGCGCAGGAGCGTGCGGGTGGATGCGGGCGAGGCTGTCCGCGAGGCCGGCGAGCCACCCGTCGACCTCCACGAGGTGCCGGACCGACCGCGAGTCCCCCTCGCTGAGCAGCGGACGGATCCGGTCCAGTTCGCCGGCGCAGCCGGTCGGGACGGGCACCGGGGCCGAGGCCTGGCCGTGCGCCACCTCGCCAGCGAGGTCGTCGTACGCCGATCGCAGTTGCCCGGCGGAGTCCCGCAGCAGCGAGGTCACCGCGGGCCAACCGGCGAGGCAGCCGGGCGGGTTGCGTCGCAGCAGCGACTCGGCGCCGGGCACCACGTGGTGCCCGGCACTGAGGACGGCGTCCCAGTTCATCTGCTGGGTGTGCGGGCCGTGCCGCTCCGCGTGGTACTGGCAGTACGACGAGTCGAGCAGGACCATCCGCTGCCGGACCCGGTCCAGTGCACGGTCAGGTGGCTGAGCGCCTCCGAGCACCGCCCGGATGGTCTGCTCGACCGCGTCCGCGCTGGCCGCCAGATAGTGGGTGGCGTTGAGCCGCAGGTCGCGGCTCGCGCCACGCGGCCACATCGCCACGCCGGCGAGCACGCCGATCACCACGCCGAGCAGTACGTCGACGAGACGGGCCTCGGCGAGCCGCCACCCTTCGGCGTTGAGCTGGGCGAAGACGCCCGTCAGCAGCAGCGTGAACAGCGCCTGCTGCCACACCGGACCGAGCAGACGACCAATACCGAAGGCCAGCATCAGGGTGATCGGCAGTACGACGGCGTAGATGATCGGCTGGTCGACGACGAGCATCAGTCCGCCGCTGACGACGGCACCGGCGATCGTGCCCAGCACGGCCGGCCGCAGCGCGGTGCGGGTGTCGGCGGCCGAGGTCCGCAGCACCGTGAGGGTGGCCAGCAGCACCCAGAAGCCGTGGGTCAGCTGCAACACCCCGGCGGCGACCCGGGCGATGGCGAGCGCCACGGACAGCCGCACCGAGCTGTGCAGGTGCGCTGAGCGGGGCGCCAGGTGGGAGCGGAACTGCCACCCGTACAGCGTCCACGGGCTGTGCCGCGCGAACTCGAAGAGCCCTGAGTAGGCGTCCGCGCCGTCGAGCCGCGACCCGGTGGCCACCCGGACACCGACGGCGAAGATCCGCGTCTGGTCGGCGAGGGCCAGCGCCGTCGCGTCCCGACACAACCGGGGTACGTCCGGCGTCTCGTGCCCGTCGCCCTCTCCTTCGGGGTACGCCACCTCGGCTCGCCCGATCGCGGCGTCCAGGTCGCCAAGGTCCACCGTTGGGGCGCCCGGTGACAAGGTCCGGCCGGCGGCGCGGGTCGTGTCCGCGCACGAGCGCAGCAGACGCGCCGCCGCCAGGTCCGGGATCGGCTCCGGCGGGGTGTCCGCCGCCAGCCGGTCCGCCTCGGCGAGCACCTCCCGTAACGCGGTCGCGCAGATTCGTAGCGCCCGGTCCTGAGCGCCCGCCGCGCTCGGGGCCCACTCCGGAGGGTTGCGGCCCAGCTCGATGGCGGCCACCACGTCGTACGCCCGTTTGCGCCGCCTGTCCCGGCCACCCGGGCCGGTCTGCGGGTCGGTCAACCCGCCGGCGGTGGCGTCGAGGAACGCCGCGACGCCGTCCGCCGCGTCGGCGAGGCGCTGCCGGTAGGAGACCGGCACCGGGTCGGGCCAGAGGAGCACCTCGGCTGCGGCGAGCAGCACGATGCCGAACGTGACCCCGCCGAGTCGCTCCAGCAGGGTGCCCGGCTGGTACGGCGGGAAGGACGCCAGGATGTAGAAGAGCTGGAACGCGCTCGCCAGCCCCACCAGGCGTGGGTTGCCAACCCCGGCGAACGCCACGACGAAACCGATGACAAGCATGCCGCTGGCGGCCACCCACGTGCTCCACGCCAGCAGGGTGCCCGCGGCGATCAGCGCCCAGACCACCGGCAGGGACGTGACGAGGATCCGCGCCCGCTGCGACGCCGGGCCGGGCAGCTGCGCGAACGCCCCGGCGGCGATCGTGCCGAACAGGCCGTAGGTGGCGAGCACCGAACTGCCCGCGCCGTAACGGCAGCCGTAGAAGACGACGGACGCGACGAGCGTCAGCCGTGCCGCTCGCCGCAGGATGGCATCCCCCGGGTCACGGCGGCGGAGCCGGCCAAGGAGGCTGGTTCCGAGCACGCCTGCTCCCCCTGCTTCGTCGCAGCACCCCTCCCCGACCCATCATTGTCCGCCGCCTCCCCGGTGCCGTCGGGTATCGCGCCGAATCACCGCCGCGAGGTCCCGAACAGGCCGAGCCGGAGGGCCCGCAGCAGGGTGCCGGGGCGACTCAGGGTCGCCGGGTGGTCGAGCATGGTGGTGACCCGACCCAGTCGGGCGTTGAGCACCGGATCGGTCAGCGACGCCCGGAAGAGCAGGTCGCCGAACCACTTGGTGACCTTGTACCCGGGTGGGTACGGCCCGTCGACGTGCGGAAGCTCGATGTCAGCGGTGGTGGAGATCTGCCACGCGGCGTCGACGACCACACGGACCTGGTCGAAGTACGCCCGCGCTGGCTCGTCGTGCGGCTGCGGGCCCGACCGCAGGTACGCCGACAGGCAGGAAGCGTGCAGTGTCGCGGAGGTCATGCCCTGGCCGTACACGGGGTTGAAGGACGCGACCGCGTCGCCGGCGGCAACCAACCCGGCGGGCAGGCGGTCGAGCTTGTGGAAGTCACGGCGTCGGCTGTCCGCCTGGTGGTAGGTGACCACCCCGCCCAGCATCTCCCCGCGCTCGGCGATGTCGCCGAACATCTGCGGGTAGTGCTCCCGGCAGCGGGCGGTGAAGTCGGCGACGTCGCGGCTGGGCCGGTCCTCGTCGTAGCCGGCCACCAGCATGATCCAGCGGTCCCCCTCGACCGAGTTGATCCCACCGATCCGGGCGGTACGCCCCTTGCCCGCCATGGTGTGGAAGACCGCCACCCAGGCGTCGCTGACCTTCTCGTCGCGCTTGTACAGCGCCGTCGCGTAGTTCAGCTTGATCGGCATCCGTTGCATCGGCGGGCGGGGCCACCCGTGCTCGGCCAGCCAGTCGCTGAGCCGGCTGGACCGCCCCATCGCGTCGACCACCAGGTCTGCCGGTTCGACGATCGGCTCGGTGCCACCCTCGGGCACGTACCGGGCGGCGGTGACACGCCGCTCGTCGAAGAGCAGACCCTCGGCCCGGCCGTACACCAAACGGATGTTGTCGACGGCCAGGGTCCGCCGCCGGACCAGCGCTTCCAGGAACGGACGCGTGGTGATCAGCGCCGGGCCGGTGTCGGTCGCCGCCGGCGGCAGCCCCAGCACGCCGTTGACGAAGACCTTCGCCGTGCCCTGGTCGCTCGGCGGCGGAGGGGCACCGTGCGCGAGCGCCTCGTCGGCGATGCCGGGAAACCAGCGTTCCAGCTGGACCTGACCGGCGGGCAGCAGCGCGTGCACCTGGCTGCCCTGGGGCACACCCGGCCGGGGCCCGGCATCGACATCGGACGGGTCCCGTTCGATGATCAGCACTTCCTCGGCGTGGTCACTCAACACCCGAGCAGCCACCAGCCCGGCCATGCTGCCACCGAGCACCACCGCACGTCGCATGAGCACTGGTGTCTCGACCGGTGGTTCGGCCGTCGTTATCTCCGCGAAGAGCCGGGCAGGAGAGGGGGACATGCGATCACTCCTCTAACGGTCGGGAACGCTCGGCATCCACGACCGTAACCAGCGGAGCGCCCGCAGTCAGCGTTCAGATGGCCCGCCACTTCTGGTTCGGAGTCCCGCCGCACTGCCAGAGCTGTAGTCGGGCGCCGTTGTCCGGGTTCGCGTCGAGCACGTCGACGCACCTGTCCGCCTTGACGTTCACCAGGTCGTAGGCCTTGTTGAGGGTGAACTTCTGCGACCCCGCGCCGGAGCAGTCGGCAAGTTGGATCGCTGCCCCGTCCTGGGTGGAGTGGCCGGCGACGTCCAGGCACTTGCCCATCGAACGGACCGTGCCGTCAGCGGGAAAGGTCCACAGTTGCTTGGCGGTGCGACGACAGTCCCAGATCTGCAGGCGTGCACCAGCGGTGGCGTTGCCGTCCCGGATGTCGATGCAACGGTCACTGGCGAAGCTCTGGATCTGCTTGCCGGCTGGCACGTTGCTCTGCGTCGGGGAGGGCCGCGGCGGGGCCGACGGTTGCTGCGCCGGATTCTCCGGAACGGTTGTCGCACCGGTGCCCGCCCCGGGTGTCGGCTGCCCCGCGCCTCCGGACGGCGGAGGGCCGGCAGGTATGGACGGCGAGCCACCCACGACCGGCACGCCCTGGACCGGCATCCCCTGGAAACCGTCCGTGATCAGCGCGAAGGTGCCCGCGCTCGCCGACCATTCGGCGGCCGAGGTGGTCCAGCCGATCGAGTACGCGTGCCCGTTGTGACCAATGAACGCGCGGCTCACCGTGTGCAGCGGCGTGCCGTCCTTGGCGGTGTAGGTCCACTCCCATTCGGCGGCCCGCACCTGGTAGCGCAGTGCGGCGAGCCGGCTCTGGCGGTAGTCGGCGTACCGCTTGCGTTCCGTCGCCTCCCGCGCCCGTAGCTCGCCGACCAGGTCCGCGGGGACGGACCGGAGTTCGTCGACGACGAGCACCCGGCTACCGTCCGGCTCCCGGAACTCGGCCCGCTCACCGTCGCGTCGCGCCTGCCAGCCGGCCGGCACCGGTACGAGGAAGCGGGGATCGTCGCGGTAGTAGCGCCATCCCGCGGGCGCTGGTGCGAGTTCCCTGGACACCGGCGAATCGGCAATCGGCGACGTGTTGATTGCGGGCGCCGCAACTCCGCCGGCACCCGCACCGCCAAACAGCCCTCGATTCAGCAGGGACGCGGTCACCAGCAGGACGACCAGCAGCGCGGCGGCTGCGATCGAAGCGATCAGTCGAGCCCGACGCTTGCGGCCGGGCCCCACGACCGGGGCGGCGGGGACAGGCAGCCGCGTATCGGCGACAGGCGGCTGTGCGTCGGCGATCGACGGCGGCGCGTCGGCGACAGGCTGCGGCGTATCGGCGACAGGCTGCGGCGCGGGCGGACCGGGCTCGGCGGTGACGAACTCGGGCACGATCTTCGGACGTGGCTCGTCGGTGGTGGCGGCGAGCCGGGTTACCGGCCCGTCGCCGGTGGTGCTCCCCGGGGCGACTGGCTCGTCCGGGGCGGCGGCCTGGCGCAGGAGCCGCTCCGCCTCCTCGGCGCTGATCCGCTGATCCGGCTCCCGGCGCAGCAGTCCTTCGAGGAGCGGGGTCAGCCGACCGGCTCGCTGAGCCGGCGGTGGCGGCTCGGTGGCGAGCGCCGCCAGCGTGGCGATCGGCGACGAGCGGTGGTACGGGGTGCGTCCCTCGACCGCAGCGTAGAGAGTGGCGCCGAGCGACCACAGGTCGGCGGCCGGACCAACGTCGCCGTCGGTGGCCCGCTCCGGCGCGAGGAAGGCCGGCGAGCCGAGCACCATCCCGGTCTGGGTCATGCGTGGGTCGCCGGGGAGGGTGGCCAGGCCAAAATCGGTCAGCACCACCCTGCCGTCGTCGGCGAGCAGCACGTTGGCTGGCTTGACGTCCCGATGCAGCACGCCGGCCTGGTGAGCGGCCTGTAGCGCGCTCAGCACACCGAGCCCGATGTGCGCGGCGCGGGCCGGCGGCATCGGCCCCTCGGCTTCGAGCACCTGGTGCAGGGATCGGGACCGGACGAGTTCCATCACGATCCAGGGGTCGTCGGCCGAGTGCAGCACGTCGAAGACGCGTACCACGTTGACGTGGCCCAGGCGGGCGACGGCCCGCGCCTCGCGCATGGACCGTTCGCGCATCTCCCGGCGTTCGTCGTCACGCAGGCCGGGCGGTGCCACCAACTCCTTGATGGCCACGTCGCGTTGCAACATCTCGTCGCGGGCCTGCCATACGCGGCCCATCCCGCCCTGACCGAGTGGGCGGACCAGCCGATAGCGATCGGCAATCAACTGTCGAGTGGCATCTGGCACGACAGGAAGGTACCCGGCGAAGATTGCGTGCCCAATTTCTGCGACAGGTGGAAAAGCGGCAGTTGGATATGTCACACCGCAAGATCAACGACCAACCGATCGTTCATTTCGACATAACTCGACTATTGGCACCCACGCTGTCGCCCAACGCGATGTTACCAACACGTATATCGGCAAGATGCTATGAATATCGAATGAATTCGAATTCTGCGGCGACCCGAACCACCCGCGCCCCGGTCCACCCGGAGACGGCAACTGTCGACCGGGCCCGGCCGAGCACCTGGCGGGCCAGCCTGTGCCTGGTCGCGGCGCTGACGGCGTGTACGCCCGAAAGCGACGCGCGCCAACCCGGCACGCCGCCTGTCGACGGCACAACCTCGCCGGCGCGCGAGGGCGATGCCGGACTGCCGTGCACGCCGTCGGTAACGGCGATGCCGGCAATACCGGCGGGTTATCGACTGGTCGGAAAAGACGTGGCCGTGCCCGACCGCGCCGTGCTGACTGCGGAGGACTCCGGGGAGGCTGATCGAGCGGCTCGACTATTCGCCAAATGGGGCCTGGTCGTACGCGCAGGCACGGTCGTCGACCTTCAGGTGGCACCGGGATCCGAAGGCGAGGCCCGGATCGGGTGGGGTGCTCTCGGCACGCCAACGGCGACCGCCACGGTGCACGCCTGCGCGCCGGAGGGTGCACAGGCGCAATGGATGGCCTTCGTCGGTGGCACGTGGGTCGCGCGGGCTGCCTGCGTACCTCTCGTCGTGCGGTCGAACGGCCAAGAGGACACTGTCGACCTCGGCATCGGCGTTGCCTGCGACAAGCCCTCCACGCGATAGATCCCACTGGGCACCGTCGACGGCAGCATTGCGACGGTCCCCTACTCCTGCTGGCCGCGATAGCGGGGATCGACACCTGGAAGTTCGACGATTTTGCGCTGGGTCCGGCAATCGCGGTGGGCGCCTTAGCGGCCACTTCGATCGTCGAGGTCTTCCTACTCACCAACGCCCAAACTTGGGCTGGTATGTCATAAGGACGCTCTCCGAGTCCATTAAATCGTTGACTTGGCGATTTACCACAGCGGCAGATCCTTTTCCCGGATCGCTAATACTGCAACGGCAGTTGGTCAGGGGTAGCCGTGTCGTCGGTAGTGGCAGGTTCGGGCTTGGTGTTGGCGTCGTCGGCGCCATCGAGACCAGGCCCAGACGCGCTCTGATGGGTGGGTTGATCGCACTATGAGTGCGGTGAGCAGTCTTCGGATCTCCGGTACGGTGTAGCCGATCATCATGTCGCCGTCGGGGCTGGATCCCCTTTTGCGGTAAGGGATCGGGCCACGGACAGCCAGGCGTGGGCGGCCATGGACAGGGTGATGTGGCGCTGCACCCCGGCCGACCGGGTGCCCTTCTTCAGGAACCCGGTGTCGTCCACGATCAGCACTCCGGCCGGGACGCCGAGGTGCTCGACCACGTAGTCCCGCACGTCGTCACGGACCGCGTCGACGTCCCAGTCCGCCCACCGCAACAACCTTTGCATCCCGTCCGGCGACACGTCCCCGGCCTGCTCCGCGAGGGTCCAGCCGTTCTTACGGCCCAGGCCGGGAGACCAGCCCGCACAGGTACTGCCGCGCCCGCCGCCGCGGCTCCGAGCGGCGAAACCGAGGCCCGATCCGGGCATGCAACCGGTCCAACTCCCCATGCCACTGATCGACATCAACGTCTGTCACAGGCAGACCAACGAACGCGAGCCGAACTCGATTCGCCTACTGCCGTAGTAGTACTAGTGCCCCTCGTCCAGCGGTCGGGCCGGGAATCAACCGGTAGGGCTGGACCGGACCGGACCGGTTTCCGGTCCCGCCCGGCCCACGGCCAGCCACAACGCGGCTATCGGTTGGCGTCCCGGACCCGTACGGCGGCGACGCGCGGGGACACCACCGGGTCGGGTTGGGAGAACGTGGCGACGAAGTCGTGTGGTCCGGCGCTGGTCAGGCCGGCGTAGTCGCCGAGGAAAAAGCCCGGGGGGCCGACTTCATTCAGGAAGGGGGCATGCCGCATGTCGAATGGCTCGTTGGTGAGTCTTACCTCGGTGTCGAACCCAACCCCGGTCGCGCAATCAAGCTTGGGTGTCGGGCGACAGGTCACCAGCCAACGATCGGTCCATAGCGCCCCGGCGGGGTCGTCGTGACGAAAATCGGAGTAGTCGACCGCGACGGTATGGTCGGCGGCGACTGCAACCGATGCGGTGAATGCCTGTTGGTTGCCGATCGGGACGTACGTCGGGCTGCGGTTGACCTTTACCGGCGTGGACCAGTGGCGCCCGCTGTCGTCCGACACGGACAGTGCGATTGCGTCCGCCCGCCCGCCGCTGAAGCGGGCGTCCTGCCAGACCAGGTAGATCCGCCCGCTGGCCGGATCGACCGCCGCGTCGATGAGCGCGGCGCTGCCGCTGGAGACCTGGTCCCCCGGCGACTGCGGATCGCTGACGCCGGCCGACCGCATCTCGGCTACCAGGTGGGGAGGTGACCAGGTGGCGCCACGGTCCTGCGACCGCATCACGGCAACGTGCCGGGTGGGCCGCTCGCCGGTGAGGTCGAACAGGGTGAAGGAGTCGACAAGGGTCCCGTTGGGGAGCACCACGATCTGGTGTCCGGTGGTCAGCCGGTTCTCCCCCGGCTCATAGATCTGCCGCGCCCGCCAGGTGCGTCCGGCATCACCGCTGGCGGCGAAGACCACCGCTCCGCGGAACGGCTCGCCCTCCTGGTCGGGTTCCATGATCTTCGGTACGACCGTGTAGACGCGTGCGGGGTTCTTCGGATCAGCCACGATCGCCCCACCGACGTACGTCCCGCCGTCCGGATCGCGCTCCGCCACTACGAGGACCGGTTTACTCCAGGTGAGACCGCCGTCGAGGGATCGGGCCGTGATGAGTCCGCTGGGTGTGGTCTCGGGTGCGTCGAACACATGCGCCGACAGATGCAGCATGCCGGTTGGGCCGAATGACAGCCACACGTCATCGACGTAGTCGAAGGTCCCGCCCGTGCATCGGCTCGTCCCCGGAATCAGCACCCGCCGCCAACTGTGGCCGCCGTCGGCGCTCACCCCAGCGACCAGTCCTCTGAACCGGTCCTGTGTCCACACCGACACCAGCTGCTGACGTTTCAGCGGGTTGGCGGCGACGGTCGGTTCGAGCGCGCCGGCGGGTAGGAGATCGTCAAGAGCGGCCGAAGGGCAGGCGCCGAATGGGCTCGGCCCAGAGACCCACGCCGGACCCGTGGATACCTCCGATGGCGCCACCGACGCGCCCGCTGCGCTGGCGCCCGGCGCGAGAGTCATGGTCACTAACAGGACCGTGACGAACAGGGCGGTACGAGCTCGTCCGCTCATCGTGTGCTCCCCAGGTCGACCGGATCGGGTGCGAGTCGGCCACGTCGTGCCAGCAGGACGCTGGCGGCGGCGAACCAGATGAAGCCGATGAACCTTCCGGCCGGGATGAAGACCGACGCCGCGGAGGCCAGCAGCGAGAAGATCGCGAGTACGCACAGCGTCGCGATGCCGATCCCCAACCTGCCGAGCCAGCTCGGCAGCGCCCTGGTCCGCAGCATGGCGGCTGAGGCGGCGCCGACGAAGAGGCCGAGCGTCACGATGTGCAAGGGACCGCCGGTAATGAAGGCGAGGTCCATCGCGAACCGGAAGACCCGCAGATCCGATCCGCTGCCGGGACGAGACATGATCCATTGAACGGCCGCCGACGACAGCAGCAGCGCGGAGGCGACCGCACCGGAGGCATGCGCCAGCCCAGCGGCTCGGCCGATGTCGCCCCGCCGGCGCATCGTGACGGCGACGTACGCGGTGAACACCAGCAGTGCGACCGCTGCCAGCGCCTGGAAGAACGCGCCAACCGGTGCACTGGCTGAGCCGCTATCGAGGAACTGTTGGACATCGGCGTCGGACGAGTACGGCGTAACCAGCGGCTCGCCGGGTGAACTGATCAACCCCGGGAGGAGCATCGCCGTGGCGAACGACAGGACGTACAGCAACCCACTCAGGGCGTGCAGCCGAGAGGCCACAAATGGTGTCTCACGCACGGCGGGGCCTCCCCGCCGGATAGACGACGATGGCTGTCGGGTGTGTCGCGCTCCTATGTTGATGCACGGAGCGAGCATGCCGCCGGAGTCATCCGTCCACGTCGCATAGGCGTCGTATCTCTGACTGCGCTCCACGGCGTATTGCCGTTGCGCGAGGGGGTACCACCCGGCCAAACGCTGGCGCTCGCCACCGCCGACGTGAACGCGGGACTCTAAGCCGGTTGTTCCGGTGAGGTTGGTGTTCTCAACTCGCGCGACTCCGCCCGGCCTAGGGTAGGCCTGCCGGCCCGGGGCGCTCGGACCGCGGCCGCGTCATAGCTCACAGGAGCGGAATTCATTTCACAGGATGTCCCGGCCTGCTCCGCGAGGGTCCAGCCGTTCTTACGGCCTAGGCCGGAGACCAGCCCGCACAGGTACTGCCGCGCCCGCCGCCGCGGCTCCGAGCGGCGAAACCGAGGCCCGATCCGGGCATGCGACCGGTCCAACTCCCCATGCCACTGATCGACATCAACGTCCGTCACAGGCAGACCAACGAACGCGAGCCGAACTCGATTGCCTACTGCCGTTGCAGTACTAAGCGACGGGGCTAACCGATGTCGACCTGCTCAGAATGGCCGCCGCAGCAGTTGCAGCGGGTGTGGCATGGACGCAGACGCGACAGCACAGTAGCGACTGCAAACGCCCTGGCCGACGCTCTCGCCCTGGGTGACCTCGGAGTCATCGCTAAGCTCGTGCGGCAGCGCAGCCTTGGCCGGGCGTCACGCCGGACTCGAACACGGCCGCGTCATCGACATCGACAGGATCGAGGGGGCCAGTGCTCACCGTAGCCTCGGCGGACACCATCGTGGTGCCCGAGGGTGAGCGATTCGGATTCTGGCACGACCTGGTGGCACGCGAGTCGGTTCCGATGCGGATCCACAGTGCCCACGCAGCAGACTTCCGTGCCCGAGCAGAGGTCGTCAACCTGGGTGAGGTCGTGCTGTCGTCCTGGCAGTACCCATCCCTGGACATGCAGCGGACCGGCACATCCATCCGCCGCAGCGACCCGGAGATGTACCAGTTCGCGCTGCCGTTGTCCGGTCATGGCGGGTTGGAGCAGGAGCGGCGGGCGAACCTGTTCACGCCGGGGCACTTCGCCGTCGTCGACACGTCCCGACCGCATCAGTCGTCGCATCAGCGGCGGTCGCAGCGCGAGAGTCTGTTGACCACCCTGACGATCCTCGTTCCGCACAGTCTCATACCGCTGCACCCCGACAAGATCGCGCAGCTCCTCGGCACGAACATCCCCGCCACCGAGGGGATGGGCGTGCTGCTCAGCCAATTCGTACGTCAGATCTTGACCCACCCAGAGCAGTACCAGGAGAGCGACGTTCCGCTCCTGGGCACCGTTGCGCAGAACCTGATCTCCGCAGCGGTGGCCCAGCACCTGGACCTCACCGACGCTCTACCGACCGAGGTACGCGGGCACAGCCTGCGCGTACGGGTCAAGGCGTTCATCGACGAGCACCTCGGCGACCCGAATCTCTCACCAAGCACCGTCGCGGCCGCGCACCACGTCTCGCTCCGCAGCCTGCACCGAGCGTTCGAGGCCGAGGACCAGACAGTCGCTGAGATCATCCGGACGAAGCGCCTGGACCGGTGCGCACGCGACCTGCGCGATCCCCTGCAACGAGCGCGGCCCATCCACAGCATCGCCGCCCGCTGGGGCTTTCCCGCGAAGGCGCACTTCAGCAGAGTCTTCACCGCCACCTTCGGGATGTCTCCCCAAGCCTTCCGTGACGACCCCTCCGCTCGCGGCCGGTAGGCCGGCGGCCGCTGCGCGTAGCTCGTTCCCCCTCACCAGCGCGAAGGATGCTCACCGCACCCAGCCGAGAAACCGCCGATGCAGGGAGCCGGCAGGCGCCCAGGTCAGGTCCGCCGAAGCGCGGACCAGTTGCGCCCCCATGTACAGAGCCAGCGACACTGGGGCTTGGTCGAACTCCTCTCGCAACTCACGCTGCCGCGTACGGCACGGCCATGGCTGGTCGCAGCCGCTACAACTCCAGAGAGGCAACACCGGGCCATGGACAGTTGCCGCGCTTGACTTCATCGCCCCTCCCCCACCGGCCAGTGCCCCCGGCTGATCGGGATGCGGTGCCGGGCCAGGCACGGCAGTTCCGCACCGCAGCGGCAGACGCGCCGCCATTTCCGCCACGACCAGGCCGGCTGGTGCCGACGCGCCAGGGTCATCGCGACCGCGAGCAGGTACTCGTCGTACGTGACTCGGCGCTCCGGATCGCCCCAGTTGGCTCTCATGGGGTCGCCCCGCCGAGCAAGGAACGCGAAGCAGTGCACCTACAGGCGGAGGGTTGGACGATCGGAAGCATGCCGGGACTGTCCCGCCCGCTACCTGTCGCTGGCCATGTCCACGAGTCATGTCACGGCGACATGACCCGTCTCGACCTGCGCACATTCGGACCCTAGGCTGCGAAGCGAGGGCCTTGGGTAGTCAGTCCGCCACGCTGGGAGCCGCTGTGCTGCTCGATCCACTTCGCATTCCGGCCGCCACTTGGTCCGACCCGGCCGTACGCGACGCCCTGAGCCGACGTGACGTCGGCGGGCTCTTCCGACGCATCGGCCAACTGACCGGCGCAAGCCAGACCCGGATCGGCGCGGCGGTCGGGCTGGAGCAGGGGTACGTCAGTCGCGTCACGGCGGGCCGAAAAGTGACCTCCATCGAGGTATTGGAGCGCATCGCCGATGGTTGCCGAATGCCCGACGAGGCGCGCATGGCGCTCGGCCTGGCGCCACAGAGCAGTCGCCCATGTCATCGCGACATGGCATCGACGCAAGGACAGCGGCAGAGTGGCCTTCCTGTCAACCGGTCCTGGCGGGAGGACGTCCGCGCCGCCATCCAATTGTGGGAAGGCGATGTGAACCGTCGAGACGTGGTTCGGCAGATCGCGTTCAGCTCCGCCGGCTACACCCTGCCGGCCCTCAGGTGGTTCACTGCGCCTCCCCCTCGAACCGTTGAACAGGCGGGCTCTCGCACTGTTGATCGACCCGACATCGAGACCATCCGCGAGATGTCCGCGACCTACCGCCGGCTCGACAATCAGTACGGTGGCGGCCACTCCCGCGCTGCCGTCGCCCGCTACCTCCACCAGGAGGTGACGCCACTGCTCGAGAACGGCCGCTACGAGACGCCGACCGCGCGGAAGCTTCTCAGCGCGATCGCCGAACTGACCCAGCTCGCCGGCTGGCAGGCGTACGACGTCGCCGATCACGGGGTAGCCCAGCTCTACCTGACACGCGCCCTTGAGCTGGCCCAAGCTGCCGGCGACGCAGGGTTGGGCGCGGAGATCCTCGCCGCGATGAGCCATCAGGCGACGTACCTCGGACACGGTGTCACCGGCATCGACCTCGCCCGCGCCGCCAGGCAGACAGCGATACGAGCTGGGCTCACGGTACTGACGGCAGAGGCGTCCGTTACGGAAGCCCACGCGCACGCCATGATGAGGGACGAGCGGGCCTGCACCGTGGCACTCCACCAGGCGGAAGTTGCCCTCGACCGGGCCGACCGGAGCAGCGATCCCCAGTGGCTCGGGTACTTCGATGAGGCCTACCTGTCCGCCAAGTTCGGACATTGCTTCCGAGCGCTCGGCAAGCCCGCCCAGGCCGAACGCTTCGCGGCTCGCTCCCTGCGGATGGACGAGCGGTACGTCCGCGGCAAGGCCTTCAACCTGGCGCTACTCGCCTGTTCACAGGCGCAGCAGGGAGATGCCGAGAGGGCCTGTGCAGTCGGTGCGGAAGCCTTGACCCTGACCGCACGGCTTCGATCGGCCAGAGCTGCCGGTTACGTACGTGAGTTGCAGGCCGAACTCGCGCCCTACCGCCAGCGAGGCGCCGTCCAAGGGTTCATCCGCCGAGTGGACACGGTTCTCGGCACCCGGCGCTGACGTCTACAACTCACCACGGGCCTGTCGCGCGACCAACTCCAAGACCGCGATCACCGTCCCGGCCCCGACGATCTCGCCCTGCGCCACCAGTTCACGCGCGTCGGCCAGCGGGATCCAGGCCACCCGCTCAGCCTCGTTCACATCGACCGGACCGCCCGTGTGCTCTGCCTCTCGGGAGAGGAAGAGCATGTTCTCGGCGTCCGCAGTGCCCACCCACGGCTGGAACGACAGCAGCGGCTCGACCTGGTACGGACGCCATCCGGTCTCTTCCTCCACCTCGCGTACGGCGCACACCTCGGGCAGCTCGTGTTCGTCGATGTAACCGCCGGGCAGCTCCCACACCCACCGATCGAACACGAATCGGTGCCGCCGCATTAGCAGCAGACGCTGTCGTTCGTCCACGACCGCGACCATGGCTGAACGAGGCGCCCGGATCACGTACTGCTCGAACCGCACGCCGTCGGGCAACTCCACCTCGGCGATGCTCAGTCGCGCTCGGCGCGTGTCGTCGACGACCCGCTCACCGTGGATGGTCCACCGCGTCAGCTCGGTCGGCTGATTCTCCGTCATCGGCTCATTATCGACTTACTGCGCCCGGCTTGATCCGCAGCTCACAACCACGCCAGGAAGACGGTCTCGGCACTCAGGCTGTCGTTGGAGATCGGGATCATCTCCCCTCCTGGGTTGGTCGGCACAACTCTGAGGTCCGGGCGCTGCCCTGGCTCCCCGTACGGATCGTTGGGGATGTGAACGGCGGCGATGAAGTGTTTGCCGTCCGCCGAGACCACCATCCCCTCGGCGACGGTGCCGTCGTCGGCGTCGACCACGTCGATCGAGGCGCCTACGGGGTCACCGGAGTGGGCGTCCGCGACCTGGAACGACCCGGACGGGGCGCGGCACAGCACCTGGGCGTCGCTGATCCAGCCCACGATGGCGACACAGTCCCTGACCAGGGTGGCGTTGCTGGCCGATTTTCCGATGAGCGCTTTCGACGAGTCTGCGGCGTCGAAGATCCTTCCGAAGACCTTCGGCGCGAACCCCGTGAATCGACGGCCGTTCGGCGAAACGCGGACCATGTCAGCCTGGATGGCTCGCGGCGGTTTTCCCGAGACGGTCAGCGGGAGTTCATGTCCGGCCGCCGGCCCTTCGTCCGTCAAGTCCTGCTTGCCCTCGATGGCCCGGGATCCGATTCTCTGCTCCCCGGCAGGGTTCGTGTAGGTGAACCAGACGCTGCGCCCGTCGGGCGCCATCGCGGCGTTCTGCTCGTCGTTGCTCGTCGCGCCGCTCGGGGCCGCGGCGTCGCCCTGGGGATCACCGCTTGCCACGGAGCCGGCGTGTGTGGCCTTGCCGTCGGGCTCCCGGAACACCACTGCCATCCGGGTGAATCCGAGGTCGAAGAGGGCGCGGATTCGCGGGGACAGGTGTTCCAGGTCGTCCACGCGGTAGGGGGACGGGCGGTCGGTGCTCTGCCGGCACAGGTCCACGAGCGGGCTGTTGACTGCCTCGACGCCTGAGTAGTTGGAAAAAGCCGCGCTGGCCGGTATGTCGAACATGCGCTCGTCGAGTTGTTGCCACCCGTCGGGATCCCATGCCTGCACCGAGACGGCGGCGGCGCGCGCGCCGATGGAACAGGTCGCGGTGATGACGGCGCCCTTGCGGGTGAACGGGGTGTCCGGCAGCGCGTACCCGTCGTTGCCCCGGTTCCCAGGGGGCGGGTCGGTGCCTTCCTGCTCTGCTTTCGGCGTCGAACTGCATGCCGCAGCACACAGGACAGCCAGCGCAACCGCCAGAGTTCTCGGAGCTACGCCAAATCGCATTGGTTTCCCTGAGGGTTCAGATGGCATGGCGTCCAGGGGACCGAGCCGAACACCCACTTCTGTCGAGGGTTCGCGGGTGCCGATTCCGTGTGGATACGGAGGGGGTTCCCGTCGCCGTCTTTCAGTTGGACGTAGTCGTCCTGATGGTGGGCGTCGGTGTAGTGGACCTCGATGCCCCACTCACACGACTGGCCGGCTGGCGCGATCGCCTCCACCCGGAGGGCGCCCACGGATTGGCCGCCTCCGACCTCGATGAATCGGCTGTCGAAGTAGGGCTTGCCCTGCCCCTCGGTGTCGTCGGTCAGGACCGGCTCGTCGGCGCGGGGCGGTAGGTGAAGACTGATCCCTTCGTAGGCCGCTCCGCCCTGCGACGGGCGGGAGACGACCGTCTTCCTGCTGCTCTTCACGCAGGTGAGATCAACGACCTTCCAGTCGTCGATCATCACGGGGTAAGCACGGGTACTCAAAAAGGCAATCTTGAAAGTGTCAATGTTTGCCATCCTGCCGGACGACGTCTGCTGATCCATGTATCGCTGCGGGGCGTTGTTCAGGAAGGACGCGTATCCGAGCGGGTGACCACCCAGGCTTCGCAGGTACGAGAAGGGGGACGAGCTGTCCTGCATCTTCTGCGTTTCGTCGGCGGTCAACTCTCGGTCGAGGACCATCGTCCAGGATTCTGGCTCGCCCCTCTCCGGCTGCACGGACACCGTGAAGGGCAACTCGGACGCATCGACCTTCTTCTGAGAGTCGTTCTCCTTGGCAACGGTGGACGGGATGAAGAAATGGTCTCGCGCCGTTTCGACTGCCAGGGTCACGGCCGCCACCACGACGCCTATCACCACCGACACCACGATCCAGCGCCTGTTCTTGCGACGGGAGGCCCCGGGGCCCGCTCCGAATTGCTCATAGGCGATCGCTTCATAGCCGTCGCCGGCTTCGCTCCCGACCTCAGCGGGTGCCTGTTGCTGTCGAGCACCTGCCGATGAGTCTCCGTGTGGGCCCGGACCAGCCGTTGCCGGCTCCTGCGGCGACGCGCCACCGCTGACGGGCCTCGGCCCCGAAGTCTCCTCGGGTGGTGGCGTTGCTGTCATAACCACCGACTGTACGGTCGGTCGTCGAGCCGCAAAGTCCCGAACGTGAGCTGTCCACAATGGGTCGCCGAGACGACAACGAAGGCCCTGGCCAAGGCTTGGCTACTTGGCCAGGGCGTTGATCGTCGGACGGATGTCGCAGAATGAAGCCGCCTGTCGACTCGGCGATCTCGTTGGATCGGTACTCCAGCGTCAGGCCTGCGCCCCGACCGGCGCGGCTGGCTCGTCGGACCGGCGCGGCTCCCCCTCGCCCGCGTCGTCGTGCTCGTCGAGCATGGTCGCCTCGTCGAACGGGTCGTCGCCGCGCAACACCCCGACCGCGCGGTTCCGGTCGAACTCCCCGGTCCAGGTGCCGACGAGCACGGTCGCCACGGCGTTGCCCGCGAAGTTGGTCAGCGCCCGAGCCTCTGACATGAACCGGTCGATGCCGACGATCAGCCCAACCCCGTCGACGAGGTCCGGCCGGTGCGACTGGAGCCCACCGGCCAGCGTCGCCAGCCCGGCGCCGGTGACACCGGCAGCACCCTTCGAAGCGATGATCATGAACAGCAGCAGCGAGATCTGCTCGCCAATCGACAGCGGCTTGCCCAACGCGTCGGCGATGAACAGTGACGCCATCGTCAGGTAGATCGCCGTACCGTCTAGGTTGAACGAGTATCCCGTCGGCACCGTGATGCCCACGACCGGCTTGCTCACGCCGAAGTGCTCCATCTTCGCGATCAGCCGCGGCAGCGCCGACTCCGACGACGAGGTCGACAGGATCAGCAGGAACTCCCGGCCGAGGTAGCGCAGCAGGCCGAAGATCGAAATCCGCGCCACGAACCAGAGCAGCGCGCCCAGGAACACCAGTACGAAGATCAGACAGGTCGCGTAGAAGCCCACCATGATCTGGGCGAGGCTCTTGAGCGCGTCCACGCCGGTCGCGCCGACCACGGCGGCCATGGCACCGAACGCGCCGATCGGCGCCAGCCACATGATCATGGCGAGGACCTTGAAGACCACCCGCTGAATGACGCCGATGGCGCTCAGCACCGGCTCACCGCGCCGGCCCATCGCCTGCACGGCGAAGCCGACCAGCAGGGCGACCAACAGCGTCTGGAGCACCTCGCCCTCGGTGAGCGCGGACAGCAGCGTGGTCGGGATGATCCCGAGCAGGAAGTCCGCCGTCCCGCCGGTCTCGTCGCCAGCGGCGGCCTTGCCCGCGCCCGCGAGGTCCTGGCCCAGGTCCAGGCCGGAGCCGGGGTGGATGAGGTTGCCGACCACCAGGCCGATGGCCAGCGCGACGGTCGACATGGTGAGGAAGTAGCCGAGGGCGAGGCCGCCGACCTTGCCGACCTTCGCGGCCTGCCGGACGGAGCCGACGCCCAGCACGATGGTGCAGAAGATGACCGGGCTGATCATCATCTTGATCAGGTTGACGAAGCCGGTGCCGATCGGCTTGAGTTCCTTGCCGAAATCGGGGGCGACCAGGCCAACCACGATGCCGGCCAACACGGCCACGATGACGGCCAGGTAGAGGTAACGGGTACGGTCCCGGCGGACCGGCGGTGCCGGTGAGGTGGCGGGTGCGGTGGTGTCCATGTCGACAATGTGAACCGTGTCTCACCCGTTGACAGCCTTGCGGTCATTCTGTTCACCGCGACAGCAGCAGCGCTACAAGGAGGTGGTGGAGGTGGCCCGACGCCAGTGGAGCATCGCGGGGCAACTCTTTGCCCTCCAGGCGATGGTGGTGACGCTGCTCGTGCTGGCCGGCGCGGCGGGCGCCGTCTGGCTGGCCCGCACCGACTCCCAACAGGCGGCAGAGGAGGAGGTGCTCGCGGTGGCGCAGACCGTGGCCAGTTCCCCCGACGTCCGCGCGGCCCTCACGGCCGCCGATCCGCCGAGCGTCCTCCAGCCGTACGCCGAATCGACCCGGCAGACGACGGGCACCGACTTCGTGGTGGTGATGGCCCCCGACCGCACCCGCTTCTCACATCCGACCCGGGACCTGATCGGCAAGCCGTTCGTCGGGGAAATCGGGCCCGCCCTGGCGGGCCACCCGTTCACCACCACAAACGTCGGCACGCTCGGTGAGTCGGTGCGTGCGGTGGTTCCGGTGTACGACGAGCGGCAGCGCATTGTCGGTCTGGTCTCGGTCGGCATCACGACCCGGAATATCGACCGTAAGTTGCTCGGCGAGTTGCGGGTGCTGCTCGGTGTCGCCGCACCGGCTCTCGCACTCGCCGCGACCGGCTCCTGGCTGCTCAGCCGCCGGCTGCGTCGCCAGACGCACGGTCTGGGACCGGCGGAGATGACCCGGATGTACGAGTACTACGACGCGGTTCTGCACTCGGTGCGCGAAGGCCTCGTCGTGCTGACCGTCGACCGACGGGTGGCGCTGGTCAACGACGAGGGTCGCCGGCTGCTGGGGCTCGACGCGGACGCGCCGGTGATCGACCAGCCGGTCGCCGGGGTCGACCTACCGCCCGCGGTGGCCGACCTGCTCGGCTCCGGGCGCGACGCCCGCGACGAACCCGTCCTCGCCGGTGACCGAGTGCTCGTCGCCAACCAACGGACCACCCGCTTCGAGGGCGCGGTGCTCGGCACCGTGCTGACCCTGCGCGACCAGACCGAACTGCGCGCGCTGGCCAGTGAGCTGGATTCGGTGCGCGCATTGACCGAGGCGTTGCAGGCCCAGACCCACGAGTCGGCCAACCGGCTGCATACCGTACTGACGCTGGTGGAGCTGGGCCGCGCCGACGAGGCCGTTCGGCTCGGCACCCGGGACCTGGCGCTCGCCCAGCAGCTGACCGACCGGGTGGTCGGCGCGGTGACCGAACCGGCGTTGGCGGCGCTGCTGCTCGGCAAGTCCGCGCAGGCCGGTGAGCGCGGGGTCAACCTGGTCATCGACCCGGACTGCCGCCTCGACGACAGCCCACTGCCGACCGGCGACCTGCTCACCGTGGTCGGCAACCTGGTCGACAACGCCCTGGAGGCGGTGGCCGGCACGCCGGCACCACGCCGGGTGCGGGTCTTCGTCGGTGCTGTCGACGACGCGTTGGTGGTGCGGGTGGCCGACAGCGGCCCGGGACTGGCCCCGGAGCGGGTGGCCGACGCGTTCCGGCGCGGCTGGTCCACCAAGAGCACTGGCCGGGGCCTCGGCCTGGCGCTGGTCGGGCAGGTGGTCCGCCGGCACGGTGGTAGCTGCGACGTGGCTCGCTCGGATGACGGCGGCAGCCTGTTCACCGTCCGGCTGCCGGGTGAAGGTGAGCGGTCATGAGCGATATCCGGGTGCTTGTCGTCGAGGACGAGCCGCTGCTCGCCGAGGCGCACAGCGCGTACACCGAAAGGGTTCGGGGTTTCGTGGTGGTCGGGGTGGCGCACACCGCACGGGCGGCGATGGCGGCACTGCGCGCCAACGGTGGCGGCGACATCGACCTCGTACTCCTTGATTTTCGGCTGCCCGACCTGCACGGCCTGGACGTCTGCCGGGCGTTGCGCGCGGCCGGCAGCAGCGTCGACGTGCTCGCGGTGACCAGCGCGCGGGACCTGGCGGTGGTGCGCACCGCGGTGTCTCTCGGGGTGACCCACTACCTGCTCAAACCGTTCACGTTCGCCGCGTTCCGCGACAAGCTGGAACGGTACGCGGACTACCGCGCGCAGGCCCTCGCCGACGGTGAGGTGGCCGCCCAGCACGAGGTGGACCAGATGTTCGCCACCCTGCGCGGCACCGCCGGGCTCAGCCTGCCCAAAGGGCTCGACGCGCAGACCCTCGATCGGGTACGCGCGGCGCTCACCGACGGGACTCGCACCGGGGTGGGCCTGTCGGCGACCGAGGTGAGCGGGCTGACCGGAATCTCCCGGGTGACCGCCCGCCGCTACCTGGAATACCTGGTGACCATCGACCGGGTTGCGCGCAGCCCCCGCTACGGCACCCCCGGCCGCCCCGAGGTCGAGTACCGACCCCGGTGAGCGTGCCGAGACTCCGACTCGACACCGGCCGCGAGGTGCGATCTGTCGATGTGGGAGGTGGGAGAATCGACGACGAGCCGATACCAGGAGGTGAGCCGTGACGTCAAGCAACGCCGAGTGGCCGACGGCTGAGCATGTGCCAGCCGAGGAGTTGGCCCGTCCTCAGGGCATTCGACCAATCGCCTCCGTGGACGACCTGGCCCGTCCGGACCTGTTCGAGTCGGACGACGAGTTGGACGAGTTCCTCGCCGACCTGTACGTCTCCCGGCGGGCCGGTGCCGCGTGAGCATCGCCGTCAAGCCGCCAGGCTGCACTCGGCGGCGCGTCGGGGAGCTGATTTCGCGGTAGTCCGAGCGGCGACCTTGGTTGACGCATGCCTCAGTTCTCGGTTCCGCACTTCGGTCCGACGCCACTAGCTACGGTTGACCTCCGCGCGCTGCCGAAACGAAGCAGAGGCAGTGCCGTTACCACACCGAGCAAGTCAGGCGATCTGACGGAGGTCGTCGCCGTAGTCGAAGATGATCCGCATCCGGGCGCCGAGCGCTCGTGCATATCGGCTCAGCGTCGCGACCTCGTTGGCCTCCAGATCACCGTTCTCGATCTGGCTGACTCGGCCGGGCGTGACACCCATCAGCTCGGCCACCTGCCGCTGGGTCAGACCCAGCCGCTTCCGCTCTTCGGCAAGGTGGAAGGCGCTGATCCACGCCTCGGTACGGGCACGTTCTACGTCGAGCGCCTCATCGTCCCCGTCGTGCAGCTCAGCCCGGATGTCATTCCAGTCATGGAAGTCGCTCATCAGACCTCCCTCCGTTTCCTCTCGAAGGCAAGCCAGCCCTCATACGCAATCTCAGCCACCGGAATCGCCTTTTCGTACCAGCGATTCCAATCTCCTGCCTTGTTGCCGGCCACTAGCAGCACGGCCTGGGACCAGGGATCGAAGACGAACAGCACTCGGACGGCGACGTCCCTTCCAGATCTCGGCCGGAGTTCCTTGAGGTTGCTGATGGTCGAACCCCTGAGGGTGTCAACCAGTGGACGCCCCAGGCCCGGACCGGTCTCCGCAAGCATGTCGATCGCTACGTTGACCGACCGGTACGTCGACGGGTCGGCCTCCCGCAGGGATCGCAACCAGTCGCGGCATCGGTTGTCGTCCTGATCGCCCAGCGACGTGGCGGCTCATGAGACATGGAGCAACTATAGCCTGGCCTATACACGGAGCGGTGCGTCCTTTAGTGGTGGCGGACGGAAGATCCGTTGTTAGACTTGCCGCGTTGGGTTAGCGACACGACTGGGGAGACCAGACATGGCGGGTGACGACGACATCTCCGGGTGATACCGGATGTGTTCGGCCACCAGTTCGGCGCGCGTCTGCGCAGCCGCCGTGGCCATGTCGTCGTTCCACCGGTCCCCGTCTTGTCGGGCGGCTTCGGCGCGCCCACCCCACCCTTTGAGGTCACTCGCATGTCTGATGCGTTCATCGTCTGCTCGAACCTGTCCTTCTCCTGGCCGGACGACACTCCGGTCTTCGCGGAGCTGTCCTTCTCCGTTCCCGGCGGCCGCACCGGGCTGGTCGCGCCCAACGGCGCCGGCAAGAGCACTCTGCTGCGGCTGATCGCCGGGGAGCTGCGCCCCAGCGGCGGCAGTGTCACCGTCGATGGCCTGCTCGGCTACCTCCCGCAGACCCTGCCGCTGGCCGGAGATCTGACCGTGGCCGAGGTGCTCGGCGTCGCCGAGCGGATCACGGCGCTGCACGCCATCGAGGCCGGTGACGCCAGCGAGAAGCACTTCGCCACGATCGGCGACGACTGGGACATCGAGGAGCGCACCCGCGCCGAGTTGGACCGGCTCGGCCTGGGTGACCTGTCACTCGACCGCCGGCTGCACACCCTCAGCGGTGGCCAGGTCGTCTCCCTCGGCCTGGCGGCGCAACTGCTCCGGCGTCCGGACGTGCTGCTGCTCGACGAACCGACAAACAACCTGGACCTGGAGGCCCGGCACAAGCTCTACGACGTCCTCACCGATTGGCCTGGGTGTCTGCTGCTGGTCAGCCACGACCGGGAGTTGCTCGACCGGATGGACCGCATCGCCGAGCTGGATAACGGCGAGATCCGCTGGTACGGAGGGAACTTCACCGCGTACACCGAGGCGGTGCAGGCGGCGCGCGAGGTGGCCGAGAGCAACCTGCGCAACGCCGAGCAGGAGGTCAAGCGGGAGAAGCGAGAGATGCAGCAGGCCCGGGAGCGGGCCGACCGACGGGCCAGCAACGCCTCCAAGAACCTGAAGAACGCCGGGCTGCCGAAGATCTTCGCCGGCACCATGAAGCGCAACGCGCAGGAGTCCGCCGGAAAGTCGCACGAGACGCACTCCGCCCGACTCGGTCAGGCCAAGGCCCGGCTCGACGAGGCCGGCCGGGCGCTGCGCGAGGAGGACCGGATCAACGTCGAGCTGCCGGGCACCACCGTCCCAGGCGGCCGTACGGTCTTCACCGCGCAGGGTTTGCGGGCCCGCTTCGACGGCCGGGAACTGTTCGGCGGCAACGGCGCCGACCTGGTGATCCGCGGGCCAGAGCGGATCGCGCTCACCGGGGCGAACGGCGTCGGTAAGTCGACCCTGCTACGCCTGATCAACGGCGATCTCGAACCGGCGGGCGGTGAGCGCAAGCACGGCGACGGGCGGATCGCGTACCTGTCGCAGCGGCTGGACCTGCTGGACCTCGACCGCACGGTGGCGGAGAACTTCGCCGCGTACGCGCCGAGCGTGCCGGACGCGAAGCGGCTGAACCTGCTCGCCCGGTTCCTGTTCCGGGGCTCCCGGGTGAACCTGCCCGTCGGGGTGCTCTCCGGCGGCGAGCGGCTGCGCGCCACCCTCGCCTGTGTGCTCTGCGCCGACCCCGCGCCGCAACTGCTGCTGCTCGACGAGCCGACCAACAACCTGGACCTGGTCAGCGTCGCCCAGTTGGAGAGCGCGCTGTCCGCGTACCAGGGGGCCTTTGTCGTGGTCAGCCACGACGAACGGTTCCTGGCCGAGATCGGCGTGCAGCGCTGGTTGCGGCTGGCCGACGGCCAACTGCGGGAGATCAGCGCCCCCGAGCAGGGCTGAGCCCGGTCGGGAAGGTCGCGGCCCGGCCCGGCGCACGCCGGCCGGGCAGCGGCCCGGTCAACTCACGCCGGCCGGGCCGCTGCCCAGTCAGCTCACGTTGGCGGGGCCGAGGACGCTCTTCAGGTCACCCATCAGCGCGGTCGTCGCCGCCACCCGGAACGGGCCCAGCCGCAGGGTGGTGGTGCGCCCGCCGTTCTGCAACTTGACGTGCACCTCGGTGTCGCCGGGGTGCAGCACCAGGGTTTCCTTGAGCTTTTCCACCAGCGGTGGTGTGCACCGGTGCACCGGGATCGTGAGGGTGACCGGCTTGTTGGTGGCGCTGGTGCTGACGTCCGGCATGGACATGTCCATCGCCATGATTCGTGGGGTGTCGTCGCGGCGGTCCACCCGACCCTTGACCACGACGATGGCGTCCTCGGCGATGTACTGCCCGATCACCTCGTAGGTGTTGGGGAAGAACAGCGTCTCCACACCACCGGCCAGATCTTCCAGGGTGGCCGAGGCCCAGGCCCGGCCCTGTTTGGTGACCCGGCGCTGCACCCCGGAGAGGATGCCGGCGAGGGTGACCACGGCCCCGTCGGGCACCGCGCCGTCCTCGGCCAGGGAGGCGATTGTGGTGTCGGCCGCCGCGCCGAGGATGTGTTCCAGGCCGAACAACGGGTGGTCGGAGACGTACAGGCCGAGCATCTCCCGCTCGAACGCCAGCTTGTCGCGCTTGTCCCACTCGCTGTCACCGATGGTTGGCATCACCGTCGTGCTGCCGGTGTCACCGTCACCGAAGCCGGCACCGAAGAGGTCGTACTGGCCGACCGCCTCCTTGCGCTTGACGTCGGCGTACGCGTCGATGGCGTCGGCGTGCACCGCGAGCAGACCCTTGCGCGGGTGCTCCATCGAGTCGAACGCACCGGCCTTGATCAGCGATTCAATTGTCTTCTTGTTGCAGACCACCGCGTCCACCTTGGACAGGAAGTCGTAGAAGTCGGTGTAGTCGCCCTTCTCCTCGCGGCACCGCATGACCGAGGCGACCACGTTCGCGCCGACGTTGCGCACCGCGGCCAGGCCGAAGCGAATGTCCGTGCCGACCGGGGTGAACGGGCCGGCCGAGATGTTCACATCCGGCGGCAGCACCTGGATGCGCATCCGGCGACACTCGGATAGGTAGAGCGCCATCTTGTCCTTGTCGTCACCGACGGAGGTGAGCAGACCGGCCATGTACTCGGCCGGGTAGTGCGCCTTCAGGTACGCGGTCCAGTAGGAGACCAGGCCGTACGCGGCGGAGTGCGCCTTGTTGAAGGCGTACCCGGCGAACGGCACCAGGACGTCCCACACCGCCTGGATCGCCTCGTCGGAGTAGCCGCGCTCGCGGCAGCCGTCCCGGAACGGGATGAACTCCTTGTCGAGGATCTCCTTCTTCTTCTTACCCATCGCCCGGCGCAGCAGGTCCGCCTGACCGAGGGTGTAGCCGGCGAGGATCTGCGCGGCGCGCTGCACCTGCTCCTGGTAGACGATCAGGCCGTGGGTCGGCGCGAGGATCTCCCGTAGTGGCTCCTCCAACTCCGGGTGGATCGGCGTGATCTCCTGGAGGCCGTTCTTGCGCAGCGCGTAGTTGGTGTGCGAGTCGACGCCCATCGGGCCGGGCCGGTACAACGCCAGGACGGCGGAGATGTCCTCGAAGTTGTCCGGCTTCATCAACCGCAGCAGCGACCGCATCGGCCCACCGTCGAGCTGGAACACGCCCAGGGTGTCACCACGGGCCAGCAGCTCGTACGCGGCCGGGTCATCCAGCGGCAGGGCCAGCAGATCGAGCTTGAGGCCGTGGTTGAGCTCGATGTTCTTGACCGCGTCGTCGATGATCGTCAGGTTGCGCAGGCCGAGGAAGTCCATCTTCAGCAGGCCGAGCGACTCGCAGGTCGGGTAGTCGAACTGCGTGATGATCGCCCCGTCGGCGTCGCGGCGCATCAACGGGATGTGCTCGATGATCGGCTCGGCGGACATGATGACGCCGGCGGCGTGCACACCGGTCTGCCGGATCAACCCCTCGATGCCCTTGGCGGTGTCGATCACCTTGCGGACGTCGGGGTCGGAGTCGTACAGGCCACGGATCTCGCCGGCCTCGGCGTAGCGGGGATGCTTCGTGTCGAAGATGCCGGTGAGCGGGATGTCCTTGCCCATCACGGCCGGCGGCATCGCCTTGGTGATCCGGTCGCCGACCGCGTACGGGTAACCCAGCACCCGGGCCGAGTCCTTGATCGCGGCCTTCGCCTTGATCGTGCCGAAGGTGGCGATCTGGGCGACCTTGTCCTCGCCCCACTTGTCGGTGACGTACTTGATCACCTCACCGCGCCGACGCTCGTCGAAGTCGATGTCGACATCCGGCATCGACACCCGCTCGGGGTTGAGGAACCGCTCGAAGATCAGCCCGTGCTGGATCGGGTCCAGGTCGGTGATGCCCAACGCGTACGCGACGAGCGAGCCGGCGGCCGAACCACGGCCCGGACCCACCGCGATGCCCTGGTTCTTCGCCCACTGGATGAAGTCGGCGACCACGAGGAAGTACGACGGGAAGCCCATCTGGTTGATGACGCCCAGCTCGTACTCGGCCTGGACGACGTGCCCCTCCGGGATGCCGTTCGGGTAGCGGCGGCCCAGGCCGACGAAGGTCTCCTTGCGGAACCAGGACTCCTCGGTCTCCCCCTCGGGCACCGGGAAACGCGGCATCAGGTTGTGGAACTCGAACATGCCGGTCGGGTCGACCTTCTCGGCGACCAGCAGCGTGTTGCGGCAACCCTCCTGCCACAGCTCCGACGAGTCCACCCCGCGCATCTGGTCGGCGCTCTTGATGAAGTAGCCGCCACCCTCGAGACGGAACCGGTTGGGGTCGTCGATGTTGCTGGCGGTCTGCACACAGAGCAGCACGTCGTGCGCGGTGGCCTGCTCCTCGACCGTGTAGTGCGAGTCGTTGGTGACCACCGGTGGGATGTTCAACTTGCGGGCGATGTCGGTGAGCCCCTCACGGACCCGGGTCTCGATGGAGAGCCCGTGGTCCATGATCTCGACGAAGTAGTTGTCCTTGCCGAAGATGTCCTGGTAGTTGGCGGCGACCTTGAGCGCCTCGTCGAACTGGCCCAGCCGCAGCCGGGTCTGAACCGCGCCGGACGGGCAGCCGGTGGTGGCCATGATCCCCTCGGCGTACTCGGCGATCAGCTCCATGTCCATCCGGGGCCACTTGATGTAGTGCCCCTCCATGGACGCGCGCGAGTTGAGGGTGAACAGGTTCTTCAGGCCCTGCGCGTTCTTCGCCCACATGGTCTTGTGGGTGATCGCGCCGTTACCGGAGACGTCGTCGCTCTTCTGCTCCGGCCGACCCCACTTGACCCGCGCCTTGTGATAGCGCGACTCCGGAGCCACGTACGCCTCGACGCCCAGGATCGGGGTGATCCCGGCGGCCATCGCCTGGTTGTAGAAGTCGTTCGCGCCGTGCATGTTGCCGTGGTCGGTGATCGCCACGGCGGACATGCCGAGCCGCTTGGCCTCGACGAACAGGTCCTTGAGGCGGGCCGCTCCGTCGAGCATCGAATACTCGGTGTGCACGTGCAGATGCGCGAACGAATCGGCCATGCGTGGCGCCCCCCGGCGGTGTGGATCTTGATGGTCGGAGCCGACCGGGACCCACCCTACCGAGGTGATCTCGGTGGCTCCACCGTCCGCGCCGACGGGCGTGGCCCTCGTCTCGTCGCAGACGGCGACGACCCATCCCTTGCGCAGTCCCCCATCATAGAAGGCGCGCCCTTTTACCATCGCGACACACGAGGCCCCGCCAGGTAACACTTGACGGGGCCCCGAGCCTACGTGTGACGATCCCTTCACGGGTTAACGACCGCGTCGGGTTCCGGACGTCGACGCCACGACGCTGACGCGCCGAAGCACCGGAAACGCACAGCGGCCGTCGCGTCAGGAGCAAGCCACGCACTTCTACGCATAAGGGAGTGACACCGATACGTGAATTAATGCTGTCACTCCGTTGCCAGTCCATCCTACGTGGCCGCCGATCCCCTCGCCGGCGTCAGAGCCGAAACGAGACAGTTCGTGGACGGCCTCCGCCGCTGAGCTAATTCACTCAAGCGATTCAGCTCATCTCGGTTACGGCCTGACGCAGCAGATCAAGCACGCAATCGCGAAAAACGGGCGCCACATCAGGAGTGATGATGGTGAGCATCGAGCAACCATCTTCAAAGCAGCGCATCGGAGGGAGGGAATCCGTATTGAGGATCTCGTCAGCACGGCTCCTCCCGCATGACGGCCTTGATCAGACCTGTCTCGCACGGCTCGTAGTAGATGGTCAGGGGGCCCTGTCCTTTCGGATCGGTGAAGTATCCATGTTCATCCCATGCGTCACGGAGCGCCGAGTCGCGCGCCACAATCACATCTCCCCGCGACTCGGGCAGTGTGACGGTATCGGCCCGCCACTGGGAAACCCGTGCCGTCGCTCACCATCGTTGATCGACACCAGCATCACTGGCCAACGTTTTCCGAGGGCGTCAAGCATCCGACCGACTGCGGGTGCCAGATCCGCTAGCCCTACGACGACAACCGCGTCCTCACCGGCGATCATCCCTCACCCCCACTTACTGGTGAGCCCAACGAATCTGACCCGGCGTCTCGGCACCTGAATGAGGATGGACCAATCATCGATTGATCGGCAACACGGGTTCCATCCGTGACGGCAACCTTGACGGCAACGCCAATGCGCAGTCACAACCATCCACACAAATAGCGGCACCCCGGTTACGTGGCCCAACCGGGGTGCCGCATGGCGAATCGCGTCCTTATTCCTCGAATTCGTCACACGAGACTAGCTGACTGATAAAGGCCTCGAAGCTGTCAGCCACACGCCGCGGAATACGATCCTCGTCAACATAGGTCACGGCAGGCTCACCCGCTGGCCCGCAATCCGTGTAGTCGAGCATGACAGTGTCCTGCCCAGCCGTTGGCGTGTCGCAAATAACTACTCCGATGTTCGGATACTCCCACTCCTTAATCATCTGGTAACTTCCCATCCCCGCCGATGAGTCAATCCCCCAGTCACCTCCGATGCCTCGAATGCCACTGATCTCAAAATGATCCTCAGCCCAGGAGGTCGGAAAGGCCGTTGGGAAACAGCGACGCTGAGGCGTCCCGCCGTTTCGGAGCGAGATAAGCGCGACGTAGCTACGAGGCAACCGAACGCCCAAGTCAGCCTCCGCTCGGATGATCATCGAATCTTCAAGCTGGGGCCCCGTGTAGTAGTCATCATCCTCAAATGGATCAATCACTAGAAGCCTCCATTGTGCCCAGTCTTCGCATGAACTTGCCTATCCACGAGCTGCATCAGTCCACGGTCTTGATGATGATGCCACGTATACCCACTTGGAGTACTCCTGAGACCAGCCGCATTGTTGGCTGCTGTGAAGTCTCGCGATCGGCTCCCGGTGAGAGTAATCCGGACGTCCAAAACTGTGGGATGACGCCACGCAGAAAAGTCAGGAAAGCCCTGCCGATCGAATGGAACTCCGGTTACCGGATGATCCTTTCCAGCCAAATGGCCATTGCGGGTCTGGGGGACTCCTCCGGTCATACAGAGGCAATGATCCTTATGCCCGCAGATGGATCCACCGCAGTTATGGACGAGTACTGGCGTGTCTCCGGCGATCACATCGTCGATCAGATCCGCACCGGCAAACTCGCCCCCGGCGACGTCCTACCCACTGCCCGGCGCATGGCCGACACCTACGGCGTCGCCTCCATGACCGCCCAAAGGGCGCTACGCGAGCTGCAACACCGCGGCCTCACCTACGCCGTCGTCGGCAAAGGCACCTTCGTCCACCCCCAAGCACCCGAACGCATCGGCACCGACGCCGACGGCCGGCCCATCGCCGCGACAACCCAGACGCCGGTCATCAGCGACGACCCGGCACTCAACCGGCGCCTCGCCCTCTATCTACTCGAACGCGACCGCATCAGCGGCAAGATCGTCGACGCGTTCATGAACAAGGACACCGCCGCCGCCTGGCAAGCCACCGAGGAACTCGCCACCCTCCAACAAGCACACACCGACCTCGCCGACGACCTCGCCGCCTACGAAGCCAACCTCGGACGAGCCGCCGGCACCACTAGCAACGCCCCTGCCGCCGATCGGTCGACGAAGCGACGCAACCCCAAGGCGTAGCCCAGCAGCCCCGCCACCGACGGAGCCACTGGGCTAAGAATTGCTTCACCAGATCAAGACGGCCCGGCCTGTCGGCCGGGCCGCGCGCACGCGCTACGGCCTACGGCCCCGCGCGCACGCCCACCAACACCCAAGCTCCCTATCGAAAAGTCGCCCCCAATCCACCGGCCAAGGCCGTGACGATCCCTTCACCAACCAACCTCGACGAGTGGTCCGGGGATCGACGCCGCACCGCTACGCGGCGCGCCACCGCACAATCATCGATAGATGCGCATGCTTGCGAACGCATGACATCAGTCATGACAGCAACGCGGGTAGACCCCGGCGCCCTCCGGCGCACAGCGCAGCCGAATCCCTACGGGCCGTGACGCGCACGTTACGACTCTCGGCTCTATTCAGGCGCCTCTTCCGACGCCCGCCGATCAAGCTCCTGCACCATACGCTGAACATCCTCTGCGCTGAACTTGAATGGGCGGAGCTGATTTATCACGACCTCCCGCTTGACTTCGGAAGACGGCAGTTGCGCCCAGTCCTGTACCAGATAGTCCGCTATTAGCGGAGGCTCGATTTTTCGGCTCGAAAAATCCTCCCAATGCTCCCAGTGGGCAACTTCCCCATCTCGCCCAGACGCCCTCAGACTTACCTTTATTTCTTTGATAACGCGCTCATGCAAGTCACTAAGAAAGGAGCTTCCCCGTGTGGCATCGTCTACATCGCGCGCGAGGTACCTAACCTCCATTAGAGCCCGGTTGAGAGCAAGGAGTTCCTGGTAGTCGTCAACTTGCAGCACTGTTGCTCCTAACCGAAGGGGTTCGGTCCGTGATAAATGACATCATCTGGCGTGAACCTGAATGAGCCCTGATGCACCAACTCGTTCGGCTGAACACCTGGCCCGAGCCTATCGGGAGAGATACGGAATCCAATTACGTGGGAACCGCGACCCGCATACCGCGGGTTGCCTGCGAACAGAACATTGTTGGCATCGCCGGACTTCACCATGTCCTGCGTAAAGTAGCTAACGCCCTTCGAGTTGGCCTTCACCACCCCACCTCCCATGATGGTGGCGTGTCCGGCCTCATCCGTGTAATGAAAGAAAACGTCATCTCCGAGGGAGTCGGCCAAGTTATCCACGCTGTGTTTTGCGGCGTCCCCACAGTTGTGAACAAGAACCGGGGTGGTGCCGGCTACCACATAGTACGTGTGGACTACGGAGACCGTGAGGTCCCGCATCGTCCTGGAACCCTGGAAGTTGTGGACCTTGGCCACGCTTACCAGGTCACCAGTCGCGGTCATCAGCCACTCGGTCGGCTGGAGGTCCCCCGCGTCAACCCACGTGTTCCGGCTCGCACTCCAGAACGGGTGATGCTGCGTGGTCTTGAGGGTGGTGAACTTGCCATCCTCGGTCCGGACGGACAGGTCCGTCAGCGCCTCGTCCTGATTGACGTGGAGCTGCTCGACCGTCTGTGCGCTGTTGACGCCCGTCTCCGGATCGTGCGCGAGTACCTTGTCGCCTACAACGATGTCTGCGATAGGTCGCTCGCTGCCGTCCGCCATCTCGACCGGCGTCGAAGGGTCGAAACTGTGCGTCGGGCACCCGCCCTTGGCGGTCGGAGCACCACCCCCGTTACTCCCGCCAGTCTTACCCTTCGTTACTGGCGCGGGATCCTTCGCCGGCGGCTTGGGGGTTCTGGGCGCCGGGGGGTTCTTGACCGTATTGCGGATCTCGTCCTTGAGTGCCTTCATCTCTGCGGCCTCGGCGGCCGGGTTGATCTTAGGCGTACCTCCGATGGGCGCCTTGGCTACAAGAGCTTTGGCTTTATCCCCAACCCACCCGATGGCTTTCTTGCACCAATGACCGATTTTACAAGACCAGTCGAGGACGGGTACCACAGAAACCGTCGAGACCGCCGCGTTTACATACTGTCCCTCCTTGATGTAGAGGCCGGCGTTCACGCCGTCGCAGACCCCGCCGAGGCCGATGACCAGGAAGCCGCAAGCATCCAGGCTTTCATGCGCCCGCTGCGACTTGCCCTTGTGCGGCATGCCACTGCCGCCGCTGCTGGGAGACGGCTCCCCCTCGCCCTTCCCCGTGGTCCCCTCGATCAGGTTCTGGCAGGCATAACCGCTGACACCCATGAATCCGCAGAGACCCAGACCCGGCGTCGCCGAGGGCAGGGTGTACTCCGGGATGATGCTTCCGCTGGGGTCGCTGTACGTCACGGGGTTGTTGGCGGCGTACGTGTACGCCGGCAACTGTTGCGGGTTACCGGGATCGTTGATCGGGTCCACGGAGATGAACCGACCGATCGTCGGGTCATACTCTCGGGCGCCGAGATGGGTCAAGCCGGTCGGGTCCTGGTAGCCACCCAGGAACCCCTGCTTGTTCGGCCATGCGACAGAGGCGCCTCGTGGCGCCCCGTACGGAGTCTGGCGACGTTGCGTGATTGTCTGGTTAGCGTCCGTGCCAACACTGATCTGCGAGGTCCCCTGGTAATCGCTCGCCAGCCAGCTGATCCCGGTCACGGTCCGCTGAGCGATCGTCTCCCCATTGAAGGAGTAGTAACGCGTGGCATCTACCTGCCCGGTGGTCCCATTCCGGCGCACCTCCTGGTCGCCCAGGAAGAGCGTGCTGCTGCCTGCGGAATCGGTAGAGATCAGCCGGTTCCCGTCGGCGTCGTAGATGTACGTGTTGTTGCCTGCGCTGTCGGCCAGCGAGGTGAGGTGCCCCTCGACGTCCCAGTTGAGCGTCTGTTGCCCGGATGGGCCAGGCCGCGTCTTCGTATTGCCTGCGTCGTCGTAGGTGTACGACCCCGTTGTCGTCCCGGTGTCGTCGCTGCGGCTCCAACCGTCCAAAGCATGCGGCCGCACCGCGCCCGCCGACGGGTAGGAGTAGCTGGTGGTCACCGTGCCGGTTGGCGTCCCTCGCTCGGTCTGGGTCAGCCGGTTTCCCACGCGACCCTTCGGGTCATCCGGCGCACCGAACGACCACTCCTGCCAGTACGGCGCCGGGCCGCCCAACTCCGCTTCCGCCTGCGGCTTGGCGACGCAGTCGTAGGACTTTGGCGTCCACGCGGCAGTGAGCCGGCGCTGGTGGTCGTACGAGAAGCACTGTGTGTCCCGTGGCCGGGCACCCGAGTTGTCGTCGATCTTGATTAGGTTGCCGCTGGCGTCGTAATCGTAGGACGAGTTGGCGATGTACGAGGGAGACGTCGATCGGACCACCGAGCTGCCTGCGACCCGGCCGGTACTCTCGTCGTACCAGTCTCGCGACTGGACGAACTTCGCGCCCGTCAACGCGCTGGCCCGCGTGATCGTGCTCAGCTCGTAGAGGTTGGTGTATCCGGACTGGATGGCGTAGTAGCTGACGTCGCCGTAGTCCGTCGCGAGCTGGTCGGTCATGGCGTACGTCGAGTCGTACTTGTAGGTCAGCACTTCTTCGCTAAGCCCACCCGCGGCCGGCAGCGTGACCGTGTTGGGTGATCCATCTTGCATATAGGTGGCCTTCGACGTGAAGCTGCACGTCACGGCACCGATGCCGCAGAAGCCGGCCTGTGAGGACGGAAGAGTGAGCTTTGTCTGCTTCGGTCGGTACAACGCATCGACCGTTACCGTCTCACTGCGGTACTCGTCCGAGCCCACCCATCGCGAGGCAGACTTGGTCAGCCCCTTGGCCGGGGAGTCGTAGGTGTATTCGATGCGCTTGTTGCCGGTAAGGCTCCCCTCCCGGAGGGTCAGGAGTCGACCGAGCCGGTCGTAGTTGTAGTAGAGATCGGGAGTGTCCGTTCGGGAGTCGGTAGTCTTTTCCAGGTCGCCCTTGGAGTTGTACTGCAGTCGCGCCGCACCCTGATCCGGATCCGTGGATGAGATCAGCCGACCTTGGATGTCATAGTCGTAGGACCATGCGTTACCGGCCGCGTCCTTGACGGTCGCAAGCTGACCGCCGGGATGGTAGGTGTAGCTGGTTTCGTCGTAAGTGCCGGTCGCGGTACGTCCGTGGTACTGCCACAGCTTGTCCGTCCGTCCCTCGGCGTCAGTCCATACCGTGGTCGCAGCTTGGCCCAGGGGCGGCTCGATCGTGGTGTGGTCGCCGTAATAGGTGGTGGAGGTACGCGCCTTCTCGACCTGGACACTCGACTCTGATGCGAGTAGCAGTGAGTGCGTCTGCCGGCCCGCAGCGTCGTACAGGGTCCGCGTCTGGCTCGGCACGTCCCGGTCCAAACCGGAGTACAGCGTCGTGGTTACCGCGTCTTTGTTGTAATAGGCGGAGTTAGCCTTGTAGATCCGACCGGCCGCGTCGTAGAAGGTGTCCGTCAGGATGCGGCCACCGCCGTACGCCGGCTCCTGGGTCTGACGCGCTCGGCCCAATGCGTCGAGGATGGCGTGCGAGGTGTTGTATCCGCCCTTCGCATTGAGCGAACGCGTCGTGATGAAGGATGGTGCAGTGTTCAGCAGGTTGTAGCTGTAGCTGGTTGACGGGTCCGTTGGGAAGTTCGCCCTCAACCGGTCCGGCAGCCAGACTGCTGTATTGCGACCCATGGCGTCGTAGTCGTATTCGGTGACGCGGTCGTTCAGATCTGTGCGCTTGACCGGAGCGCCGAGCACAGGATCAAGGTCGACGGTGTCGACCCAGCTCAACGGGTTCTCGGTCTTTACCTGGGTGAGCGGTCCACCAGTGGTCGGGGTGTACGTGGTGGTGGTGGTCTCGCCGGCGATATCCGTCGACGACTTCACCCGGCCCAGCGCGTCATACGTCGCCGTGGACACCTGCTGGTAGGCACGGGTCCCGCTGGTAAGGCCCGTGATCGTCTCCGTGGCCGTGAGCAACCCTACGGTAGGGGCCAGGCCATAGGCGAGGGAGTCGTAACTGAACCGAACGTCTCCGGTGATCTGCTTCTCGGTGGTGGGCGCCGTGGCGCAGGTGCCCGTCCAGCCGTTGATGCGCTTGACTGGCGTCAGCAGCCAGTTGTTGGTATTGCGAACGTACTCGGTCTGCACACAGCGCTTGTCGCCGTCGCCGCTGTCCTCGACGAAGGTCGGCATGCCGTAGGCATCGAAGGTGGTCGTCGAGGTCTTCCGTCGCACGCCCGTGTCCGTCGCAGCTCTGCTGCGGACGGCCTGCACGCGGGAGTATCGGGACTCCGCGACCGGCGTGCCGGCCCGGGTGGCCGAGGCCGGGTTTGAGCGCCACATGTCGTTTACCGAGGCTGCCAGCACGGTCGACCCGAGCCAGGTGATCGACTCCCGCGGAGTACCGGCATAGTGGTCGTAGTCGTTCGCCGGGCCGCCCTCAAGACCTTCGACCTGCGTGGTGCGGGTCCCGCCACCGTCGAGCTTGTCGCCGTACATTCCTCGGAAGTAGAGGGTCTCGGACTTCATGCGTTCCGCGCCCTCACCGCTGTAGGTGATGACCTTGGGGTAGCCGCGCCACTGCGACCAACTCTTGCGTTTGTCGGGTGCAATCCCATCGTCCTCGGCGTAGTGCCACAGAGGCTCTTTGGTGGGATTGGGGTACTCGTAGACGGTGCGTAGGGGTCGGGCGCCACCGGTGTGGTCGATCTGCTGGACCTCGGTCACCACATACTTGTGGAAGTAGTCCGTCACCGGTTCGGTCCGACCCGGAGGCGTCCAGATGACCGGATAGCACCGCAAGGAGTTGTCGTCCAAGGCGGTTGGCATGGTGCCGCCTCTGACGCACTCTGGATCGGTGTAGGTCACGTAGATCTCGCCGCCGGTTTCCAGCTTGATCGAATTGACTCGTCGCCAATTCATGGCGAGTGCCCAGTCGCTGCCGGAAGCGTCGACCCGGTTTTGCATCTGCTTGCCCTCGAAGGTCACTTCGGGGGCTGTCACGGTCGTGCCGTTCAGGCCCCGGTGGGTGATGCCCTCAAGCCACAGCCCGGCGCGAGTGCCGTCACCAGGGTCGGGAAAGCTCTGCCTGAACGTCCACGAATCCGCAAGCTGATACGACGACGTCGCGGCCTTCCATGCGCTGGTGGTCACCACCGTCGTCCGCTTCGCCGACCAGAAGGTCGGAGAGACGTTCAGACAGGGATTGGTGGTGGAAGTGCACTCCTGGTCCCAGGGGGTGTCCGGCCAGGTGGTGGCATTCTTCGTCGTGCAGTTCTCAAGGCAGCGATCCGGCGTCGTGAACTCCACCCGGCCGGGAACGTTCTCGATGTACGGGCTGTTCGCCGCGTACTCGTTGTTGTCTCGGTTGTCCGTGCCGTAATCGATCCGCTTCAGGTAACCCGCGCGGTCGTAGACGACCGGGGCTCCCGTCGCCATGTTCTTGGAGTAGTAGTTCGACTCCTTCTGCCACCACAACGACATGGTGTTGCCGTGCACGTCCTGGACATAGTCCAGGTTCCACCGCCATGCCTGACGCTTACCACCGCATTCCGAAGCCGCGAAGGTGGCCGCGTGGCAGGGCTCGCCGGGGTTGTTGCCAAAGACCGGGACCGTCAGGACCGAGTCGGTCGTCGGCCGGTCCGTCGACCATCCAGGGAGCCGGTGCCGACCGAACCAGTACTGGGTACCGTTGGCGCTGGTGACCTTCCAGTACTCGTCGTTGTCGTCACCATTGGCGTAGGCCGGAGAGGTCAGCAGCTCGACCTTCGAGCCGTCCTCACGGCGTGGGTGCCACCTCCCGTCGCTGCCCTTGAGCAGCTCGACAGACGAACCGTTCAGCGAGAGCACCGCGTTCTCCGGGCCCCAGCAGAGGTCGCCGGTCTTGGTGGTGTTGTTGGCCGTGTCGTCCATGTCGTCGGCGCACGCCTTGTACTGCCGCTCGATGAAACCAGGCGAGTAGTCAAAGCCCTCACCGATGGCTCCCGGCTGGTTGTTGGTGGCTGCCTGCCGGCCATCCACGGACTGGGAGGAGTAACCGAGACCGAGACTTGGCACGGGTCCGCCCGGACCCGGCGGCGTCCGCATCGGGTACGACCACTGGAAACCTCCGGAGGAGCCCCCGTGACTCCACGTTGACGAGGGTGCCAGGCTGGACGCGGTGAAGTCGCCCGAGCCGCCGGACGGACCACTCGTCGCTGCGAAGAGCGTGCCGGAGACTGCGGCAGCCGAGCTGCTCGCCCTCCGCTCCGCTGGCGCCGACACCGCTGCCGACACCGTCCCGGCGCGAACATCGTTGCGCGAATCCAGAGGCACCGGCTCGCAGCCCTTGGCTGCGGGCGACGTCAGGGCACACTCCGGCAGCTGAACCAGCCGGAGCCGGGAGGACCAGTCCGCGCCGTATGCCGAGGCGAAGCTCGCGTAATCGATACTCACCTCGACGGGACCCGCGGACGTGACGCCGTCGGTGCGCGCGACTCGCAGCAACAGACCATTGATGCCAGAGGCTTCGGCCTTTGCCTTGGGCAACAGCTCGACCCGCACCTTGCCAGGCGCGGACGCCGCAGATCGCGAAGCCTCTGCCACCACCGGGCGAACCGTCACCGGTAGCACACCTGCGCGTACCGCCGCGCCCGCCTGCAATCGTGCACCGGTGGCGACGCTCGTCAGGTTGACATCGGCGAATCCGGCCGTGGGCCACACCGGTGGCGGCCGCTTGACCTTTGCTGCCGATTCCTCGGCGTCCGGGCTGGGGGTGGTGGGCTTGACGGGCTGCACGGGTACGGACTTGTAGCGCTGCGCCTCGAGTCGCTTGGCCTCGGCGACCTGCTGTGCCTGTGCGGGCACCTGCCCGACGAGCGTGCTGGCGAGCACCGCGAGCAGGCCGGCGGCGATGGCCTTCCGGCCCCTCGCATTCGCGGCGCCGAAAGTCGATCTGGGCTGCCGGAAGCGGCTTGCTCGACTGGATCTGACCCTGTTCATCGTTTCCTTTCCAGGGGTGACAACACGCCGCCAGGGGGTTGTGCGGCGTGGTGGACAGAGGGTGGGTCGGGGTGGAGGGCGACGCCGCGCCACCCCGACCATCCGGCTGCGGTTACGCCTCCGCGAACAGCGCCGCGATATCGGCGTCGGAGAGGACGCCCTGCCAGGCACGGACCCGGTCGATGTCGCCGGGGAAGTGATCCGCGAGCACTCCGTACTTCGCGCGGCCGACGGTGAAGGCGCCCTCGGCGCTCCACGGCGTCGGGGCATTGACGGTGCCCGCCAACTGGCCGTCGACGTAGAGGCTCTGCTTCTGCGCGTTGACGTCCTGGACCGCGGTGAGATGGGTCCACTTGTTCGCGACGCAGTCACTGCCGAACGCGGTTCGGACCGAGCCTGCGATCGCGTCGAGCGTTATCGTCATCAGTGACCATCTGGGACGGCCGGATGAGTCGTTGCGACAGGTCAGATAGAAGCCGGAGAGCGTGTTTCCGTCCTGAGCCACGACCGTACGAGGGCCTAGCCCGCCGTTCCAGCGCACCCACGCGGAAACGGTGTACGACTGGTCGGTGCGGAGCACCGGTGATTCGGTGGCCGCGTGGCCGGAGAGCCCGTCCACGGCGAGGCCGCTGGAGAAGTTGTAGCCCGCGTCGGCCGACCAGTCGGCCGACGGAGCGTCGGTCAGGGTGAGCGGGCGCTGATAGCCGGAGCCGTCGGCTTCCTGCCGTGGTGCGTCGTAGTCGTAGTCCTCCATCTCCCACTGCCCGACGAGCACGGGCTCGACCAGCGGCCGCAGGTCGATGTCCGGGTCGACGACGCGGTCCCACACCCGAACCTCGCCGACGAGGCCGTTGAACCAACCGGTGAGGGGCCCGGCACGGCCGACGCCGATCATCAGCGGGCCGCTCGAGGACCAGACCGGCGGGGTGGAACCCGTGCCCTTCAGGACACCATTGACGTACAGGCTCAGCTGGTTGGTCGCGCCGGCGTCGTAGACGCCCGTGAGGTGCGTCCAGATGCCCACCTGGACGGGGTCGGGCGAGCAGGCAGGCGCCGGGGTCGCGCCCCCGCTCGCGTAGTCGGATCCGTAGGTGACGAAGCACCAACGCTGCTTCGCGGGGAAGTACTGCAACTCGAAGGGGCTCTTGTTCGTGCCCGGTTGCGAGACGACGATGCCGCCCGCGGCATCGGCCCGGACCCAGGCGGAGACCGAGAAGCTGCGCGTGGTGTCGATCACCGAGCTGGAGGTGCTGGCGTAGTCCGAGGCGCCGCGGAACTTGACCGCCCAGTCCTTGCCCCGGCTGCGGTGCGCGCCGCGCAGGCGGGAGTCGGACCACGAGGGGTTGGGGGTCAGCGTGGCTGACTGCCCGCCGTCGACCTTGTTCGTCAGGGTCGTGCCGGTGCCCTCGTCGATCGCCCAGTGTGCCTTCGGTGCCGAGGGGCTGTCGACGAGGAAGACGTAGTCGTACGCGTCGGTGGTGTTGCCCGCCTGGTCGCGGCTCTTGACGCTCAGTACGTTTTCGCCGATCGAGTTCGGTGTGACCCAGACCGTGGCCGTGCCACCCAACGTCGCCGCCCTCACCACCTGCTCGGCACCGCCATCGATCCGATAGAGGTAGTCGTAGACGTCGGCGGCACCGTTGGCAGAGAAGGTGAACCGTCCGGAGTAGCCGACCGAGCCGTGCACGTCCTGGTTCGTGCCCAGCGGCGGCGACTCCAGGTAGAGCGCGTCTTCCGGCGTCACCTTCGGCCTCGACGTGGGCGCGGCGTAGTCGACGTAGAACTCGCACCAGGGCGACTGGCCCGAAATGCCATCGAGACCGTCCTTGGTCTGCACCTGCCAGCGGTACACGTCACCGCTGGCGGTCTTGGTGGTCAGCTGCACCTCGGCCTTGGCCCCCGGGGCGACCCCGGCATCGGACTTGGGAAAGCCCGTCGCCGTGGTCCAGGTGCCGTTCACCTGCTTCTGCAGTGTGAACACACCGGACAGGCTGCCGCCATTACTGCCGTCGGGATCGCTCAGGGTCGCCTTCAGCCACGGGTAGTCCGACCGCACCATCGGGCGGGTCGCGCCGGTCACGCACGCCTGGGCCGCGGCCGTGTAGTCCCCGTGGGTGGACAATTGGGCCGCAGTCGGGGTGTTCGGGTTGGTGTTGTACTCGACCGACAGCTTGGTAAGCGCCGGGTCGAACTTCTTCCACCAGGTCGACTCGGATTCCGACGTACCGTCGGCCTGCCGGGCGGCCAGGGCCAGGGTGTACTTGGCGTTCCCGCGGTTCTTGGAGACGTCTTCCGTCAGCTTCGAGAACTCCATCGGCAGGTCCGGCTGCGGGTCGTTCGAGCAGCTCGGCGTAGCCGGCGGCTTGTGTGCGTGGCCGGACCGCTCCTCCAACCAGGCGATGAGGTTCGGGCCGTCCCACGTCTGTTTGCCGGAGCCGCCCAGTTCGTCGGTCCGGTAGAGGTTCACCGGCGTGGAGCCACACGAATAGGAGTGGGTCATCTCGGTCAGGAACTTGGCCGACCGGATCGTCTTGCCCGACAGCGCCGAGAGGTTGAACCGGAAGAACGAGCGGAAATTCCCGGAGCCGTCCGGGTTCCTGCCCACCCGGGCCACCCCGTCGTCTCGGGTCGCGTTCGTCGAGCCGGCATATCCCCACAGCGCCTTGTTGACTGTTGTCCACGGGTCGATGGCCACCGGGTACACGGTGTTCTTGCCGCGAAGCAGCGTGAGATCCGGACGGATGACGAGGTCCCCGTCCCGCACGTCGGTCGCCAGCTCGGCCTTGCGCGCCCGGTCCGGCACCGTCCGCAGCGCGTCGTGCTTCTCCTGCGCCGCGAAGGCCGCCAAGGCCTTGCTGTTCTTCGCCTGGGCCTCCGCCGTGAGGCCGGATGAGTCCCACATCAACGCGTTGCCGGCGGAGAGCACCTCATGCCCCGAGCCGTTGACGACCTGGAAGCCACCGCCGGCACGGTCCCTCTTCGACAGACCGGGAGTGTCGAGGCGGAACCGCAGGGTCTCCAACGCGGGGTTCGCCGCCGCGCTGGCCGACTTCACCACGAGCACCCAGCTGAAACCGTCGGACAGGGCCCGCATTCGCAGGTCGACGTCGGGCAACACCGACTCGTAGACCGCGGTGTCGGCCTCGATCCGGGGCCGCGGCAGCGAGCCTGGCCAGGTGAGGGACACCTCCCCTCCGTCAACCGGAAGGTGTACCACCGCAGCCGTGCCACCGGCGGAGAACGAGACGTCCGCCAGCGTGGCCACCGGCGTGACAGAACCGTCCGGCGCCTGCCGCAGCGAGGTGTCGATGGTGCGCCAGCCCGTCCCGTCCCGCCGGTTCACCCACTGCGGAACAGGGTATGACTCCAGGACCAGGGATCCGTGCGGGGACGCCAGGACTCGCGAGTTCTCTGACTTCAGCCTCGTCACCTCGACGGTACGACCGGTGTGCTTGGCGGCGGCGAGAGCCTCGGATTCGGAGAGCTCGGCGGCCACCGGCCCGCCGCTCGGCCCGGGTTGCGCCGGTCCGGCTTCCACTCGTTGCGGCATGGGTGCGACGCCAGCCAGGGCGATTGCCGCCGCTACGAGCGCACATCCCCATTTTCGTGATCGGGCGCGGGTGCGCGCACGAGAAAACGTCACTGCGGTCTCCTGTCCTAAGGTTTCAGAGATTGCTCAAAGGGCCCTCTCCGGGGCCGGCAACGGCGCGCGGCCGACCCCGGAGCGGTTCCTTCAGGGAGCGCTACACCTCATTGGCGAGGGAGAGAATCTCCGCAGGCCACCGCCGTGATCCCCAGCCGGCGCCACGGGGCGACAGCGGCTGTGCGCGGTTCTTGCACTCGAATTCTCCTGAGCCAAAGTGTTGAGACTCGCCGCAGGGCTCGCCCACCGAGAGAACTGCCCGAAGGCATGGGGTAGAGGCCGCCCTGGACGGCGGCTGGACTGCCGACGACACCGGTCCGCGCGTCGGGACAGTCAAACGGTTATGTGGTTGAGTCGCGTCTTTTCGACACGAGCGGACCACGGCATCTTCGAAATTTGAGGCGTTTTGAATGGCAACGCTGCCGAGCAGAGTCGGGCGCACCACCGCCGAAAAACTCAGTGGAATGGCCGCTTGCCGGTCCGCCCGAGGGATAACGACGAAGCCCGACGGCTCACACCCCACCTAACCTGATCATCGCCAGCGGGCCTAAGCCGCTGGTAGATGCCTTTCCGCACAACGTGACCTCGCACGTCGCCCTCCCCCGTCCTCCAAGTGGGATGAAGGTAGGGACCGATGACGGGTCGTGTCAACCGCACCACTAAGCGCTACTTTGGGTAATCCCTGAAAAGGGCCTGAACAGGGTGTTTTCAGCCCACCGGCACCCACCGTCACCACGAACAAGACCGGCCGGGGCGGGTGGCCGCAGCGCAGAGCCGTCACCTTCCGCGATTCTCGAATCACGTTCCGGACAATGGCCGGGCGAACCAATTCACCGCACCAAATCAGCTCGCCGAATTATTGAACGCACTTGTGCAGGGCTACGTTCGCAACAAATGAATCCGCCGTGCCCCGCCGGCGCTTGCTCATCGGGGACGCCTGAATACCGACGATCTCCTTGGCGGACGGCGATCGCGTCTGGCAACCCTCCCACCAGCCCCTGCCCAGGCCCTCGTCTCCTCAACGCCTGCGGATGAGCCTAGGCTCGGGGCATGGCGAGGTACTACGACGTGCACCCGGAGAACCCACAACCCCGGATCATCGGCCAGGTCGCCGACCTGATCCGCGGTGGCGGGCTGGTCGCCTACCCCACCGACTCCTGCTACGCGCTCGGTGTCCAGTTGGGCAACCAGGACGGGCTGGACCGGATCCGCCAGATCCGCCACCTCGACGATCGGCATCACTTCACCCTGGTCTGCAGCGACTTCGCCCAGCTCGGCCAGTTCGTCCAGATCAGCAACTCGGTCTTCCGCCTGGTGAAGGCGTCCACCCCGGGCAGTTACACCTTCATCCTGCCGGCCACCCGTGAGGTGCCGCGGCGGATGTTGCACCCCAAGAAGCGCACCGTCGGCGTCCGCGTGCCCCGGCACACCGTCACCCAGGCGCTGCTGGCCGAGCTGGCCGAGCCGCTGGTGTCCAGCACCCTCGTCCTACCCGGTGACGACGAGCCGATGACCCAGGGGTGGGAGATCAAGGAACGCCTCGACCACCAGCTCGACGCGGTGCTCGACGCCGGCGACTGCGGCAAGGAGCCGACGACGGTGATCGACCTGTCCGGGCCCGAGCCGGAGATCCTGCGCCGGGGCGCCGGAGACGTGTCCCGCTTCGAGTAGGCCGCCGGCCGGCTCCGGTCGGGTGCCGGACCGTAGCGGGCCGCGTCGACGTCGCCGGTCGTACGCTTGAGGATCGGCACCGGCGAGCATTGGACACCCGGCATGCCCGACGCGGACGACATCGACGCCCTGGCCCGGTCCGCCGCGCGCGGCGACCCGGCAGCACTGGACGCCCTACTGCTCGCGGTCCGCCCCGAGGTGCTGCGCCTGTGCGCACGGTTCCTACCCAGCAGGGAGGACGCCGAGGAGGCCTGCCAGGACACGCTGATGGCACTGGCCAGCGGCATCACCCGATTCGAGGGGCGTTCCTCGTTCCGCACCTGGCTGCACCGGCTGACCGCCAACCGGGCCCGCTCGACGTACCGCACGCTGCGCCGCCGCTGGCGGCTGGAGGCCGGCGGCGTACCGCTGCCCGACCAGGCCGACCCGCGCCGGACCAGCGTGGTCGCAGGCACCCGCCTCGACCTGCTCGACGCCTTCGACGCCGTCCGCCCCGACCTCGCCGAGGTGGTGGCACTGCGCGACGTGCTCGGGCTGAGCTATCCCGAGATCGCCGCACTGCTCGACGTGCCGGTGGGCACGGTGAAGTCCCGGCTGCACCTGGCCCGACGGCAGGTCCGGCAACGCCTCGGCACCGGATGAGCCACGCCGCGCAGCGCCCCGTGCTCCGCCGGCTCTGCGCCGGTGTCGTCGTCCTCGTGGCTGTCGTTGCGGTGGCCGCCTGCGGCACCGACGCGGTCGCGCCGCTGCCCGCGCAACCGCCCGGTCCGTCCAGTCCGCCGCCGACCCTCTCCGCAGCCCCCGCAACCCCCGCGACCCCCTCGCCCACCGAGCCCACCGGGTCGCCGTCCCGACCCCCGTCGACCAGCGGGCGTCCGATCGCGGCACCGCCCGCACCAACCCGCACCAGGAGTACGCCGCAGCGACCAGCCCCCGCGACGACCACGCCGACCGGGCCGACCACGAGCTGCCAGGGTGCCGTCCGCTACGACCTGCCGCTGGCCGAGACCGAGCTTGAGCTGCTGCGATCCCTCTGCTTCGCCACCGGCGCGGTGCTGCGGATCCAGGGCATCGGCCCCGGCCTGGTCACCGTGGACCGCCCGGAGCTGGTGTCGCAGCAGTACGAGGCCGGAGTGGTGGACATCCGGTTCGTCCGCCCCGGCACCGTCGACGTCACGATCCCGCAGCAGGACCGGTCGCACACCATCACGGTGGTGGTCCGCCAGTCCACCGATTCGTGACCGGGCGTCCCGGCCGTCACCGCACCCACGGCCGTCACCGCACCCACAGCCGTCACCGCAGCCACGGCCGTCACCGCACCCGCACGCCGGCGAGCAGCGTGTCCACGAAGTCGGGTCCGCCGTCCACCGGTGGCACGATCTGCACGTAGAGAAGAGCGTCGCGGTCGGGATGCCGCCCGGCCGACTCGACGATCCGCGGCCGACCCCGGTCGCAGCGGTACGCCACCACGGTCCACTCGACGCCCGCCTGCCGAATGGTGCGGGCCGGCGCGGACGTGCAGTCACCGTGCGTGCGCTCGGCCAGGAACCCGGCGGGCGTGGTGCGCGCCGCCGTAGTGGCGGAGAAGCCGACGAACGCGCCGGGCACCCGGGGGTCGGCGGCCCAGCGGCGGGGCTGCGGCGACATCACCAGCGCCGGTTCCGCCTCGCCGTCGACGCCGTACTGACCGGCCCACGTCGCACCGGCGGCCGACCAGCCGTCCGGCAACGTCACGGTCAGCGGCCCGGCGGTGTACGTGCCACCGCCGGGCCTTCCGGAGCCGGTGCCGCCCGGCTCGGCGCCCGCGCCACCCAGCACGGCGACGGCCAGGACGGCCACCCCGGCCAGCGGCAACCGGTACGGGTGACGGGCCGCCGGCTGCTGCCGTACGGGGTTGGCGGCCCGGTCCAGCGCGGCGTGCAGCGCGGCGGCGTCCGGATAGCGATCGGCCGGCTGATGGGCGGTGGCCCGGATGAGCACCGCCGCCACCCCCACCGGTACGCCGTCGCGCAGCCGGAGGGCGCCCACCGATCGGGGCGGGTCGGTACCGAGGCGCACCGGATCCGCAGCGAGCAGACGGATCCCGAGCCGACCGAGGCCGTACACGTCGGCGCGGGTGTCGATCACCGCGCCCGGGTCGTCCTGCTCCGGCGCCATGTAGCCGGGGGTCCCGGCCCGGGCGGTGAGGCCGGACGCGGCGGCGAGCGCCTTGGCCAGACCGAGGTCGGCGATCAGCACCCGTTCGGTGCCCGGACGGTCGCCGTCGGAGTGGAAGAGGATGTTGCCCGGGGTGAGATCGCGGTGCACGACGCCGTGCCGGTGCAGCACGGTCACGCCCGCGCAGACCTCGCCGAGCAGGCGCAGGGCCGTCGGGCCGGACATCGGGCGGGCAGCCAACCTGTCCCGCAGACTCCCCCCGTCCGCCCAGGCCAGCACCGAGTACGGCCGGCCGTCGGGCAGCTCACCGACGGCGTGCACCCGAACCAACCGCTCATGCTCCAGCCGTCGCAGCAGCCGGGCCTCGTCGCGGAAGCGTTCCCGGACCCGCAGGTCGTGGCTCCAGTTCTCGGCCAGCACCTTGATCGCCACGTGCGCGTCGAGCACCGGGTCGTAGCCCAGCCAGACCGTTGCGAACGAACCGACGCCCAGCAGCCGTTCGATGGCGTAGGGCCCGATCCGCTGCGGAGCCGTCACCGTCTCACCCCCGGCCAGCGCCGTCGGTTGGTAACCCTCTGCACAGTAGACCGACCCGATCGGAAACCCGACGAACCGCTGGCCCGGGCGCGGTGACTAACAGGGCAGAGACCCGTCACCGAAGGAGCGCACCATGAACCGTCCGTCGATCCTCCTCACCACCGCCGCGCTGGCGCTCAGCACGCTCGTCCCGCTGGCCACCGCCGGCCCCGCCTCGGCGGCTTCTCCCACTGGCGGCACCGCCCCCGCCACGGCGCGCGGCCCGCTCGCCACCGCCACCCTCGTCGGGCACAGCCACCCGCAGGTGCTCAGCGTCCAGGGCGTCGGGGCGTACCGGATCGGCGTCAGTCTGGCGGCGCTCACCGCGGCGGGGCGCATCGACTGGGTGGCGCCGGGCTGTGGCGGGGTGGTGCACGCCGGCGCGACCGGCTCCTGGGCCGGCGTGCTCATGCTGGCGTTCCGCGACGGTTGGCTGGTGGCGGTGGGTACGGCCACCGCGCCGCCCCGCTCCCCCGCCGGGGCCACGGTCGGCATGTCCTTCGCCGAGCTGGAGGCGATCTACGGCCGGCGGGGCTCGCTGATCCGCAACGACGCGGGGGACGCCGAGGCGTACCTCGTGCGGGTCGGCTCGCGGGTGGAGTTGTTCACCGGGCACCCGATCCGTCCGGGCGTGGGTTTCTTCGAGGTCGGGCCGGCCGCCTTCGTCGAGCGGAACTTCCGCGTGGGCGCGACCTGCTGATCAGCGTCAGACGTCGGGGCGTCCGGTCCGTACCGGGCGCCCCGAATGCTGTCCGTCGCACAGGGTCTGCGAGCAACACGATGATGTCGGTGTAGACAACACTGTGTGGCACACAGTATGGTGTGACACATGGTTAGCGAGGACGTTCTACGGACGCACCTACAGGAGCTGCGTCGAGGCACCGTCGTGGTAGCCAGCCTGGTCGCGCTGCGGCGACCGGACTACGGCTACGCACTGCTGCAACGGCTCACCGACCACGGCTTTCCGGTGGACGCCAACACGCTCTACCCGCTGCTGCGCCGCCTGGAGGACCAGGGCCTGCTGACCAGCGAGTGGAACACCGAGGAGAGCCGACCGCGCAAGTTCTACCGGACCAGCGACGAGGGCGAGTCGATGCTGAGCCGGCTCCTCGACGACCTCGCCGCCGTGCAGACCTCCATCACCGGGCTGATCCAAGGAGTGGACCGATGAACACCCTGACCAACCGCTACCTCGCCGCCACCCTGCGATCGGTGCCCGCCCAGCGCCGGGACGAGATCGCCACCGAGCTGCGCGCCTCGATCGAGGACATGATCGAGGACCGGACCGGCGGCGGCCAGGACGCCACCACCGCCGAACGGGAGGTGCTCACCGAACTGGGCAACCCCGACCTGCTGGCCGCCCAGTACGCCGACCGCCGGTTGCAGCTCATCGGCCCGACCTACTACCTGGTCTGGCTGCGGTTGTTGAAGCTGCTGCTCAGCTTCATCCCGGCGCTCGCCGGCACAATCGTCGCCATCGTCGCGGCCGCCGAGGGCAAGGGCTTCGCGGCCATCGGGACGGGCGTCGTCATCGCCCTGCACGTGACAGTGCACATCTCCTTCTGGCTCACCCTGGTCTTCGCCCTCATCGAGCGCTCCCAAACGCCCATGGACCTGCCAGATTGGACCGTCGACCAGCTGCCCGACGCACCAGTTCACCGGCGCATTCCCCTCGCCGACACCATCGCGTCGGTGGTCATGCTCGTGGTGACCATCGGGTACATCGCCCTGCAGCACTTCTACTCCTGGGTGCAGGCCACCAACGGCGACAACATTCCGATGCTCGACCCGGCTCTGTGGAACTTCTGGCTGCCGGCGCTGATCGTCGTGCTGGTCGCCAGCGTGATCTTCGAGGTCGTCAAGTACCGGATCGGACGCTGGACCTGGGCCCTGTTCGGCACCAAGGTGCTGCTCAACCTGGCGTTCGCGGTGCCGCTGGCCTGGCTGGCGCTCTCCGACCGGCTGCTCAACCCGGCCCTGGGCGTGCGCCTGAGCTGGCTGGCAGAGGCGGACAACCGCAACGACCTCGGTCTGGCCCTCGCGCTGGGCGCGGCCGCGGTCGTGGTCTGGGACCTGGTCGACACCGCGATCAAGACCCGGCGCCAGACGGCGTGAGCGATTCCCGACAGGGCGGCCCGGCGCGTACCCCGCGCCGGGCCGCTCGCCCGTTGGGCGGCGTCAGCACCGAGCCGCCCGCTGGAAATGCCTGGCCGGGGACGTGGCATCGTTCTCGGATGACCGAGGCACAGCAAGGGGACTGGCGCCGCCCGGGTCCAACGGCGGAGCAGCGCCGCAACGACCTGTGGATCGGGCTGGGGATGACCGGACTGGCACTGGTGAGCCTCACCCTGGCCCACAGCACCGGGGCGTTCCTGCTGGGTCCGCCGCCGTCCGGGCCGGAACAACTGTTGTGGACCGTCGCGGTGACCCTGCCGCTGATCTGGCGGCGGCACCGACCGGCCACCACCCTGCTGATCGTCTCGATGGTGTTCATCGCTTCGCAGGCACGATCGGCACCGGAGACCCAATTCTCCTCCTGGGCACTGTTCTGCGCCCTCTACACCGTCGGCGCCTGGGGGCAGGACCATCAACTCGCCCGCCGGCTGCGGATCAGCGTGATCGCCACGATGTTCGCCTGGCTGGGGGTCTACTACGCGGTGACGATCGACCACATTCCGCCCGACGCCTTCGCCGACGCGGCCGGGCCGGTGCCACCGGTGCTCGCCGCGATGGTCAACGGCGTACTGGTCAATGTTCTGGTCTTCGGTTTCGCGTACTTCTTCGGCGAGACCGCCTGGGTGGCCGCGCGGCGCGAGCACGAGCTGCAGGCCCAGGCCGAGGACCTGCGCAGTTCGCAGGCCGAATCCCGGGAACGTGCGGTGCTCGGCGAACGGGTCCGGATCGCCCGGGAGTTGCACGACGTGGTCGCCCACCACGTGTCGGTCATGGGGGTGCAGGCGTCCGCCTGCCGCCGGGTGTTCGACCGCGACCCAGACAAGGCCCGCACCGCACTCGCCGCCATCGAGCAGAGCGCCCGCACCGCCGTGGACGAGCTACGTCGAATGCTGGGCGTGCTGCGGACCTCCGAGAAGGCCAACGCCGAAGCGCCGGCCGCCGGCGGCGTCGAACGAATCGGCGAGCTTGTCGAACGGGCCCGGGCCGCGGGCCTGACAGCAACCCTCGGGGTGTACGGCGACACGGTCGCGCTGCCCGAATCGGTCTCGCAGGCGGCCTACCGGGTGACGCAGGAGGCGGTCACCAACACCCTGAAGCACGCCGGGGCGGACATGCTGGACGTACGGGTTCGATACCTGGCTCAGGAGGTGGAGGTCGACGTGACCGACGACGGACGGGGCGGTGGCAAAGCCAACGCCGCCGGAATGGGCCTGATCGGGATGCGCGAACGGGTCACCGCGCACGATGGCGACCTGGAGACCGGGCCGCGTGCCGGCGGCGGTTGGCGCGTACGCGCCCGCTTCCCGCTGCCGGTCCGTGCCGGGCAATCGGCATGAGCACCACACCGGCGGCGCCGATCCGGGTGCTGCTCGCCGACGACCAACATCTCGTCCGTACCGGCTTCCGGGTCATCCTCGAGGTGGAGGACGACATCGAGGTGGTCGGCGAGGCCGCCGACGGCGAACGTGCCGTCACCATGACCCGCGTCACCCGCCCCGACGTCGTACTCATGGATGTGGAGATGCCCGGGATGGACGGCCTGGAGGCCACCCGGCAGATCACCGCCGACGGGCCGGGTGCACCCGCGGTGCTGATCCTCACGACCTTCGACCGCGACGACTACCTGTTCGCCGCGCTGCGGGCCGGGGCCAGCGGCTTCCTGCTCAAGAACGGCACACCTGAGGAGCTCATCGAGGCGATCCGGGTGCTGGCCAGGGGCGACGGCCTGCTCGCCCCGGAGATCACCCGACGAGTGATCTCCACGTTCGCCCGCCCCGGAGACCCGGCAGGCACCGCACACCGCGGGCCGGACGCCGAGGCCGCGCTGGGTGAGCTGACCACGCGCGAACGAGAGGTGCTGATGCTGCTCGCCTCCGGCGCGAGCAACGCGGAGATCGCCGCGACCATCCACCTGGGCGAGGCGACGGTGAAGACGCACGTGAGCCGGGTGCTGGCCAAACTCGGCCTGCGAGACCGGGTGCAGGCGGTGGTGTTCGCGTACGAGAACGGGGTGGTCCGACCCGGCGGGTGACCGGCATCCGTCGCGAGGTGGACCCACCCGCTCAACCGTCGGACGGACGGCAGTCCGCGGTATTTGATCTAGCGTGAGTGCGTGACCAGAACGCTTCGCCTCGACGGCGTCGAACGCAGCTTCGGCGACCGGCAGGTACTCAAGGACGTTTCCTTCGAGGTGGCCTCCGGCCGGATGACCGGCTTCGTGGGCGCCAACGGCGCCGGCAAGACCACCACCATGCGGATCATCCTGGGTGTGCTCGCCCCCGACGCCGGCGAGGTGCGCTGGGGTGACACGTTGCTGACCCCGCAGGACCGCCGACGCTTCGGCTACATGCCGGAGGAGCGGGGCCTCTACCCCAAGATGACCACCCGGGAACAGGTGACCTACCTGGGCCGGCTGCACGGCATGGACGCCCCCGCGGCACGACGTGCCACCGACACGCTGCTGGAACGGGTCGGGCTCGGTGAGCGCGGCGACGACCTGCTGGAGACGCTGTCGCTGGGCAACCAGCAGCGCGCCCAGATCGCGGCCGCGCTGGTGCACGACCCCGAGGTGCTGGTGCTCGACGAGCCGTTCTCCGGCCTCGACCCCCTCGCTGTCGACACCGTCGTCACCGTGCTGCGGGAAAGAGCCTCGGCCGGAGCGCCGGTGCTCTTCTCCAGCCACCAGCTCGACGTCGTGGAGCGCCTCTGCGACGACCTGGTCATCATCGCCGACGGTGCGATCCGGGCCGCCGGCAGCCGGCAGCAACTGCGCGACTCCTACACCGTGCCCCGCTACGAGCTGGTGGTGGCGGGCGACGCCGGTTGGGTACGCGACCACCCCGGGGTGACCCTGGTCGAGTTGGACGGCGAGCGTGTGGTCTTCGACCTGCCGGCCGGCGCCGACGAACAGCCCGTGCTGCGGGCGGCCCTCGCCCGTGGCCCGGTCCGCGCCTTCCGCCCGATCAGCCCCTCGCTCACCGAGATCTTCCGAGAGGTCACCCAGTGAACGTCACCCAGGCCACCCGGCTGGTCGCCGAACGCGAGATCCGGGTCAAGATCCGCGACCGTACGTTTCTGTTTGGCACGCTCTTCTTCCTGCTGATCGCGGCGGCGGGCACCATCCTGCCGCCGCTGTTCTCCGGCAGTCCGGACACTGTGGCCGTCACCCAGGAGGCAGCTGGGCCGCTGCGGGACGCCGGACTCGACGTCCGCGTGGTGGCCGACGACCGAGCCGCCGAGCAGGCCGTCCGCGACGGTGACGTGGACGCGGCGGTGGTCTCCGGTCCGAAGGTTCTCGCGATGGACGAGTCCCCCACCGACGTGGTCCAGGCGCTGAGCAGCTCGCCGCCGGTGCAGTTGCTCGACCCGGACGCGGTCGACCCGGTGGTGGCGTTCCTGGTGCCGTTCGTCTTCGCGTTCGTCTTCTTCATCACCTCGCAGACCTTCGGTTTGCAGATCGCGCAGAGCGTCATCGAGGAGAAGCAGACCCGGATCGTGGAGATCCTGGTCGCCGCCGTGCCGGTCCGAGCGTTGTTGGCCGGCAAGGTGGTGGCCGGCGCCATCCTGGCGTTCGCGCAGATCGCGCTCATCGCGGTGGTGGCGGTGGTCGGCATGCAGATCGGCGACAGCGGTGGCCTCCTCACCCTGCTCGCCCCGGCGATCGGCTGGTTCGTGCCGTTCTTCCTGCTCGGCTTCGTGCTGCTCGCCGCGATGTGGGCGGCGGCCGGTGCCCTGGCCAACCGGCAGGAGGACATCGCCGCCGTATCGACGCCGGTGCAGCTCGCCGTCACGCTGCCGTTCTTCGCGGTGATCTTCCTGAACGACAACGACACCGCGATGCGGGTGCTGTCCTACGTGCCGTTCTCGTCGCCCACGGCCATGCCGCTGCGGCTGTTCAACGGTGACGCGGCCGGCTGGGAGCCGTTCGTCTCGCTGGCCATCCTGCTGCTCGCCGCCGGTGCGTTCCTGGTCGCCGGAGCCCGGGTGTACGAGGGGTCGCTGCTGCGCACCAACGGCCGGACCTCCCTGCGTACCGCCTGGCGGGAGCGGGAGACGATCGGCTGAGCCGATGGTTCGCCCACGCGGGCGTCGGAGTCCTCATCGGACGCCGACGCCCGCGCTGCCGTACACCGGTGCTGGCTGCTCAGCGGGCCGGCGGCACCTGGTCCCAACCGGTCGGCAGCGTAGGCACCGACCAGGCCGGCTCGGGCTGCCACTTGGCCCACGCCGGGTCCCACCAGCGCTCCCCCGCGTCGAGCAGCGCCGCGATCCGGTCACCCTCGGCCTGGATCGCGTCGCCCATACCCGGGTAGCGCCCCTCGACGAGGCGCTGGGCGAACAACTCCACGTCCTTCCAGACGTACCGGTCGGCGTCCGCACCCCACCACAGGTCCAGCTCGTGGTCCAGGGTGTCCACCCCGATCGGCGTACGCCGCAACGGGTCCTGGAGGTTGAAATACCACCCGTCGAACTCGCGGCCCGGGCCGGTCCAGAACACGTCGACCGAGTGTGCCTCGCCGGGGCGTTGCAGCATCAGCTTGCCGTGCCCCGACCAGGAGCGGTGGCCTGCGGTTTCCCACGGGTGCCGCCCACACGGGAAGACGCCGTTCTCCGGGAAACCGAACTCGGCCCCGGGCGGGAGGTAGAGGGCGAGCAGGTCGGGCGAATCCTCGACGCAGATCGTCGGGCAGCCGAACCACACCTCGCCGCGCAAAACCTCGCGCCGAACAACCACGTCACCCGGTGCAAACAGCCGTGCCCCCACTCTCACCCTCCTCGTTCGCCGCCCCGGGCGCCCACGGGCCCGCAGGGCACCGGCTCGCACCCACCTACCGCCGCGATCTTGCACTTTGGGTCGACGAAATGTCGGCTACAACCGTTTCGTCGGTGCAGAAAGTGCAAGATCGCGGTGAGTTGGGGTGGTGCGGCCTTTAGGCGTCGACCGCCGCCATCACGTCGTCGGAGATGTCGAAGTTGGCGTAGACGTTCTGCACGTCGTCGCAGTCTTCCAGGACGTCGATCAGCTTGAAGATCTTGCGCGCGCCCTCTTCGTCCAGCGGGATGTTCATGCTGGGAATGAGAGAGGACTCGGCCGACTCGTACTCGATGCCGGCGTCCTGCAACGCCGTCCGCACTCCGATCAGGTCGGTCGGCTCGGAGACCACCTCGTACGCCTCACCGAGGTCGTTGACCTCCTCGGCACCGGCGTCGAGGACAGCCAGCATCACGTCGTCCTCGCTGGTGCCCTCCTTGGGCACGATCACCACGCCCTTGCGGGAGAACATGTACGACACCGAGCCGGCATCGGCGAGCGAGCCACCATTGCGGGTCAGCGCGGTACGCACCTCGGTCGCCGCCCGATTGCGGTTGTCGGTGAGGCATTCGATGAGCATGGCAACCCCGTTCGGGCCATACCCCTCATACATGATCGTCTGCCAGTCAGCGCCGCCGGCCTCCAGGCCGGAGCCACGCTTGACGGCGCGATCGATGTTGTCGTTCGGCACCGAGCTCTTCTTCGCCTTCTGAATGGCGTCGAAGAGCGTCGGGTTGCCGGAGGGGTCGCCGCCACCGGTCCGCGCGGCCACTTCGACGTTCTTGATCAGCTTGGCGAACATCTTGCCGCGCTTGGCGTCGATGACGGCCTTCTTGTGCTTGGTCGTCGCCCACTTTGAGTGGCCGGACATCTTCTACCTCCGTTGCTACCCGCCGTCTGCATCGACCGCACCGCTCACGCCCCGCTTCCGCCGGCGCACGCGGAGGTGCCGGTCAGCCCTGGTGGAAGCCGTGGCGGGCAGATGGCCCTGCCGAATCTCCGCAATCCTACCGACGTCCCCCGGGTCGCTGTCATGCACCGCGCATGGCGGTTCCGTCCCACCCGCCCGGACCAGGGCAGACGGGACGAAAATCCCCCTGGACCGGCTACGACCTCAGCAGCGCCCGGCCCACCGGACGCAACGCCCGCGAGCAGGTCACGACCTCGGCGAGCATCGTGGACAGCTCCGCCTCGCGGCCGCCGCACGACGGCGGACCGCTGCCCGGGGCAGCTGCCCGCTGTCGCCAGCTGTCCGCACCGTCAGGAGACGGTGCGGACCAGATCCACGAAGTACGCGTGCACGCGCAGGTCACCGGTCAGCTCCGGGTGGAACGAGGTGGCCAGCAGGTTGCCCTGCCGGACCGCCACGATCCGGTCAGCGGCCGGGCCACCGGTCACCGAACCGATCACCTCGACGCCGGCACCGACCCGCTCGACCCACGGGGCCCGGATGAACACCGCGTGGAACGGCTCACCCGGCACCCCGGTGATGGTCACCGGCGCCTCGAAGGAGTCGACCTGACGGCCGAACGCGTTGCGCCGCACGGTCATGTCGATGCCGGAGAAGCCCCGCTGGTCGGGTCGGCCGTCGAGCACCTCGGTCGCCAGCATGATCATGCCGGCGCAGGAGCCGTAGACCGGCATGCCGTCGGCGATCCGCTTGTCGATCGGCTCGCGCATCTCGAAGATGTCGGTGAGTTTGCTGATGGTGGTGGACTCGCCGCCGGGAACGACCAGGCCGTCCACCGCGTCCAGCTCTGCCGGACGGCGGACCGGGCGGGCGTCCGCGCCCGCCGCCGCCAACGCGGCGACGTGCTCGCGGACGTCCCCCTGAAGTGCGAGCACACCAATCACGGGTACGGCCATGGTCCTCACCTCACCAGCCGCGCTCGGCCAGGCGGTGCGGCTGCGGGATCTCGTCGACGTTGATGCCGACCATGGCCTCGCCGAGACCGCGGGAAACCTTCGCCAGCACGTCCGGGTCGTCGTGGAAGGTGGTGGCCTTGACGATCGCGGCTGCCCGCTGAGCCGGGTTGCCCGCCTTGAAGATGCCGGAGCCGACGAAGACACCCTCGGCGCCGAGTTGCATCATCATCGCCGCGTCGGCCGGGGTGGCGATGCCGCCGGCGGTGAACAGCACCACCGGGAGCTTGCCGCTCTCGGCGACCTCCTTCACCAGCTCGTACGGGGCCTGCAGCTCCTTGGCCGCGACGAACAGCTCGTCGGCCGGCAACGAGGACAGCCGACGGATCTCCTGGCGGATCTTGCGCATGTGGGTGGTGGCGTTGGAGACGTCACCGGTGCCCGCCTCCCCCTTGGAGCGGATCATGGCCGCGCCCTCGGTGATCCGCCGCAGCGCCTCGCCCAGGTTGGTCGCGCCACAGACGAAGGGCACCGTGAACGCCCACTTGTCGATGTGGTTCGCATAGTCGGCCGGGGTCAGCACCTCGGACTCGTCGACGTAGTCCACGCCCAGCGACTGGAGGATCTGCGCCTCCACGAAGTGGCCGATGCGGGCCTTGGCCATCACCGGGATGGAGACCGCCTCGATGATCCCGTCGATCATGTCGGGGTCGCTCATCCGGGACACCCCACCCTGTGCGCGGATGTCGGCGGGCACCCGCTCCAGGGCCATCACCGCGACAGCGCCGGCGTCCTCAGCAATCTTGGCCTGCTCGGCGTTGACCACGTCCATGATCACGCCGCCCTTGAGCATCTCGGCCATGCCACGCTTCACGCGGGCGGTGCCGACGACGGGGGCGGTACCGGAGTTCGAGGCGGTGTTTTCGGGCACGGGTCATCGCTCCTTGGATGTGCTCTGGGAGTGGCAGCGAAAATGCTACGCGCAGGTCAACGCCACACCGACAGCCAATCAGACCCCCGGTGGCCTGCACTGTGGCCCTGATCACCGGCCCCCCACGGCCGTTCCGCGGTGGCTCCAGGAGCCGGCGCACGGCGACAGGTCAGGTCGCGGGGACGTCCGCCGGGACGGCGAGGGTCGGATCGTCGATGTCGAAGTAGCGCGGCCACTCCCGGCCCCGCCCCATCCGCAACAACCGCACCAACGGCCGGCTACGCGCCGAGCGGGCATCCCGGACCAGGTCGGTGTGCACCTGCCGGGACAGGGCGAGCCGACGACTGGCGGCGATGACCGCCCCGCAGTCCGGATCGCCCGCATCCAACTGGACGGCACGCAACTGCCGGGTGAGGTCGTTCTCCGCCGCCTCCCGCTCATCCGGGCTGGCGTCCAGGGCGATCCGCGCCGCCGCGTACAGCTCCACGCCGAAGCGCCGCTCCGCCAACACGGCGGCCGCCGCAGCCCGGCGCAGCAGGTGGGCATCGAGGGCCCGGGCCGCCAGCTCCGCGCGGCCCTGCAGCCGCTCCACCCGGCCGGCCGTCCAGATGAGGTACGCCGCGACCAGCCCCAGGACCACGCTCGCGGCCACCACCCACCACATGTGCCGCATCGTAGTGCTGCTCCGTTTCGCCTTCAGTTAAGCGCGGCCACACCGGTCACCCCGATCGCGATCCGCACCATGCGTCACACCGGTTCAGCCCAGCCCCACCCACTCCTGGTCGATGACCCGCCCGTCGGTTGCCTCGATCGCCGCTGCGTATACCTCCAGAACGCGGCGAGCAACCGTCGGCCAGTCGAAATTCACCACCACCTGATCGCCGCAGGCGCTCAGCGCGGCCCGCCCGGCCGGATCGTCCAACAGCTCGGTCACCGCGTCGCGCAGCCCCGCCGGGTCACCGGTGGGGAAAAGCCGACCGGCGCGCCCACCGTCGAGCACCCGCCGGAACGCGTCCAGATCGCTGGCGACCACTGTCGTACCCGCGGCCAGCGCCTCGGTCAGGATCATGCCAAACGACTCGCCGCCGGTGTTCGGTGCCACGTAGAGGTGCACACTGCGCAGCATTCGCGCCTTGTCCGGTTCGGTGACCAGGCCGAGGAACGTGACCCGCTCATGCAGTTCGGCCGGGAACTGGTCGTACAGGTCGTCGGGGTCACCCGGGCCGGCGACGAGCAACCGCAGCCCGGGCCGGGTGGCGGCCATCGCCACGAACGCGTCGCGCAACACCGGGAAGCCCTTGCGCGCCTCGGTGAACCGGCCCAGGAACCCCAGGGTGCCGCCGGTGCCCGGCGCGCACTCCCCCGGCCAGCCCGGCAACGGCTCGGCGTCGGCGAACTTGGCCACCGCCACCCCGTTGGGGATCTCCACCGCGCCGCCGTCCATGTGCTCGACCTGGACCTTGCGGGCCAGCGCACTGACCGCGATCCGGGCGGTGATCCGCTCCAACACGATCTGAAGCACACCCTGCGCGGCGGCAAGCACCCGCGAACGGGTCATCGCGGTGTGGAACGTGGCCACCACCGGGCCGCGGGCGGACAACACGGCCAGCAGGGACAGGCTCAGCGTGAGCGGCTCGTGCACGTGCAGCACGTCGAAGTCGCCGTTGGTGAGCCACCGGCGCACCCGGGCGGTCGAGACCGGGCCGAACGCGATCCGGGCCACCGACCCGTTGTACGGCAGCGGCACGGCACGACCGGCCGACACCACGTACGCCGGCAGCGGCGAATCCTCGTCGGCCGGTGCGAGCACGCTGACCTCGTGGCCGAGCGTGATCAACGCCTCGGCCAGGTCCATCACGTGGTTCTGCACCCCGCCGGGGACATCGAAGGAGTACGGGCACACGATGCCGATCCGCATGCGTCAGCGCCCCCCGTCCCCGACGGCGGGCCGCCGCTGCGACGCACTCCTCGCACCTATCGTGCCCACCTCCTCAGGCCTGACCGGAGGCCGACGACGGCAGCGCCGCGCCGTCCCCCGACCCCCGCTGGTCCAGCCACATCCGCTGCAACATGTGCCAGTCTTCCGGATGCTGGGCGATACCCGCCGCCAGACGGTCGGCGATCAGCTGGGTCAGCGACCGGACCCGCTGGTCCAGAGGCCCCACCTCGGGCCCCGGCACCGGCAGCGGGCCGGCGAGCGACGCGCACGCCGCGTCCGGTTCGTACCACATCGAGGCCACGTAGAGCGGCGCGCCGGTGTGCAGCGCGAGCAGCGCCGGCCCGGCCGGCATCCGGGTCTTTCCGCCGAAGAAGTCCACCTCCACCCCACGGGCGGAGAGGTCCCGGTCGGCCAGCAACGGCACCACCGCACCGGCACGTACGCGCTCCAGCAGCACGTCGAACGCCGGACGCGACCCACCATGGGTCGGCAGGATCTCCATCCCCAGGCTCTTCCGGAAGGCCATGAAACGCTCGTACACGCCCTCCGGCTTGAGCCGTTCCATGACCGTGGTGATCGGCCCGATGGCGGCCGCCACCCAGGCACCCGCGGCATCCCAGTTACCGGCGTGCGGCAGCGCCACCACGGCGCCCCGGCCGGCGGCCACGTCGGCGGCGAGCAACTCCGCGCCATCGAGTCGGAAGCCGGACAGGATCTGCTCTCGGCTCAACGCGGGCAGCCGGAACGCCTCCATCCAGTACCGGGCGTACGAGCGGAGTCCGCGCTTGACGAGATCGTCCAGCTCGGCCTCGGGCAGCTCCGGGCCGACCACCCGGCGCAGGTTCGCGCGCAGTCGGGCCGTACCCCCGCCGGGGCGGCGGTAGGCGCGGTCCGCGCCCGCCTGGAACGCCGCCGCCACCAACGGCCGGGGTAGCGCGCGGACCACCCGCCAGCCGGCGACGTAGCCCAGCTCGGTGAGGTTCACGCGGCCCGGCCGCCGGTCATCCGGCGCCGGGTCGGCGACGCGCCGCTCACGCCTGGCCGTTCGGCTGGAGCTGCTGAGCCTGGCGGTAGACGTGGGCCATCCGCTGCCCCACCGTGAAGATCGACACTGCGGCGAGCAGCCAGAGCGCGACCTCCAACGCCGGCTTCACGTTCAGGCCGGTGAGGATTCCGCCGACGCCGACGATCAGCAGCCGCTCGGTACGCTCGGCGATGCCCACGTTGCAGGTCATGCCGAGCCCCTCAGCGCGGGCCTTCACGTAGGAGACCAGACTGCCGGCGGCCAGACAGACCAGCGCGGCGGCCACCCCGGAGTAGTTGCCCTCCGTGGCCAGCCAGTACGCGACAGCGCCGAAGACGGCGCTGTCGGCGACCCGGTCCATGCTTGAGTCGAGGAACGCGCCGAATTTGGTGGAGCCGCCGCTCATCCGGGCCATCGTCCCGTCGAGCAGGTCGGTGAGCGCGAAAACGGTCACGATTAACGCGCCCGCGACCAGATGGCCGCGGGCACCGAAGCCGAGCGCACCAACGAGCACACCAACGGTGCCCGCAACGGTGACGGCATTGGGGGTGACGCCCGCGCGCAGGAGGGCGCGGGCAATCGGCTCGACGACGCGGGTCATCCCCGCGCGGGCCGACACTTGGAAGATCTTCGCCATGGCGGTCCCCACGATAACGGTCCGCCCAGCTCCGGCGATACGGCCGGTCCCTCCGACCCGCCCGGGGGAGGCTTGTGCCTATCCGACAACGGGTGTGAGATCGAGCTGGAGGGTGAGCCAGCTCACCCGACCACCCGTCCCGTTCCCACTGTGCAGCAGACCACCGGAGGATATCGCCGCGCACTCGCCCCGGGCCGCTTCCACCTCGCGCGGCGGTCGCCACCACCACCGGCTGAGGGAGGTGCGCCCCATGGCGCAAAAAAATCAGGACAAGGGTTCCACCGGCGGCACGCCCGTGGTGACCGAGCCCGAGCGGGTACGCAACGTGGTTCTCGTCGGGCACTCCGGTGCCGGCAAGACGACCCTTGTCGAAGCCCTGCTCGCGGCGACCGGCACGATCGGTCGGGCCGGCACCGTGGTCGACGGCACCACCGTCGGCGACCATGACCCCGCAGCCGTACGCCAACAGCGTTCCGTCAGCCTGTCCTGCGCACCGCTGCTGCACAACGGCATCAAAGTCAACCTGCTGGACACTCCCGGGTACGCCGACTTCGTCGGCGAGCTGCGCGCCGGCTTGCGGGCCGCCGACGCCGCCCTCTTCGTCGTCTCCGCGGCCGGCGGCATGGACGCGGCCACCGTCGCCCTGTGGGAGGAGTGCGCCGCCGTCGACATGCCCCGCGCCGTCGCGGTGGCCCGACTGGACCAGCCCCGCGCCGACGTCGACGAGACGGTGGCGCTCTGCCAGCGTCTCTTCGGCGACAACGTGATGCCCCTCTACCTGCCGATGCTCGGCGACGACGGCGTGTCCACCGAAGGCCTGCTCGGCCTGATCACCCGCCGGGTCTTCGACTACTCCGCCGGGCTGCCCGCCGACGTGCGCGACCCCGACCCGGAGCATCAGCGGGCCATCGACGAGTCACGCGACGAGCTGATCGAGGGGATCATCGCCGAGAGCGAGGACGAGACCCTCATGGACCGCTACCTCGACGGCGAGGAGATCAGCACCGAGGTGCTCATCGACGACCTGGAGAAGGCCGTCGCCCGGGGCCACTTCTACCCGGTGGTGCCGGTCTGCTCCCACACCGGTGTCGGGCTGGACGTTCTGCTGGAGGTGCTGACCGCCGCATTCCCGTCGCCGCTTGAGCACGAGTTGCCGGCGGTGACAGGCGTGGACGGCTCGCCCCGCCCGCCGCTGACCTGCGACCCGAACGGGCCCCTCGTCGCCGAGGTCGTCAAGACCACCGTCGACCGGCACGTCGGTCGAGTCTCACTGGTCAGGGTCTTCTCCGGCACCCTGCGCCCCGAGCAGACCGTGCACGTCTCCGGGCACGGCATGGCCGAACGCGGCCACCCCGACCACGACGCCGACGAGCGGGTCGGGCACATCTTCACCCCGCTGGGCGCCACCCTGCGTGAAGTGCAGCTCTGCGTCGCCGGCGACATCTGCGCGATCACCAAGTCGGGCAGCGCCGAGACCGGCGACACCATCTCCGCCAAGGACGACCCGCTGCTGATCGCCCCCTGGGAAATGCCGGAGCCAATGCTGCCGGTGGCGGTCGTGGCCCGCAGTCGCGCCGACGAGGACGCCCTGGCCCGCAACCTCGCCCGCCTGGTCGCCGGCGACCCCACACTGCGACTGGAGCGCAACCCGGAAACCCACCAGCTGGTGCTCTGGTGCATGGGCGAAGCACACGCGGACGTGGTGCTCGACCGGCTACGCGCCGGCGGCGTCGAGCTGGACACCGAACCCGTCAAGGTGTCGCTGCGCGAGACGCTGACCGTACCCGCGAAGGGCCACGGCCGGCACGTCAAGCAATCCGGCGGGCACGGCCAGTACGCGGTCTGCGACATCGAGGTCGAGCCCCTACCCTCGGGCAGCGGCAACGAGTTCGTCGACCGGGTCGTCGGCGGCGCGGTGCCGCACAACTACATCCCGTCAGTGGAGAAGGGCGTCCGCGCCCAACTCGAACGCGGCCTAGTCGCCGGCCACCCGGTGGTGGACCTGCGGGTGACCCTGGTCGACGGAAAGGCGCACAGCGTCGACTCCTCTGACGCGGCCTTCCAAACCGCGGGCGCGCTGGCCCTGCGCGACGCCGCCGACCGTGGCCAGCCGGCACTACTGGAGCCAATCGACGAGGTCACCATCCGAGTGCCGGACGGCTCGGTGGGCACGGTCATGGGCGACCTGTCCGGCCGACGCGGCCGAGTGCTCGGCACCGAACCGGACCCGGACGCCGAGGGCCGCACCCTCGTCCGGGCGGAGGTGCCGGCCACCGAGTTGCTCCGCTACGCCGTCGAGCTGCGCTCGATGACGGCTGGCACGGGCACCTTCCGCCGTCACTTCGTCCGCCACGACCCCATGCCCGCCCACCTGGCCGACCAGATCCGCAAGGAACAAACCCCGTAACCCCTCCCGGGCCCTCGCCCGGCCAGCCCACGCCCTGCCCTGCCCGGCGCCACGCCCAGCACGGGCCACGCCCAGCTCTGCCCGGCGCCACGCCCAGCAGCGGCCACGCCAAGCTCTGCCCAGCGCCCTGCCCCGCCCTGCCCCGCGCCACGCCACGCCCTGCCCGCGCCACGCCCCGCCCTGCCCCGCCCGCGCCGCGTCCGGCGCCAGCGATCTTGCACTTTGTGTCGCCTGAATGTCGTCATTGCGGCAAAAGTCTCGACAGAAAGTGCAAGATCGCGCGGGTGGGGCGCCGGGGGCGGGTCGGCCGGCGTGGGTCGGGCTTGCTGCCGCCGATCATGGAGTTGTGGTGCCTCATGAAAGGGGCGTGCACTACTAAATCGCCCACCATAACTCCATGATCGACCGGGCGGGCGCGGAGCAGCGCGGCCCCGCCATCCCTGCCCGCCGATCCTGCAGTTTCTGACGCCGATGTCCGACTGCCCCGGCGAGAGCGGGAGGGAGTCCTGCGGCCCGAACCGGACTCGGACATGATCGACTCCATGTCGCCGATATGGCGGCATCCCGCCTCGCGGATACCGCAATGTCGGCGACATGGAGTGGATCACGCTCGGACGTCCATCGGCACGGGGGCAGCATGTCGTCGATTCGTCTCGTATGGGTGATTCTGTCCGGTGGCTGAAGGTCACCGGGGCGGCGGAATCCGGGGGGCCGGCTCGGGTCGTGTGGCGTAATGCCGGATATGCGACGACAGTAAGTGCAAGATCGCGGCGGAGCAACGCGGACACCGAGCAACGCGGACGCCAAGCAACGCGGACACCGAGCAACGCGGACACCGAGCAACGCGGACACCGAGCAACGCGGACACCGAGCAACGCGGACGCCAAGCAACGCGGATGCCAAGCAACGCGGACACCGAGCAACCCGGACACCGAACAACCCGGACACCGAACAACGCGGGCGCGGGCTGGTGAGGGCTTAGGGGTGGGTTGTGGGGTGGGTGGGGCGGGGCCAGTGGGGGCGGTCGGCGTCGCGGAGGGCGGCGGTACGCAGGGCGGCCAACTGGCGCTCCACCTCGGCGAACTGGTCCGCTGGCAGTGGACCCCGTTCCAGCGCTGCCGCGTTCTCCTCGACCTGAGCGACCGTACGGCAGCCTGGAATCGGGATGGTGCGACCGCTGCGGGTCCAGATCCAGCCCAGCGCGCCCTGGGCGAGGCTGCGCCCGTCGGCGGTGAGCGCGGCGCGGACCGCGGCGACCCGGCGCAGCCACTCCGGTGCCGGCCGGCCACCACGGAACCACTCCAACCAGCCCGGGGCCAACCCGCGCACGTCGTCGCGGGGCAGTATCGACCCGGCTGAGTACTTGCCGGTGAGCAACCCCATCCCCAGCGGGCCCCGGTTGACGCTTGCCAGGTCGTACTTGTCGCAGACGGCGAGGAGGTCGGGGGCGTCCCGCAGCACCGACAGGGTGTGCTGCACGGCAGTGGCACCGGCCGCGGCGTGCCCGAACGTGGCGGCCCGGTCGGGGCGGTCGGTGCTCCACCCGTACGCCCGGATCAGACCCTCAGCGACCAGGTCCTCGCAGGTGCCGATCAGCGCCTGCGCCCGCGGCACACTCAGGTCGGCCAGGTGCAGCTGGTAAAGGTCGATCCGGTCGGTGTCGAGCCGGCGCAGGGAGGCGGTGACGGCCCGCCGCAGGTACGCGGGTGACGCGTCCTCCCCGGTGGCCTGCCGGCTCGGCTCGTCGAAGGTGTAGCCCCACTTGGTGGCGATCACGGCGTCGTCCCGGCGGCCGGCGAGCGCCCTGCCGAGCACCCGCTCACCGTGCCCGGCACCGTACGTGTCGGCGGTGTCGAAGAGGGTGACGCCCAGATCGAGCGCCCGGCATACGGCCCGCACCGACTCGTCGTCGTCGACTGCGCCCCAGCCGAGCGGCTGGGTGCCCTCCGCCCAGGGCCCGCCGATCGCCCAGCACCCCATGCCGAGGGCGCTGACCTCGATGCCGCTGCGCCCCAACGTTCGTGTCGTGACTGCCATCGGCCGATCGTGCCACCTTCGCCGGTCGGGACGTAGCAGATCCCGGGGGCGGAATCTCGGGTGTGCGTCAACCTGCCGGTGCGGCATGATCGGCCGCATGCGGAGGCTGGGTGTGGACATCGGCGGCGTGATCATCGAGCCGGCCGACGGAGATGCGGACACGTCGTTCTTCGGCGCGCACTACCTGCGTACCCCCGTCGTCGACGGGGCCTTCGAGGCACTCGCGGCGGTCGGCCCGGCGTTCGACGAGGTGCACCTGGTGTCCAAGTGCGGGGAGTCCACCGAGCGGCGCACCCGGGAGTGGTTGGCCCACCACGACTTTCCGGCGCGCACCGGCATCCCCGCGCAGCGGGTGCACTTCTGCCGCACCCGACCGGACAAGGCGCCGATCGCCCGGCGGCTCGGGCTGACCCATTTCGTGGACGACAAACTGGAGGTGCTCGGCTACCTCGACTCGGTGCCGCACCGCTTCCTGTTCCGCCCCCGCCCGGCGGAGGTCGCCGCACACGCGGCGCTGCTGCCCCGCGTACACCGGGTGGAGAGCTGGCCGGAGCTGACACCGCTTCTGCGCGCCGACTAACCCCGGTCAACGCGGGCGCCGCGCAAAGGGGCGCGCCGCCCAACGCGGACGCCACCCAACGCGGACGCCAGCCGGCTAGCCCCGGCCAACGCGGGCGCCGCGCAAAGGGGCGCGCCGCCCAACGCGGACGCCAGGCAACCCGGACGCCACCCAACGCGGACGGCGGGCAACCCGGACGGCGGTCAGGACGGCCAGGCGCGGGCGAACAGGTCGCGGGTGTCGCCGAGCAGTTGCGGCAGAACCTTCGTGCGGCCGATCACCGGCATGAAGTTCGCGTCGCCGCCCCAGCGCGGCACCACGTGCTGGTGCAGGTGCGCGGCGATGCCGGCGCCGGCCACCCCGCCCTGGTTCATGCCCAGGTTGAAACCGTGCGCGTTGCTCACCTTGCGGATCACCCGCATCGCGGTCTGGGTGTACGACGCCAGCTCGGTGGTCTCCGGCACGTCCAGGTCGGTGTAGTCGGCGACGTGCCGGTAGGGGCAGACCAGCAGGTGCCCCGGGTTGTACGGGTAGAGGTTGAGCACCACGAAGACGTGCTCGCCACGGGCCACCACGAGGCTCTCCTCCGGCGGCAGCTTCGGTGCCAGGCAGAACGGGCAACCGGTGGGCTTCTCGTAGCCCTCGGCCGGGCGGTCCTCGCCGGATATGTAGGTCATCCGGTGCGGCGTCCAGAGCCGCTCCAAGCCGTCCGTCATGTCACCGATGTCCGTGTACCCCTCCGCGCCTGTCACGAGCCGATCCTACGGAGCCGCTCAGGCGGGCCGCGATACCTGGCGCCGGGAAAATCCTTGCTTGCAACTTCTTGACGGATCGATGCTCACGTCTGAAAATTCCGTGCATCCACGTACTTCCATTCATTGATGGAGAGTTGCATGATCCGACGGCTCGGCAGGCTACTCGCGGCACTCGCGCTGACCGCCGCCACCACGGTGGCCGGCATCACCCTCACCGCCGGAGCGGCACAGGCGGATGGTTGCTACACCTGGGGTCGCAGCCTGTCCCAGGGGGCGTCCGGCGAAGACGTCCGGCAGCTACAGATCCGGGTCGCCGGCTACCCCGGCTACGGTGCCGTGCTGACCATCGACGGTGCGTTCGGCCCGGCCACCCGGTCCGCGGTGATCCGCTTCCAGCAGGCGTACGGGCTGTCCGCGGACGGGATCGCCGGCCCACAGACCTTCAACCGGCTCTACGCCCTCCAGGACGACGACTGCACCCCCGCCAACTTCAGCTACGCCGAACTGAACAACTGCAACAGCACCTGGGCCGGCGGCGCGGTCGCGGCGAGCACCGCCCGGTTCAACGCGCTCGTCTCGATGTGGAAGCTCCAGGCCCTGCGGCACGCCCTCGGTGACGTGGCCATCGCGATCAGCAGCAGCTTCCGCAGCTACGCCTGCAACAGCGCGGTCGGCGGGGCGTCGAACAGCCGGCACCTGTACGGCGACGCGGTGGACCTGGTCGGGTCACCGTCGTTCTGCCGGCTGGCCCAGCAGGCCCGCTACCACGGCTTCGGACAGATCCTCGGCCCCGGCTACCCGGACCACAACGACCACACCCACGTGGCGGCGGTCGGCGGCTGGTCGGCGCCGAACTGCGGCATCTGACGCCCCAGCGTGGTCTTCGGCGATCGATCGTCGAAGACCACGCTCGAACAAGGAAGTAGTGGCCTCCCGCAGCGGTGAGGCCACTACTTCCTGAATCGAGCACGATCATGAACGGCCGAGCAGGACCGGCCGGGTGGGACGCGCGGGAGCTACTCCGCGGCGGCCGACGGGCCGATGTTGGTCCGCGAGCTGACCACGTCCAGGACGTGGGTCACCGCCTCGGCGACCGGCACCCCGTTGCGCTGGGAGCCGTCGCGGTAGCGGAAGGACACCGTGCCGGCTGCCACGTCGTCGTCACCGGCGATCACCATGAACGGGATCTTCTGCTGCTGTGCCGTACGGATCTTCTTCTGCATCCGGTCGTCACCCGCGTCCACCTGTGCCCGGATCCCCTCGGCGCGCAGCGCCGCGACGAAGCCGTGCAGGTAGTCGGTGTGGTCCTCGCGAATCGGGATGCCGACCACCTGCACCGGCGCCAGCCACGCCGGGAACGCGCCCGCGTAGTGCTCGGTGAGGACCCCGAAGAACCGCTCGATCGAGCCGAACAACGCCCGGTGGATCATCACGGGCCGCTGGCGGGTGCCGTCGGCGGCCTGGTATTCCAGCCCGAACCGCTCCGGCTGGTTGAAGTCGACCTGGATGGTGGACATCTGCCACGTCCGACCGATCGCGTCCCGCGCCTGCACGGAGATCTTCGGCCCGTAGAACGCCGCGCCGCCCGGGTCAGGCACCAGGTCCAGGCCGGAGGTTGCGGCTGCGGTCCGCAGCGCCTCGGTCGCCTCGGCCCAGTCCTCGTCGGCGCCGATGAACTTGGGCGAGTCGTCCCGGGTCGACAGCTCCAGGTAGAAGTCGTCGAGACCGTAGTCGCGCAGCAGGTCCAGCACGAAGCTGAGCAGCGTGGACAGCTCGCCGGCCATCTGCTCGCGGGTGCAGTAGATGTGCGAGTCGTCCTGGGTCAGGCCACGAACCCGGGTCAGGCCGTGCACCACACCGGACTTCTCGTACCGGTAGACGGTGCCGAACTCGAACATCCGCAGCGGCAGCTCCCGGTACGACCGCCCGCGCCCCCTGAAGATCAGGTTGTGCATCGGGCAGTTCATCGCCTTGAGGTAGTACTCCGCGCCCTCCAACTGCATGGGCGGGAACATGGTGTCCGCGTAGTACGGCAGGTGACCGGAGGTCTGGAACAGCTGCGCCTTGGTGATGTGCGGGGTGTTGACGAACTCGTACCCCGCCTCCTCGTGCCGGCGCCGCGAGTAGTGCTCCATCTCCCGGCGGATGATGCCGCCCTTGGGGTGGAAGACCGCCAGGCCGGAGCCGATCTCGTCGGGAAAGCTGAACAGGTCGAGGTCCGCACCGAGCTTGCGGTGGTCGCGCCGGGCGGCCTCCTCCAACAGCTTCAGGTACGCCTTGAGCTCATCGCGGGTCGGCCACGCGGTGCCGTACACCCGCTGCAGTTGCGGGTTCTTCTCCGAACCGCGCCAGTACGCGGCGGCCGAGCGCATCAGCTTGAACGCGCCGATCAGGCGGGTGGTCGGCAGGTGCGGGCCTCGGCACAGGTCCGACCAGCAGACCTTGTCCTCCTTGGCGTCGAGGTTGTCGTAGATGGTCAGCTCGCCGCCGCCCACCTCCATCACCTCGGTGGTGTCCAGGCCCTCGCCCTTGACCTCGATCAACTCCAGCTTGAACGGCTCGTCGGCCAGCTCGGAGCGCGCCTCGTCCAGGCTGCCGAAGCGACGGCGGCGGAACCGCTGCCCGGACTTGATGATCTCCTGCATGCGCTTCTCGAGCTTGCTGAGGTCATCGGGCTGGAACGGCTTGTCGACGTCGAAGTCGTAGTAGAAGCCGTTCTCGATCGGCGGGCCGATGCCCAACTTGGCCTCGGGGAAGATGTCCTGCACGGCCTGGGCCAGCACGTGCGCGGTCGAGTGGCGCAGCACGTTGAGCCCGTCGGGCGAATCCAGGCTGACCGGCTCGACGACGGTCTCCTCGGCCGGCGCCCAGTCCAGGTCACGCAGCTGACCCTCCGGGTCGCGGACCACCACGATCGCCTTGGGGCCGTTCGCGGGCAGTCCGGCCGCGGCCACCGCGTCGGCCGCCGTGGTCCCGGCGGCGACGACGACGGGGTCGGCCACGGCGGGGGTACGGGGTGCGGACACGGTGACTCCTCCAAGCGGTACGAAACGGTGCCGATCCTCGGCTCCTGCCGATGCTATCGGTCCGCCCACCCACGGTCGGGAAGGGCACCAGCGTTGAACCTTTCGCGCCTCGGAGCCGAACTACCAGGTGTGACCGGAACCGGTGCCAGCCGCACCGACACAGATGGGGGCACAACATGGCGAGCACGCACGGCGGTGGACGTCGGCGGCGGATCGCGGCGGTGACCGCGTTGACCGCCGCCGGGCTGCTGCTCTGGCCCGGGTCGGCGCACGCCGCGGACGTGACGACCACCCCGACCGAGGCACTGCAGGGCGACGCCGTACGCCTGGAGTTCTCCGTGCCGGAGGAGCGGGCCGGCACGAAGACCCGCGAGATCGAGGTCCGGATGCCGGCTGACGCGCCGATCGCCGAGGTCTACCCGATGTCGGTGGACGGTTGGGCACCCCGGATCAGCTCGCGAACCCTGGATCGGCCGGTGGCGGGCATCCACTCCACCGGGGTGAGCACGGTCACCACCGCCGTGACCTGGGTCCGGGTCGGCGAGAGCGAACCTGGGCCGGCCCGGCTGGCGCTGTCGATGGGGCCGCTACCCCAGGCGGAGCGGCTCACTTTCGAGGTCGTCCAGACGTACGCCGATGGCACGGTGGTCCGGTGGGCGGACGCCGACGGCGCGCACCGGGCTCCGGCGCTCACCCTGTTGCCGGCGGCCGCTGGCGCGGCCGGACCGGCCGGGCACGGCGGTCATGGCGCACCGGCTGCCGGTGCGCCGGCGGCCGGTGCGCCGGCGGCCGGTGCGCCGGCGGCCGGTGCGCCGGCGGCCGGTGCCCCGGCGGGTGCGGACACCGGTGTCGACGCGGCACCGGCCGGCGAGGCGGGCGGCGAATCGGGCAACGCCGACGGGGCGGGCGGCGGGTCGGGCAGCGCCGACGGGGCGGACCGCAAATCGGGCAACGCCGACGGGATGCTGGCCGCCGGCCTGCTGGCCGGGTTGGGCGGCGGCGCGGCGATCGGCTGGCTGGTCAGTCGGTGGCGCCGACGCGACCCGGCCGAAGACGCGGCGCTCGCCGAGGTGACCGGCGGAGGAGCGGTGACCCAGGCTTGATCGACTCAACATCGCCGATGTTGGCGTATCCCGCCGCTTGGATACCCCAACATCGGCGATATGGAGTGGATCACGGTCGCGCGGCGACGTGACGACGCGGCGACGCGGCGACACAGGCCAACCTGACGACGCGGCTGCGACGGGACGGACGGTCAGGGCAGCCAGGTGGGTAACGGTTCGCGGGCGCTCAGCCACGACTCGGGCACCCCGCCAGGGGTGCCGACGCCGGTGTACGCCGCCACCACCGCCCCCGCGATGGCGGCCGTGGTGTCCACATCCCCACCGGCCCGCACGCACATCTGGATCGCCGCCGGATAGTCGTCGAGGTGGGTGGCGGCCACCCAGAGGGTGAACCCGACGGTGTCCTGGGCGGTTACCCGGGAGCCGTTGCCGAGTGCCGCCACCACCCAGGGCAGCGGCCGGCCGAGCAGCCCGGCCGCCCGGTTCACGCTTCGGTGCACCTCGGTGCCCGGGTCGAGCGCGGCGGCGATCCCGGCGAGCAGCCGCTCCGGGGGCGGCCGGTGCCCGTCGAGGCGGGCTCGGGCGGCCAACGCGGCGGCGACGGCGACCGCGACAGCGCCGGCGATCCCCTCCGGGTGCGCGTGCGTCACCTCGGCCGAGGCGCGGGCCTGCGCCGCGGCACGCGCGGTCGAGTCGGCGAAGTACGCCCCCAACGGGCCGACCCGCATCGCCGCGCCGTTGCCGCAGGAGCCCTGACCGTCGAAGGCGGACGCGGCGGCCACCGGCCAGGGGGTGCCGGTGCGGATCAGCTCCAGAATCAGCATCGCTCCGGCGCCATAGCCCCGCCGCGGTGCACACCGCTCGGCGAAGGCCAGGGCCAGCCGGTCCCGGTCGATGCCGCCGGAGTCGGCCAGCTCCGCGAGGACCGAGCAGGCCATCTCGGTGTCGTCGGTCCACTCCCAGGGCGCTGGCGGCAGCGCGTCGGGGGTGAGATCCGTGGGCGCTGACGCCGGCAGGAAGTACTGCGCGCCGAGCGCGTCGCCGGTGGAGAGACCGGCGAGGCTGTCCCGGGCGAGCGCCAGGCGGGCATCGACGAACAGGGTGAACGACATCGTCATGACAGCTTGCCCCCTCACCAGGCACGTCGCAACGCGATCAACTTGCCAGGCAAAGTACGGTCTTGTCGTGGCCTCCGTGCTCCTGGTCGAAGACGATCACGTCGTACGTGGCGCGATGCTGCGGTCCCTCACCGACCGGGGGCACGCCGTGCACGCCGTGGGTACGGCGTTGGACGCCCTGCGTCGGGTCGCCGCGGAGACACCCGACCTGGTGGTGCTGGACCTCGGCCTGCCCGACCTGGACGGCTCGGACGCGCTGCGGATGCTGCGCGGCATCACCGACGTGCCGATCATCATCGCCACCGCCCGTGACGACGAGCAGTCGGTGGTCAAACTGCTGCGCGCCGGCGCCGACGACTACATGGTCAAGCCGTTCACCGGGGCGCACCTGGACGCGCGGATCACCACAGTGCTGCGGCGCGCCGGCCGGGCGAGCCGGACAGTCCAGCCGGCGGTGCACAGCGTCGGCGGGCTCCGGGTGGACGTGGGCGAGCGCAGCGCCCAGCTCGACGGGGAGCCACTGGCGCTGACCCGCAAGGAATTCGACCTGTTGGCGTATCTCGCCGCACGACCTGGGCGGGTAGTGTCCCGCCGGGAGCTCTTGGAGGAGGTATGGCGGCAGCCATCGGTCGGCGAGGATCAGACCATCGACGTTCACCTGTACTGGCTGCGCCGAAAGATGGGCGAGTCCGCGGCGAAGCCGCGCTACCTGCGCACCGTGCGGGGGGTGGGGTTCCGGCTGGTAGCACCGGACTGAGGACGGCGCTGGCCCTGCTCACGGCCGGCATGTGCAGTCTCGTCGCGCTCGCGTTCCTGATCCCCCTCGGGCTGAGCCTGCGTGAGCAGAGCCGGGACGAGGCGATCGCCGACGCGGCCCGGCGTAGCGCGCTGGTCACCGGCGCGCTGGCGGTGAGCACCGAACCGGCGGTCGTCGAGCGTGCCGTGGTGGCGAGCGCCGAGGGTGCCCCGACCCGGCCGGTGGTGCACGGGCTGGGGCTGGACGAGTCCGCTGGTCGGGCCAGCGGCAGCGACCTGGACCGGGCTCGTGCCGAACGACGGTCGTTGGTCGTCGACGTCGACGGGGGTGTGGTCCGGCTCGACCCGGTGGTCCTCGGTGACCGGGCGGCCGTGGTCGAGGTGTTCCTCCCGGATTCGACGCTTGGCGATGGTGCCGGCGGCACCTGGCTGTTGCTGTTCGCGGTCGGCGCGGCGCTGGCCGGCGCGGCGGTGCTGGTGGTCGACCGGGTCGCTGCCCGCGCGGTGGACTCGACCCGAGGTCTGGTCAAGGCCGCGCTCTCCATCGGTGACGGCGACCTGGGCGTACGCGTCGAGCCGACCGGTCCCCGCGAGCTGGCCGAGGCCGGGTACGCCTTCAACCGGATGGCTGACCGACTGGACGCGGCCCGCACCGATGAGCGGGAGCTGGTCGCTGACCTGTCGCATCGTCTGCGTACCCCGTTGACGGTGCTGCGGTTGGACGCGGAGGCGTTGGAGTCCGATGACACCAGCGTCGGTTCGTTCAGCCCGGCGGAGCTGGATCGCCTCCGCGGTATCCGGCGGATCCGGCAGGCGATCGTCACCCTGGAGGGTGAGATCGACGTGTTGATCAAGACCACCCGTAAGGCGGTGGCGCTCGAGGCCGGGCCGGCGATGTGCGACGTCAGCGAGGTGGTCCGGGACCGGATGGTGTTCTGGGCCGCGCTGGCCGGCGATCAGAACCGGCCGCACCGGGTGAACGGCGCGCAGCTGCGCATCCCGGCGCCGGTGCCACGGGCCGAGTTGGCCGCCGCGCTGGACGCGGTGATCGGTAACGTCTTCCGCTACACCCCGCAGGGCACCGCGTTCGAGGTGGCCGTGTCCCGGCGGGACGGTTACGTGGCGATCCGGATCGACGACGCCGGACCCGGCATCGCCAACCCGGACCGGGCGCTGCGCCGGGGAGCCAGTGACCAGGGCTCGACCGGGCTTGGCCTGGACATCGCCAAACGGGTGGCGTTGCAGGCCAACGGTTCGGTGAGCATCGACCGCGCCCGGCTGGGCGGGGCCAGCGTGGTGATGCTGCTCGCCGACCCGGAGGCGACGCCGCGTCAGGTCAGCCGGTTCGGTCTGGTCGGCCGGATGGCACGCGACGCCCGGGACACGAAGGCCGCCGGTCGTCGCTGGCCCCGTCAGCGCCCCACCGACGACTGATCGGGGTCGGCCCGGCTGTGCGCCGTCGCAAGTCTTCCTTAGATCGCGGTTAACGATCGCGTTGGACCGGCTGCGGGCTGACAGGATCAGAGCACGTTCCAAACGGTTCCACCGGCCAAACGCACCACCCACCCACGGCCGGTGGAGCCGCGCGCGCGGCGGGAGTATCAGGTCCCCCCACACCCAGGCTCCCGCCGCGCGCCCTGCTCCCTCCGACCGGCTCAGCGAGCGGCAGCGAGCCCGACCGGCTCAGCGAGCAGCAGCGAGGTAGGCGTCGATCTCGGCCGTGATCCGCTGCTTGCCGGCGGGGTCGAGGAAGGACGCGGCCACCGCGTTGCGGGCCAGCCCAGCCAGCCCTTCGGGACCGACCCCGAGCAGGCGGGCGGCCACCGCGTACTCGTCGTTGAGGGTCGTGCCGAACATCGGCGGGTCGTCGGAGTTGATGGTGACGAGCAGCCCGGCCTCGACCAGCCGGGGCAGCGGGTGCTCGTCAAGGTTGGCCACCGCCCGGGTTCGTACGTTGGACGTCGGGCAGATCTCCATCCCGATCTGCCGCTCGGCCAGGTGGGCGAGCAGCTCCGGGTCTCCGGCGGCGGAGATGCCGTGCCCGATCCGCTCGGCGCCCAGCTCGTTGAGGGCGTCCCAGATCGTCTGCGGCCCGGTGGTCTCCCCCGCGTGCGGCACCGAGCGCAGCCCGGCGGCACGGGCCTGGTCGAAGTAGGGCCGGAACTGGGGCCGGGGTACGCCGATCTCCGGGCCACCCAGGCCGAAGCTGATCAGCCCCTCCGGGCGTTCCTGCAGGGCGATGCGCAGCGTCTCCTCGGCCGCGGGCAGGCCTGCCTCGCCGGGAATGTCGAAGCACCAGCGCAGTTCGAGGCCGAAGTCGGCCAGGGCGCGCTTGCGGGCGTCCTCGATCGCCTCGCAGAACGCGGGCGCGGGGATGCCCCGACGCACGTGCGAGTACGGGGTGATGGTCAGCTCCGCGTAGCGGACCTGTTGGCGGGCCAGCTCCCGGGCCACCTCGTGGGTGAGGATCCAGACGTCCTCCGGGTCGCGGATGAGGTCCACCACGCTCAGGTAGACCTCGACGAAGTGCGCGAAGTCGCGGAACTCGAAGTAGTTGGCGAGCGCCTCCGGGTCGGCCGGCACGGGGGTGCGCCCTTCGTGGCGGGCAGCCAGCTCGGCGACGATCCGGGGCGAGGCGGAGCCGACGTGGTGCACGTGCAGCTCCACCTTGGGCAGGCCGGCGATGAAGGCGGGCAGGTCGGTCACTGGCTCTCCTCTGCACGGTCGCCGGTGCGGGCGACGACGAAGACGCGGCGGAACGGGAAGTACACCTGACCCTGCCGCACCGGGTACGCGGCGCTGAGGCGTACCCCCAGCTCGGCCCGGAAGGCGGACCAGCCGGCGGCGTCCAGCGCGGCCCGGACCGGGCGCAGCGCGGTGCCCTCCATCCAGGTCAGCACCGGGTGCTCAGCGGCGGGCCGAGCCGGCAGCAGGTGCACGTAGGTAGTCTCCCAGGCGTCCACGGCGCAGCCGGCGGCGGTCAGCAGTGCCGCGTAGTCGGCCGGGTCGTCGACCGGGTCCGCTCGCAGCAGTGGGGCGACCTCGGCCCGCCAGGTCGGCCGGTCGGCGACCTCGCGCAACGCGCGATGCGATCCGGCGTCGAAGTTGCCGGGGACCTGCATGGCGAGCCACGCGCCGGCGGGCAGCTCGGCGGCCCAGCGGCGCAGCAGCTCCTGGTGGCCGGGCACCCATTGCAGCGCCGCGTTGCTGACCACCACGTCTTCGTCGCCGCCGGGGTGCCAGTCGCGCAGGTCGGCGACGGCGAAGTCGACGGGAGCGCCAAGGGCTGCGGCGCGATCGATCATCTCGGGCGAGGAGTCCAGGCCGAGCACCCGGCTCGTCGGCCAACGCTCGGCGAGGGTGGCGGTGAGCTGGCCGGGGCCGCAGCCGAGATCGACCACCGTCCGGGGCCGCTCGGCCGGGATCCGCGCGACCAGGTCGTAGAACGGCCGGGATCGCTCGTCGCCGAAGCGCAGGTAGGTCGTCGGATCCCACATGGTCGCCTCCTAAAACCGTACGTTCGTCTTGTTGAAAGGTACGGCTCGCCTGGCAGGGCGGCAACCCGATCACTAGGCTCGGGGCATGGAACAGCGCAGCTTCAACCGGCTCGGCCGGACCGTCGGCGCGGTCGGCCTGGGTGCCTGGCAACTGGGCGCCGACTGGGGCACCGTCAGCGAGGACGACGCGATGGCGGTGCTCGCCGCCGCCGTGGACGCCGGGGTCACCTTCCTCGACACCGCCGACGTGTACGGCGACGGTCGCAGCGAGCAACTGATCGGCCGCTTCCTTCGCACCCGACCCGACGCCGGGCTGACCGTCGCCACCAAGATGGGCCGCCGCGTCGAGCAGGTGCCGGAGTCGTACACCCTGGCCAACTTCCGGCAGTGGACCGACCGGTCCCGGGCCAACCTGGGCATGGACACGCTGGACCTGGTCCAGCTGCACTGCCCGCCCACCGCCGTCTTCTCCTCCGACGAGGTCTTCGACGGCCTGGACACCCTCGTCGCCGAGAAGGCCATCGCCGGGTACGGGGTCAGTGTCGAGACCTGCGACCAGGCCCTCACCGCGATCGCCCGACCAGGGGTGGCGAGCGTTCAGATCATCCTCAACGCGGTCCGCCACAAGCCACTCGAGCGTGTCCTGCCGGCAGCCGCCGCGGCCGGAGTGGGCATCATCGCCCGGGTGCCGCTGGCCAGCGGCCTGCTCTCCGGCCGTTACGACGAGCACACCGAGTTCCCCGCCGACGACCACCGCAACTACAACCGGCACGGCGCTGCCTTCGACGTCGGGGAGACGTTCTCCGGGGTCGACTACGAGCAGGGCCTGGCCGCCGTACGCCGGCTGGCTCCGCTTGTCGACGCGGACCGCACGATGGCGCAGTTCGCGCTGCGCTGGGTGCTGGACCAGGCGGGCGTCACCGTCGTCATCCCGGGTGCCCGCGACGCGGATCAGGCCCGGCGCAACACCGCGGCGGCATCCCTGTCTCCGCTCACCGACGGCCAGCTGGCCGCCGTACGCGAGATCTACGACGAGCTGATCCGCCCGCAGGTGCACGACCGGTGGTGACCCGCACACCCGGGATGCTCGCGCCGCGCCGCCCGACCAGCGATGCTGGTGGGCGGCGCGCCGCCCCGGGCGGCGGAGAGGGGACGCGATGAGGGGCTGGCTTCCGCTCACCCTCGGCCTGCTGGCCGTCGTGATCGGTGCGGTGTGGACAGTGCAGGGCCTCGGCTATGTCAGCGGCAGCATGATGACCGACGAGAAGATCTGGGCGGTGCTCGGCCCGCTGGTGGCGCTGGCCGGGCTTGTGGTGATCTGGCTCGGCCTGCGCTCGCGCCGGCGGAACTGACCCCCCGGTCCACACTGGCGCCGGGCGTCGACACGGGAAAGCCCCGCATCCCGGAGGGGATACGGGGCTTCGCAACGACCCTGGCCGGATCGTCCCATTGGTCGGCGGGGGCCGACCATCTCACTCAGATGGGACGGACCTGCTCCGCCTGCGGGCCTTTCTGACCCTGAGCAATCTCGAACTCCACCCGCTGGTTCTCCTCCAGCGAGCGGTAGCCGCTGGACTGGATGGCCGAGAAGTGGACGAACACGTCAGCACCCCCACCATCGACGGTGATGAAGCCGAAGCCCTTGTCAGCGTTGAACCACTTCACGGTTCCCTGAGCCATGTGTATCTCCCTCTAAAAACTGGTGGCCGTGCACGCCGTCCGGCCGATCGGCCGTTTTTGAGCAGCGGCGTCTGAGGCGGCCCCACGAAGGAGACTTCTCTCAACCCACGCCATCTCGCAACAGCGTGGACCAGCAAATCACGTACGCAAAAACTCTGTCACGACCTCTGGAACGAATTTCTCCGACATGTGACCTGACGGATGCCTGAGATCCGCTGGGCGGCGTCCGATGTCATGCGAAAGCCCCCTTCCCATCGATGCGGGAAGGGGGCTGAAGTCGCTGTGTGGTCAGTCCGGCCAACTGCCGGTCATCCGGCGGACGCCGACCGCGCCACCCCGGTCCACGGCAGCCCGGACGACCGCGAAGATGGCCCCCTGCAACGCCGCGGCGGCCAGGATCTCGCCCCAGCCGCGATCCTCGTCTGTCGCGTTTGGCGCCTCGCCGTCGCCTGCGGTGACCTTCCAGACCTGCCGGAAGATCGCGCCGGCCACCACTCCTGCGGCGATACCCATCAACACGCCGACCGGCCGGTACGCGACCCTGCCGATGCTCTTGCTCACCTACGCCTCCCCCGCACGATCATCAGCACCACCACGGTGGCCACCGCACCGGCGGCGATCGCCGCCCACGGCACCGGGTTGCGTCGCATCAACTCGCCCTTGTCGTGCGCCTGCGCGCGCACCAACTCGCTCTTCTCGTAAGCCTGTGCCCGCGCCATCCCGGCACCCCGCACCGCCTGCCCGCGGACCCGGGCGACGGTTTGCGCCGCTTGCTCGCGCATCCGCTCCTTCGCCTGGCCGGCGGACTCCTTCAGACGCGCCTTGACGTCGGCCTTGGCGGCCAACGCCTCCATCGTCTCGCCCAACTCGACCCGGGTGCGACGGATCTCCTCGCGGAGCGCCTCCGTGTCACCGGTCCCGTTGCCCGTCATTGCCGCCCCCTGTCCTTCACTGCGGCGGCGACGGTGTCCATGTCGGCCCTGAGGCTGCGGACCGTGGCCGCCGGCATCGGCGGGACGGCACGGCTGATCTGTTTCTTGCCCACCAGGGCGAAGATGCCGGCCATCAGGAAACAGGCCACCGCCACGATCAGCGCGGCAGCCCAGGCGGGCAGCACCAGGTCGAGCAGCAGGATCGCCGTGGCGACCAGCGCGCCCAGGCCGAAGAATGCCAGCGCGCCGCCGCCGCCGAACAGGCCGATCCCGATGCCTGCGTGCTTGCCCTTCTGGGTCAACTCTGCCCGGGCCAGCGCCAGTTCGTCCCGCACGAGGCGGGAGACCTGCTCGGTGGCTCGCTGCACCAACTCGGCGGTGGAGGGCTCGCTCCCGTTGTGGGATGTGCGGGCGTTCGCCACGTCAGCCATGCTGTCCTCCTTTCCTCATCACCGCGCTGTATGCCCGGAGTCGCCGCCCGTCAATCCTAAAGCGCGCCGAGCAGCTCACCGTCCCCGTTGTCCGGACGCCGCGCCGAAGTGCCGGCACCCGGCCCACTCGATCGCGCCAGAGACGTCCGGCAGCAGATCCCCCACCCAAGGCCGACCAAACCTCCCACCCGGCCCCTCTCCCCCGCCGACCCACGACCGCAGGGCTGATCATGAGGATGGCGGGGAGCAAACCGGGCATACCTCCCCGCCAAGTCCATGATCGTCGCGACTTCGGGAGCAAGATCGACACAACGTCGCCGATGTTGGGGTATCCCGCCCACGCCGGATACCGCAATGTCGGTGATCTGGAGTTGACCATGCCGGTGGCAGGCCACGGAGGCCTACCCACGGTTGGTCGTTGGGCGATTTGTCCGGTCTAGGCATGTCAGGCCCGGCCGACCACCGTCGTGTGTGGGCTGGGGTGTTCCGGGCGGGTCAGGGGCGGGATTCCTCGGGGCCAACGAAGGCTTCGCTGCGGGCGTCGCCGTCGTCGCTGCCGCCGAAGACACGCGCGTCGTCGGGTGCCTCGGTGTCGGTCGCGCGGCGTGCCGGCCGCCTCGGCTGCACCCACTGCCAGGGCAGGTTGCTGCTGGCATCGCCCAGCTCGGTGCGCATCCGGGGCATCGCGGTCGGGCGATTGTCCCGGATCCAGGCCACCAGGTGCTCCCGGACGAGGCAGCGCAGGTCCCACAGACTGCCCGCGTCGGCGGCGCTGACCAGCGCGCGCATCCGCACCATCCCACCGGTGGCGTCGGTGACCTGCAGGACGCACACCCGCCCGTCCCACAGCTCGGTGCCCTCGACGAGGCGGCGCAACTCCTCGCGCATGGTCTGCACCGACACCGCCCAGTCCACGTCGATCTCGGCGGTGCCGAGCACCGCCGACTCGGTCCGGGTCCAGTTCTGAAACGGCTTGCTGGTGAAGTACGAGGTGGGCAGGATCAACCGCCGGTCGTCCCAGATCTGCACGACGACGTAGCTGAGGGTCAGCTCCTCGATCCGACCCCACTCCCCCTCGACGACCACGACGTCGTCGAGGCGGACGGCGTCGCTGAAGGCGAGTTGAAGGCCTGCGAAGACGTTGCCGAGCAGGCTCTGCGCGGCGAGCGCGGCCACCACACCGACCACGCCGGCCGAGGTCAGCACACCGGCGCCGATGCCGCGCACGCTCGGAAAGGTCATCAGCATCACGCCGACGGTCAGGATGACGATCACCGCGATGGTCAGTCGGCGCAGCATCACCACCTGGGTCCGGACCCGCCGGGCGTGCCGGTTGTCGGGCACGTCGACCCGGAACCGGGCGAGTGCGGTGTCCTCCACGACGATCAGCAGAGCGGCGACCAGCCAGGCGGTGGTGGCGATGACGCCGAGGAGGAGCAGGTGCAGCAGCAGCCGCCGCCAACTCTCGCCGACCGCGTACCCGGTGCTGAAGCGGACGGCGAACTGCACGGCAAGGACCGTGCCGGCGACCTGGAACGGGCGGTGCGCGTGATCGGTCAGCTCGGTCAACAGCAGTGATCGGCGGCCGAACCGCCGGGTCAGCCGGTGGACGACCTCGACCAGGAACAGGGCGACCGCCGCCGCGACGAGCGCGGCGACGGCCGTTTCGAGATAACTCTGCACGGCTTCGGTGCTCCCCTTCGACCAGGCGTCGGGCACTTCGGGCAAAAGCCCGCCAGTGCCCGACGTCGCCGGACTCGACCAGCTCAGACCTTGCGGTACCGGGACTGGAGGAAGCAGAAGAAGCCGAAGGCGGCGATGCCCAGGGCGACGAGGGTCAGCAGGAACACGCCGTACGACTGCTCGCGCAGCGTGTGCAGTGCCGCGTCAAGACCCCGAGCCTTCTCCGGGTCGTAGTTGACCGCAGCCACGACGACCAGCAGACCGGAGATGCCGTACGCGACGCCCTTGGCGATGTAACCGGCCATGCCGAGGCGGCGGGCCAGCTTGCGGGTCTTCGGGCTCATCTCGCCGGTCTTGAGGTGCTTCTCGAACCGCTTGACGGCCCCGTAGATGACCAGGCCGACACCGATCGCGGCGAGCACCACCCCGGCCAGGCCGACCAGCCAGCGGCCACCGCTGGAGGTCATCAGCTTGCCGGTCAGGGCCTCCTGTTGGTCGGCGCTGTTCGAGCCGGCGTCGTTGAAGACCTTGAAGGCGGTCCAGGCGAAGTAGAGGTAGACGAGGGTCCGGCCGGCCGAGGCGAGCCGTTCGGTGACTCGCTCCCTGCCGCGCTCGGCGCGGTGCCCGACCGCCGCCTCCAGCGCCTGCCAGATCGCCATCGCGAGCAGGCCGACCGCGGTGGCGATGACCAGGAACTTACCCAGGGGTTGTGCGGCGAGGGTACGCAGCGCGCCGGACTGGTCGCCGTCATCGGACGACGTGCCGAACGCGATCTGCAACGCCAGCCAGGCGAAGAGTAGGTGGACGATGCCGTAGCCGATGAAGCCGGCCCGGGCGAGGAGTTCCAGCCACCGGCTGTCCGCCGTTCGGGAGGCGGTGGCTTCGGCGCTACGGGTGAGTGACATGGCGTCACAATCTCCGGTTTCGGAGATTCCCAAACGTCGGCCACCGCCGCCCGCCCAGCTCAGCTCAGCTGCCCGGGTTACGTGCTACACGAATTTTGACCTGCTGGTCGGTGACGCTGTCCAAGGTGACCGAGAAACCGCCGGCCTCGGCGGCCTGCTGCCCGGTGGTGAGGGTGAGCTGTTCGCCGGCGACCTCGACGGTCACCTGGTCACCCTCGGCGCCGACCAGTTTGGCCTCGATACCCAGGATGGTGGTCCTCGCGTCGACACCCCGATCGAAGGTGACCGTGCAGGCGTCCACCGCGCAGTCGGTGGAGGCGCCCTGCGAGCTGCAGCCGGCGAGCACGGCGAAGCCGAGCGCCAGACCGGCGAAAAGGCCGGCGGTGCGGCGAATGGGGGTCAATGGGATGGTGGCGGATCGTTTCGTCACCTCGCCAAGGGTACGAGACGGCCGCGAGCCCCTCGCCGAACAGTGATCAGCCGGCGGCCGACCAGGGCACGAGGGGCACCGGCTAGGGTCCGGGACATGCCCTTCGACATCGCCCGCACCCGGGCCGCCTACCCCGCCCTGACCGAGGGCTTCGTTCATTTCGACGGTGCCGGCGGCACCCAGACCGCGGCCAGTGTGATCGACGCGATCACCGACGCCATGCGTACCGCGGTCGGTAACCGCAGCGCTGCCAACGTGGCGGGTCGCCGGTCGTTGGAGTTGGTGGCCGAGGCTCGCTCGGCGGTGGCCGATCTGCTCGGTGCCGACCCGTCCGGGGTGGTGCTGGGCCCGAGCGCCACCGCGCTGACGTACACCCTGGCCCGCACGCTCGGCGCGACCTGGCGCCCGGGCGACGAGGTGGTGGTCTCCCGGCTCGACCACGACTCGAACGTGCGGCCGTGGGTGCAGGCCGCCGAGGCGGCCGGCGCGACAGTGCGCTGGGCCGAGGTGGACCGGCACACCGGTGAGCTGCCCGCAACCCAGTACGCCGATCTGGTCGGTGAGCGGACCCGGCTGGTCGCGGTGACGGCCGGTAGCAACGCCATCGGCACCATGCCGGACGTGCCCGCGATCGCCAAGACCGCGCACGCGGTCGGTGCGCTGGTCTACGTCGACGGGGTGCACTCGGTGCCGCACGGGCCGACCGATCTGGCCTCGCTCGGCGCCGACGTTCTGGTCACCAGTGCCTACAAGTGGTCCGGCCCGCACCTGGCGGCGATGGTGGCCGACCCGGCCCGGTGGGCGGCACTGCGCCCGGCGAAGCTGGTGCCGTCCTCCGACGCGGTGCCGGACCGGTTCGAGTACGGCACCCCGAGCTTCCCGCTGCTGGCCGGCGTGACGGCGGCGGTGGATCACCTGGCGGGTCTGGACCCGGACGCGGTCGGTGACCGGCGGGCGCGGCTGCGGGCCGGGCTGGCCGCCGCTCAGGCCCACGAGGAGGCCCTGCTGGACCGGCTGCTCGCCGGGCTGGCGGAGCGGCCGGCGATCACCGTGTACGGCTCCCCGGCCCGGCGCTGCCCGACGATTTCGTTCCGGGTCGCCGGGATGTCACCAGCGGCCACCCAGGAGGCACTGGGCGCCGCCGGGTTCTGCCTCTCCGTCGGCGACTACTACGCCTACGAGTACTTCCAGCTGATGGGCCTGCGTGACAGTGGCGGCGCGGTGCGGGCCAGCATCTACCACTACAACACCGCCGACGAGGTGGACCGGTTGCTCGGTGAACTGGACGTGCTGACCGACAGCTCGGGGAGAATGGCCGGATGAGCACCCTGGTCGAGGACAACCCGGCGAAGCACCGCTTCGAGATCCTCATCGACGACGCGCTGGCCGGCTTCACCGCGTACCTGGCGCGTGGCGAGGTCCTGGTCTTCACCCACACCGAGGTGGACCGGAGCTTCCAGGGCAAGGGCGTGGGGAGCACGCTGATGCGGGGCACGCTGGACCAGCTCCGTGAGCGCGGCACGAAGGTGGTGCCGCAGTGCCCCTTCATGGCCGCGTTCATCGACAAGCACCCCGAGTACGCGGACCTGGTCGCCGACCTCCCGTAGCGCCGACCGGCCGGTCAGCACCGGCCGGTCCAGCTCAGCGGCTGCCGGTCAGCACCTCGGCGGCGGCCCACCCGCTGGCCCGGGTGGCACCGTGGGTGGCCAGGTGCACCGCCCCGGTGATCAGCTCGGGCACGCCCAGCTCGACCACGACCGCGTCCGGCCGGGCGGCCAACGCGCGCTGCACCGCGGCGCGCATCCAGTCGTGCCGGTGCAGGTCGCGGACCACCAGGACCAGTGGGCGAGGGCCCGCCCCGGCGCCTGGGTCGGCCGGCACGTCGGGTTCGGCGTAGCGGACCGTGCTCGTGCCGGGCAGCAGCTCGCCCAGCGGTGCGCCGATGCCCCACGGGGTCTCCGCACCGATGGCGATGTTGCGCAGCGGCTCGAACTCGACGACGTGCGCCGCGCGGGTCAACGGCAGCGCGACCGTCGCGCTCGGGGCGACAGTGACCCGAACCGCACGGCGGGCGGCGACCAGCCCGACGTCGGCGGTGCCGCGCTTCTCGGCCGACCCGGCGCGGGCTGCCACCGTCCAGGCGGCGAGTTGACCGACACGCTTGGCCGCCTCGGCGAGGCGTTCCTCGGGCAGCTCACCGGAGACGACCGCGGCGACGATGGCGTCGCGCAGCTCACGGGCCGACTGCTCGTCGGCCCGTTCGCCGCCGATGCAGATCGCGTCCGCTCCGGCGGCGAGGGCGCGGACCGTCGCCCCGGCGAAGCCGTACCGGTCGGCGACCGCGCGCATCTCCACCGCGTCGGTCACCACCACGCCGGAGAAGCCCATCTCGTCGCGGAGCAGCCCACTCAGGATGCGCCGACTCAGCGTGGCCGGCAGTTGCGGGTCGAGGGCGGGCACCAACAGGTGGCCGGTCATCACCGCCTGCACCCCGGCGGCGACGGCGGCCCGGAACGGGGCCAGCTCGCAGGTGTCCAGTCGGTCCCGGTCGGCGGTGATCCGGGGCAGGTCGTGGTGTGAGTCGACGCGGGTGTCGCCGTGCCCGGGGAAGTGCTTGGCGCAGGCCGCGACGCCACCGGCCTGGAGCCCGCGGACCCAGGCGGCGGTGTGCCGCGCGACAAGCGCCGGGTCGGCACCGAACGAGCGGACGCCGATCACCGGGTTCTCCGGGTTGGAGTTGACGTCGGCGTCCGGGGCGTAGTTGAGGGTTACCCCTGCCGCGGCCAGTTCGACGCCGAGGTCCCGGGCGACCGCCTCGGTCAACTCCGGGTCGTCGACCGCGCCGAGGGCGAAGTTGCCGGGCCGGGAGCTGCCGTGGACCGATTCGAGCCGAGTGACGTCACCGGCCTCCTCGTCGATCGCCACGATGACGTCCGGACGTTCGGCACGCAGCGTCGCGGTGAGCGCCGCCACCTGCGCGGGATCGACGACGTTGCGGGCGAAGAGCACCACCGAGCCGAGGCCCTCGCCGAGCCAGCGGCACACCCACGGTGGTGGGATGGTGCCGACGAACCCGGGTTGCAGGACGGCAGCGGCGAGGGCCGGGAGGTGCCCGGTGGGCGTGGTCACGCCACCCCCTCCTGGCGGTCGGCGTCGATCACCGGCGTCGGTGCGCCCCCGTCGACCCGCTGGTTGCGCTCGCTCATGCGGCCCCCGTACCCCATCTCTCGCGCGCCCTTGGCGCACCGCCACCGGCCGGCGGTCCTGCCATGGTCACACCGGGCGATTCAATAGTCAATAAACCTTACAGTTGCCCGGCGGCCCGATCCCCGGGAGAGTGCGGGGATGGACCCCGCCCTGCTGGCCGACGCGACGAGCCCGGCCGACATCCCCGGCGTACGCCTGCTCGGCCTGGTCGTCGGCGCCCTGCTGCTGCTCGCCGCGATCCGGGCGATGTTCGGCCGCCGCTGAGCTCGACCCGCCGCCCGACATACCGGCCGATCGGGTGTGACCGACCTCGGCCGGGGTACCGCTCCCCCAACAGCAGGTCCGCGTGCCAAAGGGGAAACGATGAAGATCGGTTACTTTCTGTCCAGTGAGGAGTTCACCCCAGCCGAGCTGCTGGATCAGGCGCGCGGTGCCGAGCGGGCCGGTTTCGAGGCGCTGTGGATCTCCGACCACTACCACCCCTGGGTGGACGCACAGGGCCAGAGCCCATTCGTCTGGTCGATGATCGGCGCGCTCAGCCAGGTCTGCTCGCTGCCGGTGATGACCGCGGTGACCTGCCCGACCCTGCGGATCCACCCGGCCGTGATCGCCCAGGCGGCGGCGACAAGCGCAGTGCTGCACGGCGGGCGTTTCGTGCTCGGCGTCGGCACCGGCGAGGCGCTCAACGAGCACATCTTCGGCGACGCCTGGCCGCCGACCGACGTCCGCCTGGAGATGCTGGAGGAGGCCGTCGAGGTGCTGCGGAAGTTGTGGACCGGCGATTTCGTCAACCACCGCGGCAAGCACTACACCGTCGAGCAAGCCCGGATCTACACGCTGCCCGACACGCCCCCGCCGATCTACGTCTCCGGCTTCGGCCCGAAGTCCATCGACCTGGCCGCCCGGATCGGCGACGGCTATGTGACCACGATGCCGGACGCGGAGATGGTGCGCCGCTTCCGCGCGAACGGCGGCGGGGACAAGCCGTGCCAGGCCGGCTTCAAGGCGGCGTACGCCGACAGCGAGGACGAGGGCATGCGCATCGCGTACGAGCGCTGGCCCAACGCCGGGGTCCCGGGTGAGCTGTCCCAGGTGCTTCCCTCACCGCGCCATTTCGAGCAGGCCGCCGAGTTGGTCAAGCCGGAGATGTTGAAGGAGTCGTTCGTCTGCGGCAACAGTGTCGACGCCCACCTGGAGATGATCGACCAGTACGCCAAGGCCGGCTTCGACGAGCTGTACGTGGCGAACACCGGCCCGCACTACCAGGGCCTGTTCGACCTCTACCAGCGTGAGGTCCTGCCCCGCCTGCGCTGAGCCCCGCAGCCGCCGAGCCCGACCACGGCCACCGCGTCGCCCCGGCTCCGACTACTCGGGGGCCGGGGCGATCCCGTGCAGCAGGGTCGCGATCAGGTCGTCGACGTCCCGACTCGGCAGGGACGGAGGGGTCGCGTCGTCCGGATGCAGGAGATGCCGCAGCACCAGGTCGTGGCAGACCCCGACGATGAGTGCCGCGACCGCGTCGACCCGGGCGTGTGCGGCGACCCGACCGAGTCGTTGTTCGGCGCGCAGGTAGTCGACGACCGCGGCGCGCACCGGCCCGTCGCCCTGCGGTAGCCCGGCGAGGCGTTGCAGAACCACCGGCTGGTGCAGCAGCCCTGCGAAGGCTGGCAGGACCGCCGCGTGAAAGGCCAGCGCCCAGGTCAGGTACGCGCGCAGGTTGGCCTCGACGGTGCGGGAACCCGCCTGCCCGGGAGGCCCTCCGGCGGCCCGCTCGGCCGACTGGACGCGAGCCTGCAGGGCGTACGCCAGCAACTCCTCCTTGTCGGCGAAGTGGTTGTAGAGCACCCCGTCGGCAACCCCGGCCTCCCGGGCGATGTCACGGACGGTGAGCCGCCCCGCGCCGCGCTGGGCGATCAGCCGTTCGGCGCTGGCAATCAGATGCTCGCGCAAGCTCTGGTCGCCGCCGCGCAACGCCGCCGCTCTTCTCGGTGCCATCATCGGCATCGTAGAGGCACGGTGACCTGCACCGCGCCCGCGGTCATCCGGGTCGTCGCGCGGTCACCAGCCAGGCCGTACCGCGCATCCGGACCCCGTCGGGGCTCTCGTGGCGGCGCAAGGTGGCGGCCATCGCCTCGGTGGCGCGCTGCGCCGTTGCCGGGTCGACGCGGACGAGTTGGTGGCGCAGCGGCCCCCATTCGGCGAGGAAGCGCGCGGCATCGGACGCGTCGCGTCCCCAGAGCTGGGTCGCCTCGACCGGGGTGCAGTCGACGGCAAGGAACCCGGCGTCGGTGAGGACCTGCCGCACGATCGCGGGGTCGGCGAGAGAGAGCGGCTCGGCGACTGCGGTCCCGTCGCTGCCGGACTGTGGCAGGTGCGCGGCGAAGGCCTCGAGCACCGCGCCGAGGTCGCCGCCCCAGCCGTCGTTCAGGCAGACGAATGCGAGCCGACCGCCGGGGCGAAGCGCCCGACCGACGTTGCCGAAGGCGGCAACCGGGTCGCCGAAGAACATCACGCCGAAGCGGCTCAGCGCGACGTCGAAGCCGCCCACCGGGAACGGGTGGACCTGGGCGTCGGCGCGGATGAACCGCACGTTCGACACGCCCTCGGCCCGCGCGCTGGCCTCGGCCCGCCGCACCATCGGCACGGAGAGGTCGATGCCGGTCGCCTCGCCGTGCGGGCCGCTGGTGGCGGCGGCGAGCCGGGTCAGCTGGCCATTGCCGCAGCCGACGTCGAGGACCCGGTCACCGGGTTGGACCGCGGCCACCAGCAGCGGGTTGAAGCCCCGGTTCACCGCGTCGTAGCGGTCCGAGTGCTCGGCCCAGTGCTGCCCCTCGTAACCGTTCCAGGCCTGCGCCTGCTGCTCGTTGACGATCACGCCACCACCTCCACCATCATGAACCGGCGTTCATGAACTGCTGTTCATAATCCTGCCGCCGGGCATCGTCGTCAACCTGTCGACCGCTTCCGAACCAGCTGTCCACCCGAGACGGTTTCGGCTGTGAACGGCTCGGGTACCTCCGGCCCTCGATGAAACTGTCCACGCATTCGATGACGTTGCGCCGCGCGGCGCGGAGCCTCTTCGGCTGGAAAGCGCTGCGGCCCAACCAACTCGCCGCCATGCGCGCGGTGATGAAACGACGTGACGCCCTGGTGGTGTTGCCCACCGGTGCCGGCAAGTCGGCCATCTACCAGATTCCGGCCAGCCTGATCCCCGGCCCCACCGTGGTGATCTCCCCGCTGCTGGCCCTTCAGCAGGATCAGATCGCCTCCCTCAACGAGCGGCAACGCCCGGAGCTGCGGGCGGTGCGGATCAGCTCGAACGAGTCGCCCACCCAGCAGGCCCAGGCGATCACCGAGATCCGCGAGGGCCGGGCGGAGTTTCTGTTCATCACGCCGGAGCAGCTGAGCAACCCCGACCGGATGGCCGAGGTCGCCGCGTTGAAGCCGGCGCTGGTGGCCATCGACGAGGCGCACTGCATCTCGGCCTGGGGGCACGACTTCCGCCCCGACTACCTGGCGCTCGGGCACCTGATCGAGGGCATCGGTCGGCCGCCGGTGGTGGCGCTGACCGCCACCGCGTCCCCGCCGGTACGCGACGACATCATCGCCCGGCTGCGACTGCGCGAGCCGGAGGTGGTGGTCTCCGGGCTGGACCGGCCCAACCTGTTCCTGGAGGTGGCGCACTGCCCCACCGAGGACTACCGCTGGCGGCGCCTGATGGCACTGCTGCGCGACGAGGGGCGGCCGGGGATCATCTACGTGCCGACCCGCCGCGCCGCCGAGGAGCTCGCCACCCGGTTGACCGACGCCGGCTTCCCGGCGCAGTTCTACCACGGTGGAATGTCGGCCGGTGCCCGCGCGGAACTGCACGAGGCGTTCCTCGCCGACCAGGTCCCCATCATGGTGGCGACCTCGGCGTTCGGCATGGGCATCGACAAGCCGAACATCGCCTGGGTGGTGCACATGGCGCTACCCGACTCCCCGGACAGCTACTTCCAAGAGATCGGCCGGGCCGGGCGCGACGGGCAGCCGGCCCGCGTGCTGCTGCTCTGGCAGGCCGAGGACGTCGGCCTGCAACGGTTCTTCAGCGGTGGCCTGCCCGACCACGACGAACTGCGCGACCTGGCCGCGCTGCTGCGCCGCAAGCCGGCCACCAAGACCGAGTTGCGCGAGACCACCGGCCTCGGGCCGCGCAAGCTGGGCCAGTATCTCTCCCTGCTGGAGCAGATCGGCGCCGCCGAGCCGCGCGCCCGGCAGCGCATCGGCGCTCCCCGCTACTCCCCCACCCCGACCGACGCCGCCGCGGCGGCGCTGGGCGAGGCGGAACGGCAGCAGACGGTGACCCGGTCCCGCACCGACATGATGCGGGCCTTCGCCGAGACCAGCGCCTGCCGGGGGCAGACCCTGCTGGCCTACTTCGGCGAGCAGATGACCGAGGTCTGCGGGCACTGCGACAACTGCCATGCCGGCACCAGCGTCACCGACCAGGGCGCGGTCGGGCCGTTCCCGGTGCACAGTCAGGTGCGCCACCCGGAGTGGGGGCACGGCATGGTGCTCTCCTACGAGGACGACAAGATGACGGTTCTCTTCGATGAGGTCGGGTACAAGACGTTGTCGGTGCGCGTGGTGTCCGAACAGGGCCTGCTGACCCTGGACTAGCCTGACCCGGGCACCGACGTGGAGCCCGGTGGATCGACCAAGCAGAGCTTCGATTGACCAAGCAGAGCAGGGCGGAAGGGGCATTGCCGTGATCGAGCAGCCGGCGTACACCGGTTTCGGTTTCTCCGACGGGGAGTGGGGGCTGCTGGTCGGCCTGCCGCAGTCGGTGCTGACCGCGGCGAGCGCCGCCGAGTCCGACGGCACCCGCCGGACCATGGCGGAGACCGCGGCCGGGCTGGAGACCATCGCCGCCGGCCGGGAGTCGGCCAGCCCGCTGGTCGCCGCCGTGGCCGGCGAGATCGTCACCCGGGTCGGTGACCCGGAGACCGGGGCGGAGCTGCCGGTCATCGCGCCCGACGACCCCCGGGCGCTGATCGACGACGTGCTGCTGCGGGCCGGCCAGGCCGCCGCGCTGCTGGCCGGCCGCGTCGACGAGGGCGAGGCCGGCGCGTACAAGCACTGGCTCGTGAAGATCGCCGAGCAGGTGGTGGGTGCCGCGTCCAGCGGTGGGCTGCTGGGCATCGGCGGCGAGTCGGTCAGTGACTCCGAGCGGCGCTTCCGCGACCGGCTCGCGCACGTGCTCACCGACTGACCGACAACGACGTACCGGCCGGGTCGGTCGGCTCGGCGGCCAACGCCGCGGGGTCGGCCGGCCGGACGCCGCGCAGCGCGACCAGCGCGGTGACCGCGCCCAGCGCCATCGCCACCATGACGGCGATCGCGGCGAGGTGCAGCCCGTCGGTGAACGCGACCCGGGCTGCGTGCAGCACCGCGTCGGCCAGATCCGCCGGCAACCCCTGAGCCACCGCGAGTGCGCCCCCCAAGGTCTCCTGGGCCGCGTCACCGGCGTCGGCGGGCAACCCGGCCGGCAGGCCGTCGACGATCTCGCGGCGATAGACCGCCGCACCGACGCTGCCGAGGATCGCCATTCCCAGCGCACCGCCCAGCTCACTGCCGGACTCGGTCAGCGCCGACGCGACACCCGCCTGCTCGGGCGGCGCCGCGCCGAGGAGCAACTCGGTGACGAGTGACATCACCGCCACCAGGCCACCCGCGTAGACACTGGCACCGACGAGCAGCAGCCACAGTGGCGTCTCCGGTGTGACCTGGGTCAGCACCGCGAAACCGAGCAGTGCGACCCCGAAACCCGCACCGATCAGGTACGCCCGCTCGACGCGCTGAGCGAGCGCGGCGGCGGCCGGCGCGACGCCGCCCACGGCGAGGGACGGCACCAGGCTCCACAGTGCCGCCCGCAGCGGGCTCAGGCCGAGCACCAACTGGAGATGCTGGGTGGTGAAGATGGCGAAGCCGACGATGGCGAACATGGCCAGCAGGTTGACCGCGAGCGAGCCGGCGAAGCCGCGACGACGGAACAGCCCAAGGTCGACCATCGGGTACGCCCGGGTCCGCTGCCGGTGCAGGAACAGCGCGCCCACCAGCAGGCCGGCGACGATGGCGAGCACCCGCACAGCGCTGACGCCGTCGCGGGCCATCTCCTTGATGCCGTAGATCACCGGCAGCAGCGCTGCGAGGGACAGTGCCGCGCTGAGCAGGTCGAACCGCCCGGTCGCCGGGTTGCGGAACTCGGGCACCAGGACCGGGGCGAGCAGGAGCAGCATCAGCATCGCCGGGATGTTGATCAGGAAGATCGAGCCCCACCAGAAGTGCTCCAGCAGGATGCCACTGAGCACCGGGCCGATTGCGATGCCGCCGGTGAGGGTGGCGGTCCAGATGCCGATCGCGGTGCCGCGCTGCTTGGCGTCGTGGAACATGTTGCGCACCAGGGCGAGCGTGGAGGGCATCAGGGTGGCCCCGCCGACGCCGAGGACGGCGCGCGCGGCGATCAACGTCGCGGCGCTGTCGGCGTACGCGGCCAGCAGCGACGCCGCCCCGAACGCGGCGGCGCCGATCAGCAGGAGCCGGCGTCGGCCGATCCGGTCGCCCAGAGCGCCCATGGTGATGAGCAGCCCGGCCAGCACGAAGCCGTAGATGTCGAAGATCCAGAGCTGCTGGGTGCCGGTGGGGCGCAACTCCTCGCTGATGAACGGGACGGCGAAGTAGAGCACCGACACGTCCATCGAGACCAGGAGCAGCGGCAGCATCAGCACCGCGAACCCGATCCACTCCCGGCGGCCGGCCTGCGGGGCCGGTGTAGTCATCGTCGTCATGATCCAATTCCCTTCTGCGTAGGTCGTACGCTGTAATGCGTAGACCATACGCAGAACTAGGATGGCGAGGCAAGGAGGAAAATGTGGCGGCGAAGACAGACGACAACGGGCCAGTGCTCCCACCGGCCATCGAGAGCGCCTGGGGGCTGCGGGAAAGGCCACCCAAGGGGCCCCGGCCCCAGATGAGCGTGCCCACCATCGTGGACGCCGCCGTACGGGTGGCCGACGCCGACGGGCTGGCGGCCGTCTCGATGAGTCGGGTGGCCAAGGAGCTGGGTGCCGCCACCATGGCCCTCTACCGCTACGTCGGCTCGAAGGACGAGCTGCTGATGCTCATGGTGGACACCGGGTACGGCCCGCCGCCCGGCCCGCCCCCACCGGAGGCCGACTGGCGTGCCGGCCTGACCCGGTGGGCCCGGGCCGAACACGAGGTGCTGCGGCACCGGTCCTGGCTGCTGCACGTGCCGGTCACCGGCCCACCGATCACCCCGCAGCAGCTCGGCTGGATGGAGGACGGGCTGCGCTGCCTCGACGACACCGCCCTGGCCGAGGGCGAGAAGCTGTCGGTGCTGCTACTGATCACCGGCTACATCCGCAACGAGGCCACCCTCACGTCGCAGATCGCCGAGGGCGCTCGGGCCGCCGGGCTCGAGCCGGGCGAGATGATGCCCGCTTACAGCCGCATGGTGGCTCGGCTCATCGACCCGGCCCGGTTCCCGGCGCTGCACCGGGTGCTGACCGCCGGCGTACTCGACCAGGACGACGACCCGGACGACGAGTTCACCTTCGGCCTGGACCGGATCCTCGACGGCATCGAGGCTCTGATCGGCCGACGAACGACCTGAGGACACGCGATGTTGCACAGGGAAACCCTCGACACGACCCTCCTGCCGCCCAGCGAACGATTCGGGATGTGGCTGGATCTGGTCGCGCGCACCTCGGCGCCGATGCGGGTCCGCTCCGCGCACGACGACGACTTCGTCGCCCGAGCCGACTTCGTCGACCTCGGCCCGATCCAGCTGATCAGTTACGACTACCCGTCGCTGGAGGCCACCCGGACCCCCAAACTGATCCGCCAATCCGACCCGGAGCTGTACATGCTCGCCCTCACCATCCGCGGCGTCGGCACGTCCAGCCAGGACGGCCGACAGAGCGAGATCCGCGCTGGTGAGTTCACCTTCTACGACGCCTCCCGGCCGCACGACGTCGGCCACCACGCGACCGAGCCGGAGCAGGACCAGGCCACCTCGATCATCACGATGATCCCGCACGCCGCGCTGCCGCTGCCGCCAGAGCGGATGGCCGCGCTCTACGGCGGGCGGATGTCCGGCAGCGAGGGGATCGGGGCGCTGTTGGCGCAGTTCCTGCTGCAGGTGACCCGGCACCCCGAGCAGTACCATGCCGCCGACGCCAGCCGGCTCGGCGCGGTGGGCCTCGACCTGGCCACCACCCTGCTCGGCCGACACCTGGTCGCCGAGGACGCGGTGCCCACCGAGGTCCGCCGCCGGGCACTCCTCGCCCAGGTGCAGTCGTACGTCCACCGGCACCTCGGCGACACGACGCTCAGCCCACAGGTCATCGCCGACGCCCACCACATCTCGGTGCGGTCGCTGCACAGGTTGTTCGAGGCTGAGGACATCACGGTGGCGTCGTACATCAGGGATCTGCGGCTGACCCGCTGCCGGCGCGACCTGTCCGACCCCGCGCTGCGCAACCAGCCCGTGCAGATGATCGCGGCGCGCTGGGGATTTTCCGACAAGGCCCACTTCAGTCGGGCGTTCCGGGCGGCGTACGGGACGAGCCCGCAGGAGCATCGCGAGGGCAGCTCAGATCCGGCGCGGATCGTCAACCGTCCGGCATCCATGGTCAACTCGCTCGCGGCAGACTGACACCAACGCGGCTTACCGCCGCCCGCACAGCGGGCCCAGGTGGGCTGCGCCAACGGGGGCCGCGGCGAGGCGCCCGCCGCGCGTGCGGCGGGCGGCCGCCCGGTGGCCCGCTCAGGCCTTCTCCAGCAACTCCAGGACGAGTCGCTCGGCCTCCTCGCGCGGCGCCTGCGGGTCCATCGACGCCACCACCCCGTCGTGGTAGAGGTCGACCACCCGCGGATCCACATACGACGCACGAGCCACCGTCGGAGTGTTGCCCAGCAGCTCGGCCACCGCGCGCATCACCGCGACCACCGCCTTGCGCCGGGCCGTCACCGAACGGGCCGGGCCAACCGTGGCCAGCTCGGTGGCGGCGAGGACTGTGGCGTGCCAGGTGCGGAAGTCCTTGGCGGTCATCTCCCCACCGCTCGCGTCGCGCAGGTACCCGTTGACCTCGTCGCTGCGCACGTCACGCCACTCCCGACCGTCCCAGTAGCCGAACAGCCGGTCCGCCCAACGCCGGCGACGGCGCAGATGGACGAGCACCTGGCACAGCTCCGGGTCCTCGATCCGGCGTACCTGCTCGATGCCACCCTTCGCCGGGAACACGAAGACCACGCAGCCGCGCCGGGACCGGGCGTGCTCGGGGCGCAGGGTCGACACCCCGTACGTCGGGTCGTCGCCGGCCGCGTACTGGTCGCTGCCGACCCGGAACATCCCCATGTCCAACAGTCGGGCCACCGTGGCCAGCACCCGGTCTCGGCCCAGGCCCCGACCGTCCAGGTCACGCCCCACCCGCTCCCGCAGCGCCGGGAGTCGCCGGGCCACCTCCAGCATGTGGTCGAACTTCGCCTCGTCCTGCTTCTCCCGCCACAGCGGGTGGTAGACGTACTGCTTGCGACCCGCCGCGTCGATCCCGATCGCCTGGATGTGCCCGTTCGGGTGGGGCGAGATCCAGACGTTCTGCCAGGCCGGCGGGATGACCAGCTCCCGCAGCCGGGCCAGGACGTCCGGATCCCGGACCGGAGCGCCGGTCGGGTCGACGAAGGCCCAGCCCCGTCCGCGCCGGCGCCGTCCGTACCCCGGTCGTCCCGGGTCACTACGCCGCAACCGCACCGGAGACCCGCACCACCCTCTCCACCTCGGAAACGGCGGCCAGCACCTCGTCGAGGCGCAGAGCCGCCATCGTCGGGTGGCTTCCTACCCCGTCCCACCTGGGCCAATCCCCGTCGCCGGCCCAGAGCACCCGGTGCCGGGGCCGGTCCGGTGGCGGCCCCCAGTGCGCCGGCGGCACCGGCCCGAAGAGGACGACCGACGCGGTGCCGTACCCGGTGGCCAGGTGGGCCACCCCGGTGTCACCGCTGACCACCAGTCGGGCGTCGGCCACCAGCGCGGCGAGCGCCCCGAGGTCGGTCCGGCCCGCCAGCACCGAGTCGGACGCCAGGCCGGCGGCGTCGGCCACCCGGGCCGCCAGCGCCCGTTCGTCCGCCGAGCCGGTGAGCAGCACCCGGTGCCCTCGATCGGTGAGCGCCCGGGCCAGGGCGGCGAACCGCTCGGCGGGCCAGCGCTTGGCGGGGATCTTGCTGCCGGGGTGCAGCACGGTGGCTCCGGTCGGCAGCTCGGTCGACCCGGGCCGGCGCAGCCCGAGGTCGGTGCGGTCGGCGGGGATGCCGTACCAGGACAGCAGCCGGCACCATCGGTCCACCTCGTGCTCGTCGGCGGCCCACCGGGGGCCGTCCGCGCAGCCGGCCTCCGGGTTGGCGAAGGCGAGCAGCCGGCCGGGTCGGGTGGCGGCGAGCAACCGGTGCGACTGCGGGCCGCGCCCGTGCAGGTTGACCGCGACCTGCGGGGTCGACCCGACCCGGAGGGGCCGATCGAGCCCGGCGGTGTCCACCAGCCGGTCGACGCCACCGACCAGGTCGACCAACGGTGCCAGCCAGGCGGGCGCCGCGAGCGCCAACTCCTGACCGGGGTACGCGGCCCGCAGCGCCCGCAGGGCGGGCACCGCCGTGACCAGGTCGCCGACGCCGAGGGCGCGCAACACGAGGATCACGGGTACGAGGTCTCCTGCTCGGCGCAGACCACCAGCTCGCGCACCGCGCAGCCGGGCGGCTGGTTGAGCGCGAACATGATCGCGGCAGCGGTGTGGGCGGGATCGTTGAGGATCGCGTCCGCCCCCGGCTTGTACTGCGGGTCGCGCTCGTCGAAGAACGCGGTGCGCATACCTCCCGGGATGAGCAGCGTGACGCCGACCTGACCGGCGAGCTCGGCGGCGAGGGCGCGGGTGAAACCAACCACGCCGAACTTCGCCGCGCAGTACGCGGTGGCGTCGCTGACCGCCTTGACGCCCAGGGTCGAGGCCACCGTGACGATGCGGCCCCGAGACGTCAGCAGGAACGGAAGCGCGGCCCGGATCACCGCCGCGGTGGCCAGCAGGTCGACGGCGATGATCCGGTCCCAGGTCTCCCCCGGCAGGTCGGCGAGTCGACCCGGGACGTCCGTGCCGGCGGCGGTGACCACCGCGTCCAGGCCACCGGCCTGCTCGGCGAGATGGTGGGTGGCCACCTCGGCGGCCCGCGTGTCGGCCAGGTCGCACTCGGTCCAGGACACCCCGTCGGCCGGCGGCTGCCGGTCCAGGACGACCGGGCGACCACCGGAGGCGGCCACCGCGGCGACCACCGCCGCGCCGAGCCCGCTGGCGCCGCCGGTGACCAGGACGGTGGGTCCGGCACCGGGCCGCGTGGCGGTCATCGGGTCCGCTCCCCGACCGAGCGAACGATCATGTCGGTGGTGGAGCGGCCGTCCAGGTAGGGCACCACCACCGCGTTCCCGCCCCACCGGCGCAGGACCTCCGCCTCCGGCAGGATGGCTGCGGCGTCACCACCACCGGTGGCGTAGTCGCCGCCCTTGACCCAGATGTCCGGTCGTACCCAGGACAGCGCCGCCTCCGGGGTCGGCTCGTCGAAGATGAGGACCGCGTCGACGCAGCTCAACGCGGCCAACAGTCGACTGCGGTCGCCCTCGGACATCACCGGTCGATCCGGCCCCTTCAGGCCGGCCACACTGGCGTCGGAGTTCACACAGACGATCAGGCAGTCGCCGAGCTGCCGGGCGGCCTGCAGGGTGGCCACGTGCCCGGCGTGCAGCAGGTCGAAGCAACCGCCGGTCGCCACCACCGTGCCGCCTGCGGCACGTACCTCACCCAGGAGCGTGGCAACCGCCGCCACTCCCACCCGTGCACCCCCCGGGCCGGCGGCGCTGGTCAGCACGGGGCCGCTCGTCGTTCGCGACCGCGGGGCTCGCAACACCGGCTCACTCCTCCCGCTCATGGGCAGCGCCGCCGCCACTCCCCCACCAGCCACGTACGCGGACGCCTCGGCGACCGCGGCCTGCACCGCCTCGGAGACGAGCGCGCCCTGGGCCAACGCGAGGCTGGCGGCGGCCGCGAACCGGTCGCCGGCCCCGCAGGTGTCCCCCTCGGCGCTACCCGGCGTCGGCACCACCAGCGGTGTCGACCCGGCGTGGCAGAGCAGAGCCCCGTCACCGCCCAGCGTCACCGCGACCGCACCCGCCCGCCAGCGCCGCCGTAACCCCTGAGCGCCCCGCGACGCGGTGGCCAGCCGGGAGGCACCGGGCAGTGCGGGGACCAACTCGCGCACCTCCGACTCGTTCGGGGTGGCCAGATGCACGCCGGGGATTGCCGCCGGGCCGCGCGGGTGCGGGTCCCACACCACCGGGGCGCGGGTGGCGGCCAACGCGTCACGCAGTGCGGGCTGCCGGGCCACTCCCCGGCCGTAGTCGCTGACCAGCACCGCGGACGCCGAGCCGATCACCCGGAGCACCTCGTCGGACGGCGGACCGGGCTCCCCGGACGTGCCGCCGCGGTCGTGGCGCAGCAGCACCCGGCCCCGGGCCCGCAGCCGGATCTTCTCCGGCGTCGCACCGGACAGGGCCAACGGGTACACCTGCACGCCGGCCGCCGCGAGCAGCGCGCTCAGTCGGGCCCCGCCTGCGTCGTCGGCGAGCGCGGTCACCAGCACCACCTCGGCGCCCTGTGCGGCGGCGAACACCGCCGCCAGACCTGCGCCACCCGGTCGGTCACTGGCCGCGGTCTCGTCGAGAACCGGCACCGGGGAGTCCGGGCAGAGCCGGTTCACCACGCCTTCCACGTCCCGGTCGAGCAGGGTGTCCCCGAGCACCACCACAGGTCCCCTCACGCTTGCCTCCCCATCCTCACGCGTCGACCTGCTGTCCGGTCCCACCGTCGAGCACCACTTCGACCCCGGTGCGCACCGGCCCCGACGGGAGCCGACCGGCCGGCGCGGGCTCCCCCGGCACGTGGTGGCCAACCGACGGATCGGTGGCCGCGGCCAGTGCGGCAGGCAGTTCCTGTTCGAGGTACTCGCAGAGCAGGTGACTGGTCACCAGGTGCAGCTCCTGGACGACCTGGGTGTCGGGGGACGCGACGGCCAGCACGTCGTCGCAGGCGTCGGCGAGGGGATTGGGGGCGGCACCGGTGAGTGCCCAGGTCGTCAGGCCGACGTCGCGGGCGGCCTGAGCGGCACTGACCAGATTGGGGCTGGTGCCGCTGGTGCTCAGCAGCAGCAGAACGTCGCCGCGGCGACCGTGGGCGCGCACCTGACGGGCGTAGACGTCGGTGTAGCCGTAATCGTTGGCGATCGCGGTGAGCGCGCTCGTCTCGGCGTGCAGGGCGATCGCGGACAACGGCTGACGGTCGTCGTGGAGCTTGCCGACCAGCTCGGCGGTGAGATGCTGGGCTTCGGCGGCACTTCCGCCGTTGCCGGCGACCAGCAGGCGACCCCCGCCGGCCAGCCGGTGCGCCAGGTCCGCGCCCCAGCGCGCCAGCTGCGACTCACACCGCCGGTACGGCACCAGCGCCGCGGCGAGGTTCGTCAGGTGGGTGTCGAGCAGACTGCCCGCCGGCATCAGGCCACCACCCGGGCCGGCCGGCGTACGGCAGCCACCTCGCTGTAGACATCGACCAGCCGCTCGGCGGTGGCCGCCCACGAATACCGCGCCCGGGCCCGCTCGCGCGCCGCCGCGGCGTACGCGAAGCGCCTGATCCGATCGTCGAGCAACCCCTGGATCGCGACGGCCAGAGCATGCGGGTCCCGCGCCGGCACGAGGTCGCCGGTCGTCCCGTCGACCACGGTGTCCCGGATGCCGCCGACGGCGGTGCCGACCACCGGCACCCCGCAGGCCATCGCCTCCAGTGGGGTCAACCCGAACGGCTCGTACCAGGGTGCGGCGACCAGCAGGTCCGCCGAGCGGTACCAGCGGCCCATCTCCTCCCGGGGTACCGCACCGACCAGGTGCACCCGCTCGGCCACCCCGCACGACTCAGCGAGGGCCCGCAGCCGCCGGGCGTACGGGTCGGTTTCCAGCAACCCTTCGGGTGGGCCGCCGACCACCACGCATTCGGCGCCCGGGACCAGCGCCATCGCGCGGATCACGGTCTGGAAGCCCTTGCGTTCGACGAGCCGGCCCACGGTCAGGATCCGGGCCCGACCCGGTTCACGGTCGGCGGCCGGCCCGAGCGGGGCGAACGTGGCGAGGTTGACTCCGGAGGGCACGACGGTCATTCGAGACCGGGGCACACCCATCCGGACCAGTTCCCCGACCTCGTCGCGGCACTGCGCGACGATCCGGTCCACCGAGCGGCCCAACTCCCGCTCGTAGGACACCCGCCGGGCCGGGCTGGTGTCCTGCACGCCCTGGTAGCGGCGCTTCACCGTGCCCAGCGCGTGGTACGTCTGCACCACCGGCACACCGGTCTGCCGGCCAGCCGTCAGCGCCGCCAGACCACTCATCCAGAAGTGCGCGTGGATCACCTCGGGCACCCAGTCCCCGCCCCGCCAGCGCTCGATCAGCCAGCGACTGAACTCCCGCATGTGCGGCAGCAGCGCGTCCTTGGCCACCGGCTCGGCCGGGCCGGCCGGCACGTGCACCACGTCGTACCCGTCCGGGCTGCGGACGGTCACCGGCAGGTCGAGCGCGTCCCGGCGGGTGTAGACCCGCACCTCGTGCCCGGCGGCGGCGAGCGCGGCGGACAGCTCCGCGACGTGCGTGTTCTGGCCGCCGGCGTCCTCCCCTCCGAGGACGGCGAGCGGGCTGGCGTGCTCCGAGATCATCGCGATCCGCATACTTCCTCCTCCAGCAGCCGGTCCCAGTCAGCGAGGAAACGGTCGAGGCCGTACTTGTCGCGCGCGGCGGTTCGCGCCGCCACGCCGGCCTCGCGGGCGGTCGCCGGTTCGGCAATGAACCGGCGGGCGGCGTCGAGCAGGGTGTCGGTTCGGGTGGCGAGGGCACCCGCCTCCGGAGGCACCGCCGTCACCGCCTCGGTGGTGGCGAGCGCGACGACAGGCATGCCGATCGCCATCGCCTCGATGAGACTGAGCCCCAGCGAAGTCCACCGGCACAGGTGCAGGTACGCACGCCGCCGGGCCAGCTCGGCGTGCATCCGGTCCTGGGGCACGTCGTCGTGGCTGGTGAGCCGGTCGGCGGGCAACCCGAGATGGTCGGCGAGGCCGGCGACACCCATGCCGAACACGTCCAGCGGCGCGATCTCGGCGAATTGGGGCAGCAGATCGGTTCCGGTGACCCGACCTCGTCGTACCGGCTCGTTGATCACCACCGCGAGCCGGTCGAGTTCGCCGGTGTAGGACGCCGAGGGGGCGACGATGCCGTGGTCGACCACTGTGGTGCGGGACGCGCCGGTGTCCCAGAAGATCTGGTTGAACCCGGTGACGTGCGCGATGAGCAGATCACCCCGGTCGGCCATCGGGTGTCGCGTGTTGGGCACGTCGCCCTTCGGGGTGTTGTGCTCGACATAGATGGCGGGCACGTCGCGGCCCGGGCGGCGGCGCAGCCACGCCTCGGCCCGATCGATCTCGTCGGGGCGTTGCAGGATGACCAGGTCGACGTCGGTGCCCGGCAGTTCCTCCGGGGTGACCTCGACGGCGCTGTCCGGCCAGGGGTAGGTGCGGGCCCGGCCGAGGCCGTAGGGGCCGCGGTCGGGTGTGGTGGGAATCAGGTAGCGATGGCTGCCATGCACGAACGACGTGGTCCAGGAGCCGTGCACGTGCCAGAGCAGGATGTTCATCGCCCGCCACCACCACCGCTGACGGCGAACGCCCGCAGCGCGTCGACCACCTCGACCGGATCGATGCCGCTGAGACAGGGGTGCCCCGACACCGGGCAACTGGCTGCCCGGGTGTCCCGGCAGGGCGCGGCGGCGTCGCCGAGCCGGACGGTGGGCACCCGGTAGGGCCCCCACTGACCGAACGGAACGGTAGGCGCGAAGAGACTCACCACCGGCACACCGGCCGCAGCGGCGAGGTGCGCGGGCCCGGTGTTGCCGACCACGACCGCGCTGGCGTCCGCCACGATCGCGGCCAGACCGGCCAGGTCGGTTCGGCCACCCAGGTCGGTGCCGCCGGCCGCCGCGACCTGGGCGGTGACCTCGCGCTCGGCGGAACTGCCGGTCACCAGCACCCGATGCCCGGCGGCGGTCAGCGCCCCGGTGATCCGGGCCGCCAGATCGGGCGGGCAGGCCCGACTCGACGCGGCCGAGCCGGGATGCAGCACCACGTACCCCGGAGCACCGAGATCGGCCGGGCGCGGCCCCACGGCGTCGCGGCGCAGCCGGAGCACAGGTTCGTCGCCGTCGGGCAGCCGGTGGCCTGCCGCGGCGGCGAGGGAGAGGGCACGTTCGGGTTCGGGTACGCCCACCGGCACCCGATGGCGGATGTCCAGCAGCGAGCCCGGGTAGTCGTCACTGATCGCCGAGATCCGACCGACCCCCGCCATCCGCAACAGCAGCGCCAATGGCAGGGCGGACTGGTGGAACGAAGTGAAGACCACCGCCTCGTCCGCGCCGACCGCGCGCAGGCGTGCGGTCAGGCCCCACATGACCTCCGGGTCGATCGGCGCCGGCGACGGATCGATCCACGGCAGCGGATGCTCGATGATCTCGTCGACGCCGGGCAGCAGCTCGGCGGCGGCACGGCCGCGCGGCCCGCACAACAGCACCACCCGCTGCGCTCCGGCCGCGACGGCGCGGATCGCCGGCCCGGTGACCAGCACGTCCCCCGCCGAATCCGACCTGACCACCAGCGCTGTCCGCACCGGGTCGCCGGGCGGGGTGGCGGGCCGCACGGCTTGTTGGCGGCGCAGGATCTCGTCCACCGCGGCCGGCAGGTCGCTGGCCACCCATCCGGCGGCGGCGACCTCCTCCGGCCGGGTCACCGGGGTGGGCACCAGCACCCCCGCAGCCCCCGCGGCCAGCGCGGCGGCAACGTCCCGGCCGATGTCGCCCACCAGCACGCACCTGGACGCGGTCGTGCCCAACTCCCGGGCGGCGGCGTACACCAGGCCAGGTTTCGGCTTGCGGCAGTCACAGCCGTCCGCGTCGTCGTGCGGGCAGACCAGCCACGCGTCGAACCGGCCCAGCAACTCCTCGACGCGGGCGTGCACCGCACCCATCTGCTCGCCGGTGAAGTAGCCCCGGGCCAGGCCAGACTGGTTCGTCACGACCGCCAACCGCAGACCGGCCGCCCGCAACCGGTCCAGTGCCGCCCGCGCTCCCGGCACCGGGCGCACCTTCTCCGGGTCGCCGTTGTACGGCACGTCCTCGATCAGAGTGCCGTCGCGGTCCAGCAACACCGCGTCGTACAGGACTCCTCGGGGGCTCCCGACAGACCCGGAACCGGCGCGGTCAGCAGCGGCGTACGCCCGGGCTGACCTGCGCTGATACGGATCCTCCTGGTCCTGTCGCACAGCCGGCGGGTTCCCTGCGCCCCGAGGAGTAAACGTCGTCACCGGGGCGGCGGGCCAGCGCGGCGGCGGGCCAGCGCGGCGGTGGTGCCCGTGTCGGCCTTACCCGCCGCGCGGGAGAAGCTAACCCGCCAACCGTTACCCGTGGCGTGGTGCGGGTATGGGAGTCCAGTGGCGATTGTGGAGAAAGTGATCGACGCTGCCCCCCAACAGGTGTTCGACGTGCTCGCCGACGGGTGGACGTACAGCGACTGGGTGGTGGGCACGGCACACCTGCGTGACGTGGACGACGCCTGGCCCCGGGTGGGCAGCCAACTGCACCACAAAGCCGGGCCGTGGCCGTTCTCGTTGCAGGACGCGTCGACGGTGCTGGTGTGCGAGCCGCCGCACCGGCTCGTGCTGAGGGCGGGCCTCTGGCCGGCCGGCGAGGCGATCGTGACGTTCACGCTGCAACCGGTCGACGGAGGCGCCACCCGGGTTCGCATCGGGGAGGATTTCGCGTCCGGCCCGCTGCGCTGGGTCCGCAACAAGGTCAACGATCTGGTGCTGCACCTGCGCAACCGGGAGACGTTGGACCGGCTCGCCGACATTGCCACCCGACAGAAGGGGTCGCAGTGACGCAGACCGTGGTGGTGACGGGCGCGAGCGCCGGCGTTGGCCGCGCGGTCGCGCACGCGTACGCGGCTCGGGGCGCCCGGCTGGCGCTGCTGGCCCGGGGGGAGGCGGGCCTGGCCGCCGCCGAGCGGGAGTGCCGCCTGCGCGGCGCGACCGACGTGCGCGCGTACCGGGTCGACGTGGCCGACGCGGGTGCGGTGCAGCAGGCAGCCGACGACGTGGCGCACCGGTGGGGCCGCATCGACGTGTGGGTCAACAACGCCATGGTGTCGGTGTTCGCACCGGCCTGGGAGATCCCGGCGCGCGAGTTCCGCCGGGTCACCGAGGTGACCTACCTGGGCACGGTGCATGGCACCCTGGCGGCGCTGCGACACATGCGGGCACACGGGCGGGGCGCGATCGTGCAGGTGGGTTCGGCGTTGGCCTACCGGGGGATCCCGCTGCAGTCGGCGTACTGCGCGAGCAAGCACGCCGTGCAGGGTTTCAACGACTCGCTCCGCGCCGAACTGCTGCACGACTGCCCGGGGGTGAAGCTGTCGATGGTGCAGTTGCCGGCGGTGAACACGCCACAGTTCTCCTGGGTCCGTACGCGGCTTCCCCGGCATCCGCAGCCGGTGCCGCCGATCTTCACGCCGGAGTTGGCCGCTCGGGCGATCGTGTGGTCCGCCGATCGTGGCACCCGGGAGCTGAACGTGGGCGGCCCCACGTGGCAGGCCCGACTTGCCGACGCGCTGTTCCCCGGCCTGCTCGACCGGAAGCTGGCCCGTGACGGGTACGAGAGCCAGCAGACCGGCGACGAGATCGATCCGACCACCTGGCGCGACAATCTCGACCATCCTGGCGATGAAGACACAGATCGGGGCACGGCGGGCGTGTTCCATGAACAGGCGCATGACCGGTCAGCGGCCCTCTGGGTCGGCACCCACAAGCCGGCGGTGTCCGGTGTCGCGCTCGCCGCTGTGGCGCTTGCCCTCACCGCCGTGGCCCGTCGCAGACGTTGACCGCCTCTCGCTGACGTCGACCTCATCTCGCTGACGTCGACCGCTCTCGCTGACGTCGACCGCCCGACACCGACGTCGGTCGCCCGACCTGGGCGCGCTGGCACGCCAACTCCCCGACGAGCGCATTGATACCCGGACACTGCGGGGCACTGCCGTCCGCAACGCCTGGAAGGGGTGCCTCTTCAACCCGAACGTGACAACTGGATACCCTTTCGGGGAGCCCCCTTCCGCAAACCGAGGATGTCCGCATGATCGAGCCTGTGCAGCTGCCGTCGCCGTGGCGGGACGCACGCCTGACCGTTGTCGTGCCCACCTACAACGAGGCGGGTAACCTGCCCACGCTGGTGGAGCGGCTGCTCGCCCTGCCGCTGCCCGGCCTGCGCATCCTCGTGGCCGACGACAACTCCCCCGACGGCACCGGCGATGTGGCCGACAAGCTGGCCATCGAGCACCCGGACCGGATCGAGGTCGTGCACCGCGCCGGCAAGGAGGGCCTCGGCCGGGCGTACGTCGACGGGATGAGTCGGGCGATCGAGGGCGGCGCGGAGTATGTGGCGCAGATGGACGCCGACCTGTCCCACCCACCGGAGGCGCTGCCGGGGATGCTGGGCGCGCTGGTCTCCACCCAGGCCAGCGTGGTGATCGGTTCCCGCTACGTGCCCGGCGGAGAGCTGGACGAGAACTGGCCGCTGTACCGTCGGGCCCTCAGCGGCTGGGCGAACCTCTACGTGCACACCCTGCTGCGGGTGCGCATCCGGGACCTGACCGCCGGCTTCAAGATCTGGCGGTCCGACGCGCTGCGCGACATCGATCTGAAGCGGGTGCAGTCCAACGGCTACAGCTTCCAGGTGGAGATGCACTACCTCGCCACCAAGCTGGGGCACACCATCCTGGAGGTGCCGATCCGCTTCGAGGAGCGGCGCGACGGCGTCTCGAAGATGACCACCGCGACCAAGGTGGAGAGCGCCCTGATGCCGTTCCGCCTGCGAAGCAAGCACCGCAACATCACCCGCTAACCCCAAACCCACCCCCCCAACCCCCAACCCCAACCCCAACCCCAACCCCCAACCCCCAACCCCAACCCCAACCCCCAACCCCCAACACCCAACACCCAACACCCAACCCCCAACCCCCAACCCCCAGGTTGATCATGAGGTTAGCGGGCTTGTTGATCTCCAACCGCCCCGCCAACCCCATGATCAACGCGGACGGTGGGGGCGGACGGGTGTGGGGTGGGGGGTGGGGGTTTGGGTGGGGTTAGGTGAGTTCGTTGGGGTAGAGGGCTCGGTGGGCGGTGGCTATTGCTGCTGCGTAGGCGCGTCCCGTTAGCGCGCGGTCGCGGGCCAACGCCGCGCGCGCCGCGTTCGCGCCGGGTGCGCCGTGCACACCGCCGCCGGGGTGCGCCGACGCGCTGGCCAGGAAGAGCCGGTCCACCGGGGTGTCCGCCCGGCCCAGGCCAGGGATCGGGCGCAGAAAGAGCTGCTGGTACGCGGCGGCGGTTCCGCCGCCGAGAGCGCCGCCGACCAGGCTCGGGTTGCCCTTCTCCAGGTCGGCCGGACCGGCCACGTGTCGCCCGACGATCAGTTGCCGGAAACCCGGCGCCGCCGCCTCCAGCACGTCCTCCATCCGTTGCACGTGCCCGGCGACGTCCTCGGCCCGCCAGTTCCGACGAAACGGCAGGTGGGTGTACGACCAGAGCGACTCGGTGCCCGGCGGGGAGTGACTCGGGTCGGCCACGGACATCTGCCCCACCAGCAGAAACGGGTCGCGGGGCAGCTTGCCTTGGGCCAGCTCACCCGCGTAGTGGGTCAGCCCGTTCAGGTCCGCGCCGAGGTGCACGGTGCCGGCACCGGCCAACTCCCGGTTCTGCCATGGCACGGGTGCGGAGAGTGCCCAGTCCACCTTGAGTGTCGAACCGTCCCACCGGAAGTGCGTCAGGTCCTCCACCAGTCGCGGCGGCAGCGCCGCCGCGCCGACCAGGTCGAGGTACAACGCTGGCGCCGGCACGTCGGCGAGCACGGCCCGGCGGGCCCGCCACAGTGCGCCGCCCTCCGTGCGTACCCCCATCGCCCGTCCCCGGGCGGTGAGCACCCGGTCGACGCGGGCGCCGTAGAGGATCGTCCCCCCGCTCTCGGACAACCGAGCAACGAGCGCGTTGGTGATCTGCTGCGCGCCGCCGTTCGGCACCGGCCAGCCGACCTGCTGGCCGAGCATGGCCAGCAGCCAGCCATACACCCCGGAGCCGGCCTCCTCGGGGGACAAATCGGTGTGCAGGGCGCAGCCGGCCAACAGAGCCGGTCCGCCGGCACCGTCGAACAGTTCGTCGCCGAGCTTGCGGACCGGCACCACCAGGCGTCGAGCCAGTCGCAGCGCGCCGGCCACGCGCAGCCGACGCAGCAGGCCCAGCCCGCCGCGTACCGGCGGGAACGGTGTGGTGATGGCCTCCAGCATCGGCTCGGCCACGTCGAGCCAGTCGGTGTACGCGTCGAGCCAGCGCTTGCCATCACCGGGGGCGAACTGCTCCAGCGATGCGGCTGTGACGTCCGGGTCCCGGTTGATCACCGCAGCCCGGCCGTCCGGCAGCAGGTGCGCCAACACGTCCGGCGCATGCCGCCAGGACAACCCGTGCCGACCCAGGTCGAGGCCGCCCAGCACCGGTGAGGCGTACCCGAGGGGGTAGAAGGAGCTGTAGAGGTCGCTCAGGTAGCCGGGCGCGGTCACCTCGGCGGAGCGGACCGCGCCGCCGGGCACCGCGCTCGCCTCCAGCACCACCACCTCCCAGCCGGCGTCCGCCAGCAGGTTGGCCGCCACCAGGCCGTTGTGTCCGGCCCCGACGATGACAGCGTCCACGCTCTGCGCGGAGGTGGTTGTCATCCGATCCGCCTACCCGGCGCGCAACCAGGCGAAACGCGTTTGCCGCGCCGGGGCCGGGGCATCCAGCGCCGCATGTACACGGTTGCGCAGTTGGTGGGCGGGGTGTGGGGCGCGGGCGGCGACGGCGGCGAACTGGTCGTGCATGATCCGGCGGACGGTTCGCCGGTCAGCACGGTGCCGGTGGCCACGGCCGATGAGGTCGGCAAAGCGACCCAGGCGGCGCGCAATGCGGCGGCCCAGTGGGCGGCTACCGCGCCCGCTGAGCGGGCCGCTGCGTTGCACCGGGCCGCGGACGCGGTGGAGGCGGTCATCGAGGAGTTGTCGGCGGCCGTCACCGCGGAGATGGGCAAGCCGCTGGCGGACGCCCGCGGCGGGGTCGAGGCGGGCATCAGCACCTTGCGACAGTACGCGGAGCTGGCTCCGCTGCGCGGCGGGCGGTCGCTCAACGGCGAAGCGGACGCGCTGGACTTCCTCACCCCGCAGCCGCGCGGTGTGGTGGCCGCGATCACGCCCTGGAACGACCCGGTGGCGGTCTCCTGCGGGCTGCTCGGTGCAGCCCTGGTCACCGGCAACGTGGTGCTCTACAAACCGAGCGAACGGGCGCCGGCGACGGGCTGGCTGCTGGCGCGGGCGCTGGATCAGGCGCTACCGGCTGGTGTGTTGTCGCTGCTCACGGGCGGCCCCGAGGTCGGTGCGGCGCTGGCGGCCGAGGACGTCGACGTGGTGGCGCACGTGGGCTCCACCGCGACCGGACGGGCGATCGCCGCCGCCGCGGCCCGCACCGGCGCGAAGGTGATCCTGGAGAACGGGGGCAGCGACCCGTTGATCGTGGATGCGGGCGTGGATCCGGAGTGGGCGGCCGGTCAGGCCGCGCTCGGCGCGTTCGCCAACGCTGGGCAGATCTGCGTGGCGGTGGAGCGGATCTACGTGCACCGGGAGGTGGCCGAGGACTTCGTCGCCGCCCTGGTGCGACGCGCCGATGCGCTACGGGTCGGGCCGGGCCGGGACCCCGGCACCGAGTTGGGTCCGCTGGTCGACCGGCGGCACCGGGAGCACGTGCACGGGCAGGTGGCGGCGGCGGTGGCCGCCGGCGCACAGGTCCGCCTTGGCGGGGAGGTGCCGGACGGCCCAGGATCGTTCTACCCGGCCACGGTGGTCACCGACTGCCGGCACGACATGCCGCTGGTGCGGGAGGAGACATTCGGGCCGGTCGCTCCGGTGGTGGTGGTCGACTCGTTCGACGAGGCACTGCGCTGCGCAGCGGACTCCCCGTACGGGCTGGCCGCCACCGTGCTGACCACGTCGATGAGTCACGCACAACGGGCCTGGCGGGAGCTGCCGGTGGGCACCGTCAAGGTCAACGCGGTGTTCGGGGGCGCGCCAGGTGGCGCCGCGCACCCGCGCGGGGCCAGTGGGCAGGGCTACGGGTACGGCCCGGAGCTGCTGGACGAGTTCACGGCCACGAAGGCGGTGCACATCGAGGCGCCGGGCGGCGGGCACTGGTGAACGGTACGGGCGGACGCAGGGGTGGCGCGTCCGCCCGTACCGCGTCGGTGTGCTCTGGTGCGGCGGCGGTCAGTTCCCGCGAGCCTTGCGGGTGGCTCGGTCGTTGGCTTTCTCGATCGCCTTGACCAGCTCCGGTTTGGTCATGCTGGACCGGCCAGGTACGTCGAGTTTGCGGGCCACCGACATCAGGTGGTCCTTTGTGGCGTTGGCGTCCACTCCACCGGCGGTGGGGGCTCGCCGTTCCGGCCCGCCGCCGGCGGCCTGCTGGTCGCTCGGGCCCTTGCGGCCCTTCGGCTCCCAGTGGTCGCCCACCTTCTCGAACTGGTGCTTCACCGCGGCGAAGGCGGTGCGGTGCGACCGCTCCCCCTCACCGTAGGTCTCGACCGCCGAGTCGTGCGTCTTCTCCCAGGTGCGCTGCGCCTTATCCGAGGAGCGTCGCAGCGTGCTGGGCAGGTCTTCGCGCCCGGGCATCTCGTCCTCCTCCGTGTCGACAGGGTCACCGTGACCGTTCCCCTGTGCCGCGGCGGCAAACCATACGCGGAACCCGCGAGGCGCTGGGCGGGTTTGTCGATTTCGGAATCCGGGTACCGGCGGGCCAGGCCAGACCGGACGACCGGTCATCCGGCGGCCGGGGCGCAGGGAGCGGGCATGACGACCACCGAGCCCGATACGACGCTCGACGGCAAACCGGGCACGCGGGTGCCCCGACGGATGCGGCAGCTGAGCTGGCGGACCTGGCGCGGGGTGCTGGTCCGCAGCGTGCAGAACTTCGTCAACGACAACTGCTCCGACTGGGCCGCCGCGCTGACCTACTACGGGGTCCTGGCGCTCTTTCCGTCCGCCATCGTGGTGGTGGCCCTGGTTGGTCTGGTCTCCGACGGCGAGCGGACCCTGGACACGGTGGTCGACCTGGCCAACCAGGTGGGTGCCGGGTCGGTGATGACCGACGACGGCGGCGTGGTCAAGGTGATCCAGTCCGTGGTGCTCCAGGAGAGCAACGCCAAGGTGCTGCTGAGCTTCGGCCTGCTCGGCGCGCTGTGGTCCGCGTCGGGCTTCATCGGCGCGTTCACCCGGGCCTCCAACGCCGTCTACGGGGTGACCGAGGGTCGGCCGGTCTGGAAGCTGCGGCCGTTGCAGATCGGCCTTGCCGCGGTCACGCTGGTGCTGCTCGCGGTGGTCGCCCTGGGTCTGATCGTCAGCGGCCCGGTCACCGACGCGGTCGGCGACCTGATCAACGCCGGGGGCCTGGCCCGCACGGTGTGGAGCGTGGCGAAGTGGCCGGTGCTCGCCATGGTCATGATGGTGTTGCTGTCCCTGCTGTTCTGGATCGCCCCGAACGTACGCCAACCCCGCTTCCGCTGGCTCACCCCCGGCGGCGCGGTGGCCCTGCTCTCCTGGGCGGTGGTCTCCTTCGGCTTCGGCCTCTACGTGGCCACCTTCGCCTCGTACAAGACGACCTACGGCAGCCTCGGTGCCGCCATCGCGTTCCTCGTCTGGCTCTACCTGTCCAACTCGGCGCTGATGCTCGGGGTGCAGATCAACGCCCAGGTGCAGCGCGGGCGGCAGTTGCAGGCCGGTGACCCCGACCCGGAGGAGCCGGTGCTGCCGCCGCGCAAGCCCGCCGACGACTGACCCCGGTTCGGGGGCGGATGTCCGGTCCGGGGCCGGGCCGAGGGCCGGTTCGTGACCCGTTGCCGGTTTAGCGGACAGGGGGCCGGGTAGCGCAGAAGGCATGGAGCGTGGCAACAGCAAGCACGGACCGAGGATCGACGAACAGATGAGTCAGGAGGTCAGCGGCCTCGTGCAGGGGCCGGGGACCGGTGGCTCTCGGGTCGACGAGTCGCGGGTGCCGGAACCGGCGGGCGAGGACCAGCCGGAGACGACCACCGCCCCGGCCGGCGACCTGCGCACCGGCACCCCGCAGGGAATGAGTTCCACGGATGTCGAGCAGCGCAGCCGGCTCGGCCGGTTCATCTCGATGAGCGCCCTGCCGGGAGACCGCCTGGTGCTCATCGCCAGCGCCCGCGAGAACGAGGCGCCGGACGACATCGTGGCAGCCCTGGAACGACTGCCCGAGGGCACCCTCTACCAGACGGTTTCCGAGGTATGGGCCGCCCTCGGCAACAAGAACGAGACGACTCGCTGGTGAGAAGAATCGCCCCCGATTCGACGACCACCAGCGGCTGAAGGAGGTTCTCTCATGAGTGGCGTTACCGAACATGTGGAAGTTTCCGTGCCCGTCCGCACCGCGTACGACCAGTGGACGCAGTTCGAGCAGTTCCCCGAGTTCATGGAGGGCGTGCAGGAGGTTCGGCAGCTCTCCGACACGATGACCCACTGGACGGTCGACATCGCCGGGGTGAAGCGCGAGTTCGACGCCGAGATCACCGAGCAGCTCCCCGACGAGCGGGTCGCCTGGCGCTCGACCGACGGCGCCCAGCAGGCCGGCGTGGTGACGTTCCACCGGCTCGACGCGGACAAGACCCGGGTCACCCTGCAGCTCGAGTTCGAGCCGCACGGGGTCGTCGAGCAGGCCGGCGACAAGCTCGGCATCGTCGACCGGCGCGCCAAGGGCGACCTGGAGCGGTTCAAGACCTACATCGAGCGACGCGGTCAGGAGACCGGCGCCTGGCGTGGCTCGGTGGACCGCCCGCAGCCGTGATCCTCAGCAGTGACACCGATGGCCGCCAGAATCCTGGCGGCCATCGCCGTTCCCGAGCCCGGTCGTGTGGCGCCGTTTGCGATCATCGCGCCCGGGTACGGCTGTAGACATGACCGACGACAACATCAGGGTGTGGCGGGACGAGGAGCGGCTTCCGTTGGAGGAGCTGGAGCGTGCCGTGTCGGGCTCCAGCCTCGACGGGGAGGCTGACGACGTGACCGGCAACGACGCCGGCGAGGAGGCCACGTTCGGGCACGGCCCGGCGGCGTCGGACCGCGACGGGGCGGTCCGGGGCAACAGCCGGGAGGACACCGACCCGCAGCGCGCCTACCGTCCGTCCACCACCGGCCGGACCGGGCCGGACGTCTGAGTTTCCCGCCCCGTTTGGGCGGGAAGCGCCCGCGCGGGCGAGCCGGTGGTGGGTCGGCGCGCGCCCCACTCGTGCAGCGCGACCAACGCCAGCGCGAGCACCAGCAGGGCCGAGCCCAGCACCTGCACCGACGTGTTGCCAATCAGCACGCCCAGTCCGGCCGGGACGAACGCCGCGCCGAGGCCCGAGGCGCCGATCTGCAGCCCGATGGCCCGGTCCGCGTGCGCAGCGCCGACCCGTTCGGCGGTGGTGAGGGTGAGCAGCGGGAACACCGGCGCGGCGGCGAAACCGACCACGACCAGGCCGAGCACCGCCAGCACGGCCGGCCCGGGTACGGCGATCAGCGCCGCGCCCACGGCCATTCCGGCCAGGCTGACGCGCAACACCAGCCCGGCCCCCAGGCGCTCGGCCACCACACCCTGCACGACCCGGCCGACGAAGAGGCTGCCCCAGTACGCGGAGACGCAGCCGCCGGCCACCGCCGCGCTGAGCCCCCGTCCCTCGGTCAGCAGCAGGAACGCCCACAGGCCAGCGGACACCTCGATGGCCACGTACAGCGCGAAGGCGAGCAACCCCGACCAGACGGCCGGCAGTCGCAGTGTGTCCCGAATCGGAACCCGGACGCCCGGTGCGGCACCGTCCGCGCTGGTCGGGCCCGTTCCGACGGCCGCGCCCGCCTCGGTGCTCGTCGGGGCGCCGCGATGCCAGGCCCGCACGGTGAGCACGAATGCGGCGGCGAGAACGAGTTGGGCGGCGGCCACGATGCCGTACCCCCAGCGCCAGGCGAGCCCGGCGCTCAGCACCCCGGTCATGATCAGCGGGCCGATGGCCACGCCGAGGCCGAAGAAGGCGTGCAACCAGTTCATGTGCCGGGCCCCGAAGGTCCCGGCCGCGTACGCGTTGAGCCCGGAGTCGACCGCGCCGGACCCGAGCCCGAGCAGCAGCGCACAGCCCACCAGCACCGCCAGCACGGGGCTCACGGAGTAGCCGGTCAGCGCGAGGCTGGCCAGCACGGTGCTGCCGGCGAGCAGGGCACCGACGCCGACCCGGGCCAGCGTGAAGCCTGCCAGCACGCTGGAGGTGAGATAGCCGACGGTGCCGGCGGTGAGCACCCACCCGACGGCCTCGGTCGGTACGCCGAAGTCGCTCCGGATCGAGGGCCAGGCGACGCCGAGCAGCCCGTCCGGCAGGCCGAGACTGACGAACGCGAGGTAGGCCAGCAGGAGCAGCGTGGCGCGAGGACGCGCAGGTGGGGTGGCCACGAGACATCATCCTGCCGGAGGGCACCCTAGTGCCGTGGGCACCGGATCGCTCGCCGCACAAAGAATTCGTGTCCGTACGGTCGAGAAAAACGGACAGCTCATCCAGAATCGGCCGATCGGGGGACGGCAAAGCGGCTCGTTCGCGTAAGAATTTCGGGATGCATCAAGGCTCCGCATTCCTCTCCACGCGTCAGCGCCGGCTCGCCTGGCTCGGCTTCCTGCTCGCCGCGCTACAGGCGCCCGTGTCCGCCAAGCTCGTCGCCGACGAGTCGTGGCTGTTCAGCCTCTGCGTCGCGCTGATGGTGGCCACCGTGATCATCGCCGACGACGCGGCCCGGCGACGCCCGGCCGACGCGACAAGCGACTAACCCGCACGCATTCCAGCGCCTCGCTGAGCTTGCCGAGCGCGGCGAGCGTCGCGTCGCTCACCCCGGTCGGCCGCCGGTGCTGCTCGTCCGGTCCGTCCAGCTGCTGTCCCATTGCCTGCCTCCGTGCCGTGTGCCACCCTCTGCGCCCGGTTCTCCTGGTGCCCCGTCTGTGCCGGATCAACCCCCGCGGCCAGCCCTGGTCGTCCAGGTGGCGCAGGCGACACCCGCCGGGCGGCCGAGGTCGACCCGGTGACCCATCGGTTAACCTCGGTCACCATGCGTGTGCCGTTCAACCGGGTCGCCCCCCGTACCGCCGTCGACTCGGCGCGGTCCACCCTGGCCGCCCTCACCGTCTCCGTGGGCACCGTCGGGCTCGCCGCCGCCGCTGCGCGACCAAGGCTGCTGGCCCTCGTCGACCAGCATGCGGCCGCCGTGCGGGACAGCCTCGACGGCGACCGCCAACCGCTGACCGCCGCGGCCCTCGCCGGCTACGCCGATGGGGTCCGCGCGGCTGCCCTGGAGCACGGGTGGGTGCCGCCGGCCGGGCCGGTGGACTGGAGCGACCCGGAGTGGCTGCTCATCCGACTGCTCGCGGTCTGCGCGCTGGCCCGCTCGCTCGACGGGGCCTGACGAGCAACGGGGAGGGCACTCCGCGCCGTACGCGGAACACCCTCCCCGACCCGTTGTGCCGTTTACCTCGCTACGAGCGGTATTGCTGGGCCTCGTCCACCTGAGGCATTGCCTGGGTGCGGTCGCCCCCGCGGTCGGCCATCTGCCGCTCCACGTCGCTACGCCCGGCCGCATTGGCCTGACGCTGCTGCTGCACCGCCTGGGCTTCCCGGGCCGCCCGAGCCAGCCAGCCGTCCCAGCGGTTCTGCATCGGCTTCACGAGACCGCCACCGACACCGACGACCAGGATGCCGCCTACCGTGGCGAGCACCGCGATCAACACCGGAGTCGTCACCGTCGTGGCGATACCCACCTGGTTCAGCGCGGCGATCACGCCGAGCGCGATGATGAAGATCGCCGTCAGGTCGGCCAGGACCTTGCCGTACGAGAGCCCTCCCAACGCCCCGGTGACCAGATCCCGCACGGCGTTGGCGATCGCAGCCGCCACCACCACGATGACGATGGCGACGAACGCACGCGGCAGCCAGGACACCACGCCGCTGATCAAGTCACTGATCGCGTTGGGCCCCCAGACTCCGAACGCGAACTGCAGAGTGAACAGCAGTACGGCGTAGTACGCCAGTCTGGCCAGAATGTCGGAGGCGTCGTACTTCGTTCTCTCCAGGGCCCGTTTGATGCCGCCGCGTTCGACCGCTTGGTCGAAATGCACCCGCTCTAGCACCGTATCCACGATCTTGAGGACGGCTCTGGCGATGAGCCAGCCGACCACGAGGATGACGATGAAGGCCACTGCCTTCGGGATGAAGAGCAGCACCGACCTCCAGGTGTCGGCGATGGCATCGCCGATGTCGGCCTGCCGGACCGCGAGGGTTTTCAGCATGATGTCCCTCCTGTCGCATGGACTGCGCCGGGCGCATACCCGCCTACCGGTCTGGCAGTCCGCGCAACGCGCCGCGTTTTCGCCGCAGGCCGCCGGGCGGAGGCCCTGAACTGCCCGAACGACCCCCGCGACACGGAAAGCGACGGCCCGCCGCCACGATCGATGCCTTTTCCGTTGGGCCGACTAGGCTGCGAACATGCCAGGAACGGTCGGGCGAGTCCCCACGCCAGCGACTCCGGTCCCGGGCGCGTCCGCCGGTGCCGGTGCGGCCGCTGCCGTGCTCGCCCACGACTGGGCCGGCACCCCGCTGGGCCCACCCGAGGGCTGGGACGTGGCGATCCGGGCCGTGGTCGAGCTGATCCTCGCCTCGCCGATGCCGATGGCCCTGGCGTACGGCGACGACCTCGTCCTGCTCTACAACGCCGGCTACGCCGAGTTGCTGGGCACCAAACACCCGAGCGCCTTCGGCCGCCCGGCCTCCGAGGTGTTCGCCGAGATCTGGGCGCTGCCCGGTGTCGGTCAGGTGTTCGAGCGCACCTACCGGCAGGGTGTGCCGTTCCTGGAGAAGGAGTCCACTCTGCCGTTGGTCCGCGGGCACTCCGCGACGGTGGAGCAGGCGGTCTTCACCCGGGGCTACTCGCCGGTGCGCGACAGTGCCGGGCAGATCGTCGGCACGTTGACGGTCGCGGCCGAGACCACCCACGTCACCGAGCAGTTGCAGAGCCTCAGCGAGGTCGCCGCAGCGCTCGCCGGCACGCTCACCCTCGACGACGTGGCCCGGGTGGCGCTGCGGTACGCGCTCACCACGTTCGACCCCGACCAGGTCTCGTTCGCGGTCGACGAGGGCGGCGGCGGTTGGCGCATGGTGCGCCGAGTTCGCGGCGAGTTGCTGGACGAGGCCGACGAGCGGCTTCCCCCGCTCTGGCGACGCGCCCCGGCGGGCTGGACGGCCCCGGTGGTGCAGGCGGCACACTCCGGCGGCCCATCCTTCGTCCGCGACGGGCAACCGCTGCGGGATATCGCCGTGGACCGCCATGACCAGAAGATTCGTTCGATGGCGGCCCTGCCCCTGGGCACGTCGGTGGTCCGCGGCGGGCTGGCGGTCGGCTACCAGGTGCCGCACACCTGGTCGCCTGCCGAGCGGGCACTGCTGGCCGCCTCGGCCGAGTTGATCGGCCAGGCCGCGGAGCGGGCCCGCCGGTTCGAGACCCAGCACGGCACGGCCCAGCTTCTGCAACGCAGCATGTTGCCGGAGCACCTGCCAGATCTGCCCCGGTTGCGTGTCGCGGCCCGCTACGACCCGGGGGTGGACGGCAACGCCGCCGGCGGTGACTTCTACGATGCGTTCCTTCTGCCCAGCGGCGCGCTCGGTGTGGTCCTGGGCGACGTCGCCGGTCACGATGTGCAGGCCGCCGCGCGGATGGGGCAGGTCCGGGCCGCACTGCGCGCGCTGGCTCTGGCCGACCCGGCGCCCGACGCGGTGTTGGCCGGGTTGGACCGGCTGGTGACCAGCCTGGGCGCGGAGGCCGGCACACAAGAACTCTTCGTCACCGTGGTGTTCGGGGTGATCGACGCGGAGCGGCGGGAGTTGACCCTGGCCAGCGCCGGCCACCCGGCGCCGCTGATCCGCCGCAGTGACCCGGAGGGCCGCTCGCACTCCGAGTACGTCGACGTACCGGCCGGTCCTCCGCTGGGTCTGGGCGGCCGGCCGGGCACCAGCACTGTCGCGTTCCGCCCGGGTGACACTTTGCTGCTGTTCAGCGATGGGGTGGTGGAGCGTCGCCGGCAGAGCCTCACCGCCGGGCTGGCCACCCTTGGTGACGCCGTAGCCAAGGCCGGCAGTGGCGACCCGCGCGCGCTCTGCGCGGTGGCCACCGCAGCGGTGCCGGGCAGCACGGAGGACGACGTGGCCGTGCTGGCGGTGGAGCACGCGCTCAAGCCGAGTCGCTCGGCGAGCATGGAGGTGCCCGCGGAGCCGACCGCCCCCAGCCGGGTTCGGCACTGGATGACCGGCCAGCTCACCGACTGGCAGGTGCCTGAGTCGGTGATCGGTGCTGCGGTGCTGTGCACCAGCGAGCTGACCACCAACGCGTTGCTGCACGCCGGCACCGCCGCCCGGGTGGAGATCGACCTCAGCTCCGAGCGGCTGCTGGTCTCGGTCGCCGATTCCGGCACTCGCGGCACCGTGACCCGGACCCGCACCGACACGTTGAGCAGTCGTGGACGTGGCCTCGGCCTGATCGAGGAGCTCAGCGACGCCTGGGGCACCGACCCGTCGGTCCGCGGCTCCACGGTCTGGTTCGAGATTCTGACACCGCCGACCGCGCATCCCTGAGACGCCCGACGGGTAGGAGGACGCTCATGCGTACCGACCAGCCCACCGGAGTCCTCTTCGACGTCGATGGCACGCTTGTCGACACCACCTACCTGCACACCGTGTGTTGGTGGGAGGCGTTGCGCCAGACCGACCAGCCGGTGCCGATGGCGCTGGTGCACCGCTCGATCGGGATGGGTTCGGACAAGCTTCTCAACCATTTGCTCGGCCCTGAACGGGACCGGGACGCCGACCCGAGGCTGCTCGACGCGCACGACACCCTGTACGCCGAGTACTGGGAACGACTCACGCCGCTGCCCGGGGCGGCGGACCTGCTGCGCGCCTGCGCCGAGCGGGGGCTGCGGGTGGTGCTCGCCACCTCTGCCTCGGAACCCGAGGTCGGCGCGCTGCGTCGGGCGCTGGCTGCCGATGATGTGATCGACACCGTCACTTCCTCGGCGGACGCTCAGCAGAGCAAGCCGGCACCGGACATCCTGGTCGCCGCGCTGGCGCAGTCCGGGTTGGCAGCCGAGCGGGTGGTCTTCGTTGGCGACTCGGTGTGGGACGTCGTCGCTGCCGGCGCGTTGAGCATCCCGTGCGTGGGGCTGACCTGCGGCGGCACCAGCCGCGGTGAGCTGGCCGGTGCTGGCGCGGTGGCGGTGTACGACGACCCGGCCGCGCTGTTGGACGAGTTGGCGGATTCCCCGCTCACCCAGCCGAGGTGAGCCTCACTCCGGTTCGCCGGCCCGTACGCGCATAGCCCGAGGCCCTGCGGGGCATGGATTGTCACCACCTGCCCCGCGCCTCGCGGGTGCGGCTGGAGGGTGGTGCCGTGGAGCCGGTAGACGTGGCGTTCGCGCTGGTGGGCCTGGGCGCTCTGCTCGCGGGCATCCTGCCGCGGGCGCTGGAGCGACGCCCGCTGTCGATGCCGATCGCCTTCCTCGCCCTCGGCATGCTGGTGTTCCTGCTGCCGGTCGGGCTACCGACCCCGGACCCGCTGGCGCACCCGGAGCTGACCACCCATCTCACCGAGATCGGGGTGATCGTCGCGCTGATGGGTGCCGGGCTCAAGATCGACCGTCCGTTGAGTTGGCGGCGGTGGTCGTCCACCTGGCGTCTGCTGGCGATCGCGATGCCACTGTGCATCGCGGCGGTGGCTCTGCTCGGGTGGTGGTGGGCGGGGCTGGTGCCGGCCGCCGCGCTGTTGCTGGCCGCCGCGCTGGCCCCGACGGATCCGGTGCTCGCCGCCGACGTGCAGGTCGGCGAGCCGACGGACGTGGAAGACTCCGAGGACGAGGTCCGCTTCGCGTTGACCTCCGAAGCCGGCCTCAACGACGGGCTGGCGTTCCCATTCGTCTACGCCGCCATCGCCATCGCCTCGACCAGCCTCGCCCCACGCGACTGGTTGGCCGAGTGGTTCACCGTGGATGTGCTCTGGAAGGTGGGCGTCGGCGTCGGCGGTGGCCTGCTCATCGGCTGGCTGCTCGGCAAGTTGTTCTTCCGTGCGCCCAGCGAGCTGCGGCTGGCCCGGCACGCCGAGGGTTTCCTGGCGCTGGCCGCCACGTTCCTGGCGTACGGGCTGGTGGAGGTGGTCGGCGGGTACGGCTTCCTGGCGGTGTTCGTGGCGGCGCGGGCGATCCGGGCGGCGGAGCGGACCCACGAGTTCCATTCGGTGTTGCACGATTTCGCCGAGCAGGTCGAGCGGCTGCTCACCCTGGTGCTGTTGCTCCTGCTCGGTGGAGCGATCGTGGGTGGCCTGCTGGCACCACTGACCTGGCCGGCGGCTGCCGTCGGGCTGGCGCTGGTGTTCCTGGTTCGGCCGCTGATCGGCTGGTTGTCGCTGCGTGGCGCGGCGGGCCGGCCCGCCGAGCACTGGGTCATCTCGTTCTTCGGCATCCGCGGCGTCGGCTCGTTCTACTACCTCGCGTACGCCACCACGAAGGCCGACTTCCCGCAGGCCGAGCTGCTGTGGGCGACCGTCGGGCTGGTGGTGCTCGTCTCCGTGGTGGTGCACGGCGTCACGGCGACTCCGGTCATGCAACTGCTGGACTCCGAGGACGAGCGGACCTCCGACCCGGCCGAACGTGACACCGACGCCCGACCGGTCGCCGCAGCCGGGCACGCCTAGGGTTCTTCAACTCGCCGCCGAGCACGCGCTCGGCCGCGACTTCACCCGCCGCCCTGATCGTCCGCGCCGGTGGTTGGGAAGGGTCCGGTCGGCGTCGAGGCCTCGGGCCCCGGGGAAAGCTTGTCCGGGTCGAGGATCATGTCGATGGCGGCGATGCGATTGTGGTGAACGGTGAAGCCGACGACGGCGATGGGTTTGCCGCTCCGGTCGCGGGCGACGACGCCGGCGACCCCGTTGACCATCGCGGGAGCGCAGAGGCGCGCGAACCGTGGCCCGGCGTCGGCGGCCCGTGCGGCCACGGCGCGGGCGCCGGTGAGCAGGGCGGGTGCGAGCCGAGCACGGCGTCCGTGGTCGGAGCGGAACACGACGTCGGGGGCCAGCAGGGCTAGCAGGGCGTCGAAGTCACCGGCGCGGGCAGCGGCCAGAAACGCGTCGACGACACGTCGCTGGGCGGGCAGGCCGGCGCGGGGCTGCGGGGCATGCTCGCGCAGTCGCCGCCGGGCGCGGCTGGCCAGTTGCCTGGTGGCCGCCGGTGTGCGCCCCACGACGACGGCCACCTGCTCGAACGGCATACCGAACATGTCGTGCAGCACCACCGCGAGCCGCTCGGCAGGCTCAAGGCTGTCCAGCACCACGAGCAACGCGATCCCGACCGCGTCGGTGTGCAGGCTGGCTTCCTCGGGATCACCGTACTCGCTGACGAGCGGCTCCCAGGTCGCGCTCAACTGCTCGCGGCGCGCCTGACGGGCCCGCAGCATGTCGATGCACACCCGACCGACCAACGTGGTCAGCCACGCGGCCGGGTTGGTGATCAGGGCAGGATCGGCGCGCGTGGTGCGCAGCCACGCCTCCTGCAGCGCGTCATCGACCTCGGTCAACGACCCCAGCAGCCGATAGGCGACGGCCCGCAGACGCGGGCGGTGCTGCGCCATCTGCTCGGCGAACCACTCCTGGTCGTCCATCTCCCTATTTCCCGAACGCTTCCCGCCGTAGCATCGCCAACAGTGTCGGAGTGCCCTCCCCGGTAGTGACAGCCACGGTCCGCCCGACCCACGCAGTGTCCGTGGCCTGGGCGAGCAGGCAGGCCGCCAAGTCCGCACGGCTGGTGAAGACGCCGTCGGAACGATTCTCGGAGAGTCGGTAGCGAGTGACGCTGACACTGTCGAAGAGCCCCGACGGGCGCACGATCGTCCAGTCGAGGTTGCTCTCCCGCACCAGCCTCTCCATGGCGCGCATATCGTCGTAGGTGGACTTGCCGATCGTGGCGGTGACCAACGGCTGAATGACGCGGTTGAGCAGGAAACCGCCCTCGGCGTGGTGATGCGGCTCGGTGGCGCTGGAACTGACCACCACGAGCCGCCGCACACCCGCACGGCGCATCGCGGCCAGGACAGTCGCGGTGCTGCGACTGTAGAGCAGCACCGGTTGCCGAGTGAACGGCGCTCCAAGGGCCGACAGCACCACGTCGGCACCGTCCACCGGGGCATCCACGGTCACATCGGCGGCCACCACCTCCAACCCCGGGCCCTTGACCGGGAACGATTCCGGCTGCCGGGTCACCGCCCGTACGTCGTGGCCTGCGTCCAGCGCCTGCTGTACGAGGCGTCGACCCGTGCCCCCGTTCGCGCCGAGAACGACGATACGCATCTGGTGTGCTCCCTCCCCGAAGTGGCTTTCCACAAGGACGTCGGTCCGCGCCGATCGTTTGTGACAAAGCACAGGTCGCGGTGGTCCGACCGTTCGCGGTGGCGTTATCCGCCGGCCAACTGCGGGAGCGGCGTGGGGGCGTGCGCATCCACATCCACGCCGGATGCCGGTAGCGGCGGTCAGCCGAGCCGGGCGGCGATAGCGCGGCCCAGGTCCCGGCCGGAACGCCAGGCGCTCTGCACCCGGGGCTTGCCGAACACGTCGCCGGCCAGGCCGATGCCGTCGGCATCCAGGTGGTGGGTGGGACCGGCACTGTCACTGGTCGGCTTCGCGTACGTCCAACGATGCACGTGCACGTCGACGGCCTTCGCGGGCAACCCCAGTAGGTCCCGTACGGCCTGCTCGACCGCCGGGCCGGCAGCGCTGGGCTGGGCCAGGTGTCGGGCGGCGAACTCCGGCACGGTGTGCGCGACGAGCACCGGCGCGCCGTCGCCGCGCCGGTCGCCGTCGTCGCAGACGAGGTTCAGGACCGGATGATCGTTGACGAACGCACCCCGGAAGTCCGGCCAGCGCCGGGTCGGAAAGCGCAGCACCGCGGCCAGGGACGGCGACCAGTGCTGCGCCTGTACGACCTGGGTAGCGTCGGTCAGGGCCGGGTCGAGCAGCAGGGCGGCCTGTGGGCCGGGCATGGCCAGAGCGACCGCAGCGCACGGCTCGCCGTCGACGGCCGGACCGGGTTCCACGCTGAGCACCAGCCGGTCGACGGTCACCGGCACCGCGCCGGCCAGGTGCTCGACCAGCGAGCGCAGCCCTTTCGGGGCGGCGAAGCGCATCGGCCCGGGCACGTCGTGCTGCCCGCTCTGGTCGTACGACTGGAAGGTGTTGGTCCATTCGCGGACCAGGCCGGCGGCGCGCCACTGCTCGACCACGGCGACGAAGTCCGGGTCGGTGGCGGTGAAGTACGCGGCGCCGATGTCCGCGGGCCGGCCTTCGAAGCGTTTGCTGGCCATCCGGCCACCGCAGACATGCCCCCGCTCCCGGACCTGAACTGGCACCCCCGCCCGGGTCAGCTCCACCGCACAGGCCACCCCCGCGATGCCCGCCCCGACCACCACCACATTCGACCGGTCCACGCTCATTCGGTGATCGTAGGTGGCGGCGAGTGGGCAGGCATGACGAGCGGAAAGCGGGGTACTGGCACACCTGTTCGAAGAAAGGATGATGACGATGACTGACCGAGGCAACGAGCAGGCCGACCAGAGCGCCGCGATCAAGGACCCGGACGAGTGGGTCACCGGTGACGAGCCGCCTACCGCGGCTCAGGAGTCCTACCTGAGCACCCTGGCCCGGGAAGCCCACGCGGAGCTGCCGCCCGACCTGACCAAGGCCGAGGCCTCCAAACAGATCGACGAGCTCCAAGCCAAAACAGGCCGAGGCCAGTAACCCCTCGCCCTCGCCCTCGCCCTCGCCCTCGCCCTCGCCCTCGCGATCTTGCACTTTCTGTCGCGATAAAAAGGACATAAGAAACGAACCGACGACAGCAAGTGCAAGATCGCGGGCTCGGGGAGCGGGAACGGAGAGCGGGCTAGCCAGCAACCGGCCGCAGCGCTACGGTCCGCTATTCGGAACGTGTCGGGGTGAAGTGCGCCGGGGGCATGCCACATTCGCGCAGCGTCGGGTCCAGCTCGACGTCGGTGAGCACGCCGGCGGCATTGATCAGGCCGATGTGTGAGAACGCCTGGGGGAAGTTGCCCAACTGCTCGCCGGTCGACGTGTCGATCTGCTCGGCGAACAGCCCCAGGTCGTTGACCCGTCCCGCAAGTGCGCGGAACAGCTCATGCGCCCGCTCCCGCTCACCGCCCAACGCCAGGCAACTCACCAGCCAGAACGAACAGATGACGAAGCCCGCCGGGTCGCCGTCCCAGCGCCGCAGCAGGCCGTTGTGCGACAGCCGCCGCTCCACCGCGCGGACCGTCGCGCGCATCCGCGGGTCGTCGGCTCGCAGGAACCCCACCAACGGCATCACCAGCACCGACGCGTCCAGCTCATCGGAATCAAAAGTCCCGGTGTACGACTGGAGCCGGTCGTTCCACCCCCGCTTCAGCACCTCCGCGCGCACCTCGTCGCGGGCCGTCGCCCAGCGGGCCAGGTCATGCGGCCCGCCGAGCCGGTCGCCGAAGCGGACCGCCCGGTCCAGGGCGACCCAGCACTCCACCTTCGAGGACACGTGGTGGTGTTGGACGCCCCGCTCCTCCCACATCCCCGCGTCCGGTTGCTTCCAGTCCCGCTCGGCCTGGTCGGCGAGCACCCGGAGCAGGTGGTAGACGTCCGAGTCGAATGGCTCCAGCTTGTCGCGCATCAGCCAGGCGGCGTCCATGGCGGCGCCGTAGATGTCGATCTGCCGCTGCTGCCACGCATCATTGCCGATCATCACCGGCGGGCTGTCGTGGTAACCGCCGAGCTGCTCCAGGCGATGCTCGGTGAGGTCCCGCTCCCCCAGCACCCCGTACATGATGGGCACCGGTTTGTCATCGACCCGGCCCATCGCCCGACCCAACCAGTCGAACTGCCGCCGCACCTCGTCATAGCACGCCGACCGCCAGAGCGCCCGCAGTGTGTGGCTGAAGTCGCGCACCCAGACGTAGCGGTAGTCGTAGTTGCGGTCCCCGCCGAGCTTCTCCGGCAGCGAGGTGGTCACCGAGGCCACCACCGCGCCGCTCGGCCGGTATGTCATGCCCTGCACCACCAGCCCGCTGCGCCGCACCTGCTCGGCGTAGAGGCCCTGGTACTCGTGGTCGTCGGCCCAGGACTCCCATCCGGCGATGGTGTCGGCGATGGTCTGATCGGCGTCCGGCACCTCGGGCAATGGGGCGTCGTAGGTCGGGGCGTACCCGAGGGCGAAGTTGTGGGTCGTGCCGGCGCGGACGGTGAACGTCGCCGCGGCCTCGCCGTCGCCGGTCGTCAACCGCACGTCGCTGCGGAACGTGAGTCGCGCGGCCCCGGCAATGGCCTCCAGCATGTCGTCCCGCTCGACCAGGTACGCGACGGTGCGCCCGTACTCGAAGCGCGGCCGGTAGTGCACCCGCATCGGCACCTCACCGGAGAGCCCCTGCACGCTCCGGACCAGCACCTGCGGTGGGCGCATCCCGATGTCGTGGCCACGCGAGCCGGGCTCGAAGGCGAGCGCGTCGGTCAGCGCGACCTCCCCCTGCGGGGTGTGGAAGACGGTCCGCAACACGAGGGTGTTGTCGAGGTAGCAGCGCTCGACGGTGTAGTCGCCCTCCGGTCGGATCGACCAGTGCCCGGCGTCGTCGTCGAGCAGCCGCCCGAACACCGACGGGGCGTCGAATCGGCCCGGGCACCACCAGTTCACCGAGCCCGTGGTGTCCACCAACGCCGAGGTGCGGCCATCGGCGAGGAACCCGTAGTCGCTGATCTGTCCGCTCTCCACCTGACTACCTACCCGAGTCGCCAGAACGCATTCCCCCCAGAGAGGGACGGCACTCAGCGTGCTGGCTCGCGTTACCGGTCGGCGTGCGCGGGAACCCGGGAAGCTGACGAGGGAGGATGCTCATGACGTCAGCTTCGGGGCCGATCGCCGCGTGGCAGCCCGGCACACCAGGTGGCGACCAGCTTCCAACCGGGCCGGCCGGCCGCCTGTCGACGCCGTCCGGTGACGGCCACGGGCCGGAGTCCGGCCCGCCTACCGTGACGATCGGTTCGTATCCGGACTATCCGTCCGCTCAGGGGGTTGTCGACTATCTGGCCGACAACCGCTTCCCGGTGGAACACAGCGCCATCGTCGGCACCAACCTCACCCTGGTGGAAACGGTGCTCGGGCGAATGACCACCGGTCGAGCCGGCCTGCTCGGCGCCGGCACCGGCGCCTGGTTCGGTCTCTTCATCGGCCTGCTGTTCGGCATCTTCACCGTCGGCAACTGGCTGGCCGTGATCCTGGTCGGGCTGGTCATCGGCGCGATCTGGGGTGCCGTTTTCGGCGCGGTCGCACACGCGATGACGGGCGGGCAGCGCGACTTCACCTCGGCCAGCTCATTGCGCGCCGGCCAGTACGCGGTGACCGTCGACGCGCAGCTCGCCGACCAGGCCCGACAGCTGCTGGCTCGGATGCGGATGCCCAACCCGGCCGCGAACGCAGCCTGAGTAAACGACCGACCGGCCGCCCGTCCCGGCAACACTCGGGGCGGGCGGCCGTTCAGTCGTGGTACGCCATCTCGCCGGCCCGCAGCGGCACATCGACCCGGTTCTCTGGTGGTGCCAGTGGGCAGGCCCAGCGGTCGTCGTACGCGCAGCTCGGGTTGTAGAGGTAGTTGGCGTCCAGCCGGACCCGGTCGCCGGGCAGCAGCTCGACGCCCCGACCGAAGGTGCCCTTCACGGTGTCGGTGAGGTACCGACCTCCCCCGTAGGTGTCCTGCCCGCAGGTGCCGTCGCGCAGCGGCACGAACAGCCCACCTCCGTACGCCTCGATCCACCAGAGGGTCAAGGGCCCCCACGGCGTCTCGGCCACCGCGACCCGTCGGTACGCGACCACGCCGTCCGGGCCGCCCGTGTCGACGCGCAGCTCGCCGCTGGCCGCCCGCAGTGGCGCCTCGACCACGGCGTCGGGGTTGGCGGGGAAGTAGCGGACCCCGGGAAAGTCGGCTCGGTCCGCCGCCGGGATCGGGCTCTGCGGGTGGGTGGCGAAGAGTTCGTCGCGCCCCGCGCGGAACCCGGTCAGGTCGACGTCGGACAGGTACAGCCGGGCCACTCTCTCCCGCCAGTCGGCCAGCTCCAGATCATCCACGCCACCGAGCCTATGCCGTGGTGGTGTCGCATCTCAGCGTGGCGGCCAGTTGGCCAGGACGGCGTCGAGGGCGTCCAGGGTGCGGGTCCACGAGTCGTCCGTGGCGCGCGGGGTGTGGCGGAAGCCGCCGGTCTTCTCCAGGCTGACGAAGCCGTGGAACGTGCTGTGCATCATCCGTACCGCGTCGGTCTGGTCGGGCTCGGCGAGCCGGTAGCCGCGCAGGATCGCCCGGGTCATCTCGGCGTGCCGGACGCCCGCGCTCGCGGCGGCCGTCTCCGGGTCGAGGTCGATCTGCATGGCGGCGTACCGGCCCGGGTGCTGCCTCGCGTAGTCCCGGTACGCGTTGGCGAACGCCACCAGCGCGTCCTTGCCTGCCCGGCCGGCGAGCGCGGCGGCGACCCGGTCGGCCAGCTCCGCCAGTGCCAGCAGAGCGATCCTGACCCGCAGGTCGTGTGCGTTCTTGAGGTGGAAGTACAGGCTCGCGTCCTTCACACCGAAGTGGCGCGCGAGCGCGGCGACGGTGACGTTCTCCAGGCCCACCTCGTCGGCCATCTCGGCTGCGGCCAGCGTCAGGCGCTCGACGGTCACCCCGGCACGTACCACGCAGCGTACCCCCACCTAGCCGTAATAATCGTTTGCCTAGGAGGGCTAGGCTACTACCTATGTTGCCCGTTACCGAATCCGCCATCCGGAAGTCCTTCGTCAACTGCACGCAAGGTGAGGCGAAGCGGATGGCCGTACCGAACGATCTCGAGCTGCGCCCCTGGGACGACCTCGACTTCCTCGGCTGGCGGGACCCGGCGGCGCCGCAGCGGGCCTACCTGGTCACCGAATCCGACGGCAGGCTCGTCGGAGTGGTGCTGCGGGCCGCGGCCCACCAGGTCGGGCGCGTACGGCGCAGCATGTGCTCGCTCTGCCTGACCACGCACCTCAGCGACGGCGTCTCGTTGATGACCGCCCGCAAGGCCGGCCCGGGTGGCCGACAGGGCGACTCGGTCGGCACGTACATGTGCTCCGACCTGGCCTGCTCGCTCTACGTGCGGGGGAAGAAGCACGCCGGGCCCCCGATGCCCGAGCCGCTGCCCCAGCCGGAGCGGATCGACCGCGTCAACGCCGCTCTCGCGGCGTTCCTGCGCAAGGTCGCCGAGTGACGGTTCGAGGCGACCGGCGCGGCTGGAACCGCACCACTCGCAACCTGTAGAGCTGCCCCATATCTGGGGCACACCGTGCACAGCCCCATATCTGGGGCAGCTCTACAGGCGCGCCGAAACGTGTTCCCAACCCGGCTAACGGTCGGTGGCGAGGCGGGCGTGCAGGTGTTCGTCGTAGCGGCGGCCGTCGCCGTACTGGTACGACTCGCGCAGCGTCCCCTCGGCGGGATAACCGGCCCGGTCGGCGACCACGCAGGAGGCCGGATTGGCCACCGCGTGACACAACTCGACCCGGTGCAGCCGCAGGTCGGTGAACGCCCAGTCGGTGAGCCGGACGACGGCGCGTACCGCTACCCCGCGCCCACGCGCCGCAGGCAGCGTCCAGTAGCCGATGGAGGCGTCGCTGTCGTGGATACGGTGCAGCGACACCGAGCCCAGCAGTTTGCCGTCGGCCGCCGAGGTCACCGCCATGGAGGCGTGGCTGCCAGCGGACCAGTCGGCCCGGCGGCGGACCCAGAGCAGCGCGACCTCGTCGTCGATCGGGCCGCCACCCTGCGGGTTCCACTGGGCAATGGCCGGATCGAGTAGCGCGTCGCGCACCGCTGGGGCGTCCTCGTCCCGCCAGGGACGCAGCAACAGGTCGGCGGCGGTGAGTTCCACATGTTCCACGAGGCCGGAGTCTGACACATCGCATCGTCACTCGCCTCTGAATTGACGCCGCGCTTCTTCAAAGTTGCACGAATTGGCCCTACGTTGGTGCGGAAGTGATGCAGGCAACCCCCAGCGGCATTAGTTAAATTTTGAAAGAGTGCTACGGTCGTGGACATGACCGAGAGCCTGGACAGCACCCGAGAGGCAGCCTGGCGCGCCTACATCGAGGCCAGCCAGCGTCTCTACACCCAGCTCGAAGAGGACCTGCGCGCCGACAGCGAGCTCAGCTTCGCCGACTACCACGTGCTGGTCCTGCTCTCCGAGGCACCGGGGCAACGGCTGCGGATGGGCGAGCTGGCCAACCGGCTCATCTTCTCGCCCAGCCGCCTGACGTACCAGATCTCCTCCATGCAGCGCCGCGGCCTGGTCAGCAAGGAGCCCTGCCCGGACGACCGGCGCGGCAGCGAGGCGGTGCTCACCGCCGCCGGGCTGCTCGCCCTGTCCGAAGCCGCACCCCACCACCTGGCGTCGGTGCGTGCCCACCTGATGGACGACCTCGACGACGCCGAGGTCGCCTGCCTCACCCGGGTCTTCGACCGGCTTGGTCACCGCCTGCGGGCGGCCCAGGTCACGTCGTCCACCCACGCCACACGTTAAGGAGCCCCCCGATGCCCGCGATCACCGTCGACAACGTCGTTGTCCTGCCGCGCCTGCCCCGACTCGACGAGACGACCAAGTTCCGCAAGGTCCGCACGGTGACCACCGCGCCGACCGGCTTCGAGGGTGAGGGCTTCCCGGTCCGTCGCGCCTTCGCCGGGGTGTCGACCGCCGACCTGGACCCGTTCATCCACCTCGACCAGATGGGCGAGGTGGATTATGCGCCGGGCGAGCCGAAAGGAACCCCGTGGCATCCGCACCGGGGCTTCGAGACCGTCACGTACATCATCGACGGCGTCTTCGACCACCAGGACTCGAACGGCGGTGGCGGCACCATCACCGACGGCGACACGCAGTGGATGACGGCGGGCAGCGGCCTGCTGCACATCGAGGCGCCGCCGGAGCACCTAGTGGTGAGCGGCGGGCTCTTCCACGGCACCCAACTCTGGGTCAACCTGCCCCGCTCGGCCAAGATGAACCCGCCCCGCTACCAGGACATCCGGGGTGGCGAGTCGGCGCTTCTCAGCACGCCCGACGGCGGCGCGCTCATCCGGGTCATCGCCGGTGAGATCGCCGGGCACCGCGGCCCGGGTTCGACCTTCACCCCGATCACCATCACGCACGTCACCGTGCAGCCGGGAGCACAGGTCGACCTGCCCTGGCAGCCCGATTTCAACGCCCTGGTGTACGTGCTCGGCGGTCGCGGCACGGTCGGCATCGACCGGCGACCGGTCCGCACCGGCCAGCTCGCAGTGCACGGTCCAGGCGACGCGTTGCGCTTCAGCGCCGACACCGGGCAGGACAGCCTCACCCCGGCGCTGGACCTCTACATCATGGGCGGCAAGCCGATCCGGGAGCCCGTGGCACAGTACGGCCCATTCGTGATGAACACCCGCGACGAGTTGATCCAGGCGTTCGAGGACTTTCAGGCCGGTCGGCTCGGCGTGATCCCCACCGAGCGTCTGCCGCACACCGGCGGCCAGGGCACCCGGCCCTGAGCACGCACAACCGCTGAGATCGGCGTCGGCGCCTCCGGGTCGTTCCGGGGGCGCCGACGCCGCCTCAGGAGACCGCGAAGATCCCGGCGACTCCCAGAATCACCATCACCAACACCGCTACCAGCGCACCCCGTTCGCTCTCCACCGCCGGCTCGCGATACTCGGTCACGGGATTCGTCGTGTCGCGGGGCATAGTGTGGCCTCCTCGGCTGTTGTCGCGTCGCATCCGTTGGTGTCGGCCAGGTCACCGGTCTGCCCGGGCTGGCATGCGGACCCGCGTCGGGGGTCCTACCGTGAGGACGTTGCCGACCTCCAGGAGGGCTGGACGTTGCCGTCGCAGGACTGGTTCCTCACTGCCCAGGAACGCGCCAACCCGGTCTCTGGGTTACCCGTGTGGACCACGGGAAACCTCGCCGAGCCGTTGATTCACGGTGCCGCGTACTTCGACCGGCTGGTCGACGAGGTGGAGGCCCTGGGCCCCGGTGACCACCTGTTCTTCACCGACTGGCGGGGTGACCCGGACCAGCGGCTGCGCCCGGACGGCCCCACCGTGGCCCAGCTCTTCGCCCAGGCCGCCCAACGCGGCGTGGTGGTCAAGGGACTGATCTGGCGCTCGCACCTCGACGCGCTGGCCTACAGCGAGGCGGAGAACCGCGACCTCAGCGAGACGATCTCAGCGGCCGGCGGCGAGGTGCTGCTCGACCAGCGGGTCCGGCGCGGTGGCTCGCACCATCAGAAACTCGTGGTGCTGCGGCACCCGGGCGCACCCGAACGGGACGTCGCGTTCGCCGGCGGGATCGACCTGTGCCACAGCCGCCGCGACGACGCCGCTCACCACGGGGACCCGCAGCCGGTGCAGATGTCCCCCCGGTACGGGTCCACCCCACCCTGGCACGACGTGCAGCTCGCGGTGCGCGGCCCGGTGGTCGGCGCGTTGGACACCCTGTTCCGGGAACGCTGGACCGACCCGATGCCACTGGATTCGGAGAACCCGATGGCATACCTGCGGGATCGGTTGCGCGGCGAGGACCTGCGCCCCGACCCACTGCCCGAGCAACCGGCCGATCCGCCTCCGTGTGGTCCGCATCAGATCCAGGTGCTGCGCACCTACCCCGCCGTCCGCCCGCGGTACTCGTTCGCGCCCGACGGCGAGCGGACCGTGGCCCGGGGTTACACCAAGGCGGTACACCGCGCCCGCCGGCTCATCTACCTGGAGGACCAGTACCTCTGGTCGGCCGAGGTGGCGGACCTGTTCGCGCACGCGCTGCGGGACAACCCGGAGTTGCACCTGATCGCCGTCGTGCCCCGGCACCCCGACGTGGACGGCAGGCTGGCGCTGCCGCCGAACATGGTCGGGCGCGAGCAGGCGCTGTCGCTGTGCGAGCGGGCTGCCCCGGACCGAGTGCACGTGTTCGACGTGGAGAACCACGCCGGCGACCCGGTCTACGTGCACGCGAAGGTGTGCGTGGTCGACGACATCTGGGCCAGCGTGGGCAGCGACAACTTCAACCGCCGATCCTGGACGCACGACAGCGAGTTGTCCTGCGCGGTGCTCGACGAGACCCGCGACCAGCGGGAGCCCACCGACCCCGCCGGTCAGGGCGACGGTGCGCGAGCCTTCGCCCGGGACCTGCGGCTGCGGCTCTGGCGCGAGCACCTGGACCGTGACCCGGACGGCGCGGACGACGCCGATCTGCTCGACCCGGCGGACGCCGTAGCGGCTGTCACGGCCGCCGCCGAGGCGCTGCAACAGTGGTACGACGACGGCCAGGTGGGCGAACGTCCGCCCGGCCGGCTGCGCCCGCACCGCCCCGAGCGGCTGCCGTGGTATACCCGAGCCTGGGCGTTGCCGGTGTACCGGCTGGTCTACGACCCGGACGGCAGGCCGCTGCGAGCGAGGCTGGCCGGCACCTGGTGAAGTGGCCGGGTCGACTCCGCTGCCGCGCCGGGGACCGGGTACACGCTCAGCCCTCCGGGGTAGGCGAACGAGGAGCGCGGCGAGTAGTAGCCGAAGCCGATGGTCAGCGGGTTGGCCGGGCGGAGCGCGTACGTCGGATGCCCCGGCTGGAGGAACTCCACCGACTCGATCTCGAACGGGGCGACCGGCTCGGCGACGAACGGGTAGACCGAGCTGAGGAGTTGGCCGTCGCGGCGCGTGAAGTAGCGGTGGTGGCCGCTGCTGATCACGTGGCCGGTCTCCCCCACTCGACACCGTGCCCGGATCAACGGCGCTCCGTCGACCTCCGTCTCGGAGAGCAGCTCCTCGCCACTCACCTCGATCTGGGTCCGGCCGGTGAGCACCGGGGCACCGCGAGCGGCAGCGTACTCACGGACTCGCCGGCTGGAGGCCACGTAGGTGGTCCACCAGCCGCCTGGGTTGAGCCCTCCGGGCGCATCGACGCCCAGCAGCGAAATGCCGAGATAGGTGAGCGTATACGCGCCGAAGCCGGAGGTCTGTGTCTCGTCCTCGACGATGTACTGGTTGATGAACACCTGCCGGTCCGGGCGAGGGCACAGCCCGGCCGGAACCAGTGCGGTGACCGCGTCCGGGTCTGCCGGGAGCCAGCTGAAGTAGAGCGTGCGGCTGTTTATGACGAGCTGGGGAGCGGCTGGATCGAGCACGGTGCCTCCGAACCGGGTGTGTACACGCGACGCTACGGCCGGTCCCGCCAGCGGGACAACGACGGATAGGCGACACAACTGCCCAGATGTCGGGTTTCATCTTGACCGCTCGGCCTGAGTCGAGGGGACTGACCGGGCGAGCCGACTGACTGACCGGTGGCAGGGACTGGCCGGAAACCGGGTAATGGTCATCACGACCCTCCGAACTCCCGCCCCATTTGCACCTTTTGTGGGTTAACACACCTTAAGTACATCAGCCTTTCGGCTAGATTTCTGCGAGACGATCAGGTTAAGGTGAGTCCCGAACGGCCCATTGAAGTTAAACCAAAGCGTCACGCCTTTTTGTCCGCGGACGAGGTGCAGGGAGGACCACCCATGACCGCGCCAACGATCAGCGAGCAGCGGAGCACCGCTGCCAAGGCCACCACCAAGCTTGACCCGCGCGCTCTCACCGACAGCGCCGCAGACCTGCTCAACGCCATGGCGGCGCTGCCCGCCAACCACCCGTCGCGCCCCGCGCTGCGGGACCGGGCGATCGAGGCCTGGCTGCCGCTGGCCAACCACCTGGCCCACCGCTACAGCGGGCGCGGCGAGCCGACCGACGACCTGGCCCAGACCGCCGCGGTCGGCCTGATCAAGGCCATCGACAAGTTCGACCCGTCCCGCGGCGTCGACTTCGCCGGGTACGCGATCCCCACCATCATCGGCGAGATCAAGCGGCACTTCCGCGACCGCACCTGGGACATTCGGGTGCCCCGTCGACTCCAGGAGCTGCGGCTGGCCATCTCCGACGCCAACAGCTCACTCCTGCAGACCCTCGGCCGCTCGCCGACGGTCGCCGACATCGCCGCCCACCTCAAGCTCACCGAGGAAGAGGTGCTGGAGGGCCTGGAGGGCGCCCGCGCGTACAACGCGGTGTCGCTGTCCACCCCGACCGGTGACGGCGAGCGCGCTACCGAGCTGGGCGACATGCTCGGCGGCGAGGACACCGAATTCGAGTTGGCTGAGCTGCGGGTCGCCCTCGGCCCGGCGCTGGCCACCCTCGACGAGCGCGAGCAGAAGATCCTCACGCTGCGCTTCTACGGCAACCTGACCCAGTCGCAGATCGCCGACCAGATCGGTGTCTCGCAGATGCACGTCTCGCGGCTGCTGACCCGGGCGCTGACCAAGCTGCGCGGCCAGCTCGACGGCACGTACTAAGTAGTTCGTGGAGAAGGGCCGGGTCTGTCGACCCGGCCCTTCTCCGTGCCCGCGTTGTCCCGCACGTGTGACACCGTGCGCAAGAGGCCCCAAATCAGCTGCGCGGCTGCTCGCCTCGCATCGGCGAGGTCCGGCACCGCTGAGGCGCCCGCGCCGGTGCGAGACTGGGCCGTGCTCTCCGACGTAACCCTGGACCTGCCGGTACGCCCGGTGTTGCCGACGCTGGTCGCGGCACTCGACGCGGCCGGGGCCGGCGTCCTGGTCGCCCCGCCGGGCACCGGCAAGACCACCCTCGCCCCGTTGGCCGTGGCCGACCGGGTGACCGGTCGGGTGGTGATCGCCCAGCCACGCCGGGTGGCGGCTCGCGCCGCCGCACGGCGGATGGCCGAGCTGCTCGGCGAGCGCGTCGGCGAGCGCGTCGGCTACGCGGTCCGCGGCGAGCGCCGGGTCGGCCCAGCAACGCGGGTGGAGGTGGTCACCACCGGCCTGCTGGTCCGGCGGCTGCACCACGACCCGGAGCTGCCCGGCACCGGCGCCGTGCTGCTCGACGAGTGCCACGAACGTCAACTCGACGCCGACCTCGCGCTGGCCTTCACCGTGGAGGCCCGGGCCACCCTCCGGCCGGACCTGTGGCTGCTGGCGATGTCGGCAACCCCGGACACCGACCGGTTCGCCGCGCTGCTCGGCGGGTCCGTCCCGGCCCCGGTGGTACGGGCCGACTCGGCGCTGCATCCGGTTGAGCGGATCTGGGCACCGCCGGCACGCCCGATCGCGCCGCCCGGGGCCGGGCCGGTGGACCGGGCACTGCTCGACCATGTGGCCGCCACCGTCCGGCGGGCGCTGCGCGAGCGCGACGGCGACGTGCTGGTCTTTCTGCCCGGGGCCGGCGAGATCGCGGCGGTCACCGGGCGGCTGGCCGACCTGCGGGACACCGTGGCGCTGCTGCCACTGCACGGCCGTCAACGCGGCACCGAGCAGGACGCGGCCCTGCGTCCCGCTGATCGTCGCCGGGTCGTGCTGGCCACCGCGCTGGCCGAGACCAGCCTGACCGTCCCGGGCGTGCGGGTAGTGGTGGACGCCGGACTGTCCCGGGTGCCCCGCATCGATCTGGCTCGCGGGCTGGGTGCGCTCGTCACCGTGCCGGTCTCTCGAGCTGCCGCCACCCAGCGGGCCGGCCGGGCCGGCCGGGAGGCCCCGGGGTACGTCTATCGCTGCTGGTCGGCGGCGACCCATGAGCGGCTACCCGCCCGGGCCGAGCCGGAGATCGCCACCGCCGATCTGACCGGCTTCGCGCTGGAGTTGGCCGCCTGGGGCCGGCCGGACGGTGTCGGGCTCGCCCTGCCCGACGCGCCACCGGCCGCCGCGATGACGGTGGCCCGGGACACCCTGCGAACCCTGGGCGCGGTCGACGCCGAGGGTCGGATCACCGCGCGGGGTCGGGCGATCGCCGCCGCCGGCGCGCACCCACGGCTGGCCCGAGCGCTGCTCGACGGTGCCGGCCGGGTCGGCGCCGACCGGGCCGCCGAGGTGGTCGCCCTGCTCGCCGAGGAGAGCGCGGCCGGCCCGGGCGACGACCTGGTCGCCGGCTGGCGTCGGCTGCGCGCCGGCGTCGACGCGGGCGCGACCGCCCGTTGGCGCACCGAGGTACGCCGGCTGCGCGGCGCGCTACCCGTCGACGCCTCGCAACGAGCCGGCTCGGGCGCACTGACCGACGATCTCGCCGCCGGGCTGCTCGTCGGTCTGGCGTACCCGGAACGGTTGGCCCGGGTGCGGCGGCCCGGCGGATCGGCGTACCTGATGACCGGCGGGACCGCCGCGGAGTTGGCGGCCGGGTCGGGGCTGGCCGGGTCCGACTGGCTGGCGGTGGCCGTCGCGGACCGCACCCCCGGGACGCCGTCGGCCCGGATCCGCCGCGCGTCGCCGGTGGACGAGGCGACGGCCCGGGAGGCGGCCGGCCCGCTGCTCCGCACGAACCGCGAGGTCGGCTGGTCCGACGGTGACGTGGTGGCGCGGGAGGTGACCCGGCTGGGCGCGATCGAGCTGCTCCAGCGGCGGCTGGACCGGCCGGACCGGGCGGAGGTGGCGGCGGCGTTGCTGACGGGTCTTCGCCAGGAAGGGCTGGGGCTGCTGACCTGGACACCGGCGGCGCGGGCGCTGCGCGAGCGGCTCGCGTTCCTTCGGCACCACCTGGGCGCTCCGTGGCCGGATGTGAGCGACGAGGCGTTGTTCGACGCCGCACCGACCTGGCTGGGTCCGGAGTTGGCCGCTGGCCGGCGCCGGGCCGACCTGGCGAGGGTGGACGTCACGTCGGCGCTGCGCCGGCTGCTGCCCTGGGCGCAGGCCGCCCGCCTGGACGAGCTGGCCCCGGAGCGGATCGAGGTGCCGAGTGGTTCTCGGGTCCGGGTGGACTACACCGACCCGGCCGCGCCGGTGCTCGCGGTGAAGCTTCAGGAGACATTCGGCTGGTCGGCCGCCCCACGCGTCGGCGACGGGCGGGCACCGGTGCTGCTGCACCTGCTCTCCCCCGCGGGCCGGCCGGTGGCGGTCACCGCTGACCTGGCGTCGTTCTGGCGTACCGGCTATCCGCAGGTGCGCGCCGAGTTGCGCGGTCGCTATCCCCGGCACCCGTGGCCGGAAGACCCGGGAACGGCGACGCCCACCCGGCACGCCACGCCACGCCGACGCTGAGCGCCGGCTTACTCCTCCAGGACGTCGGCCACCACCACTGTGACGTTGTCCGGTGCGCCGGCGTGCAGTGCCAGATCTATCAGCTTGCGCGTGCAGGCGGCCCGATCCGGGTAGTCGGTGAGCACCTCGGTGAGGGTGTCCGGGCGCACGACGTTGGAGAGGCCGTCGCTGCACAGCAGCCACCGGTCGCCGGCCCGCGGCACCATCGTCGCGTACGACGGAGTGACCTCGTCGCCCTGCAGCGCCTGGGTGACGACCGCTCGGCGCGGGTGACTGCTGGCCTGGTCCGCGGTGATGACGCCCTGGTCCACAAGCATCTGGACGAACGTGTCATCCCGGGTGACCTGCTTGAGCACGCCCTCGCGGAAGAGGTAGGCCCGGGAGTCGCCGATATGCGCGAGGGCCAGGCAGCTGCCGGTACGGGCGAAGAGCAGGGCGGTCAGCGTGGTGCCCATGCCCTGGCGCTCGGGATCCTCAGCGACCGCCTGCCGGATCCGGGAGGTGGCCAGCGCGATGCCACCTTCGAGTGCGGCCACCAGGGCGTCCTCGGGGGTCTCCACATCCAGCGGGGCGACCGCGTCGATGGTGAGGGCGCTGGCCAGGTCGCCGGCGGCCATCCCGCCCATGCCGTCGGCGACGGCGACGAGCCAACTGCCGGCGTGCAGGGCGTCCTGGTTTCCGCTGCGGATCAGCCCACGGTCGCTCGTTCCCACGGAACGCAGCTTCAGGGTCATGGGAGGCAGCCTGCCAGGCGAAGGGCGCAGTTGTCTCTAGGAGATCAGGACGACGGCGCGTGGCGCGGCCAATCTCACGTCCCCGCGCCGACGCGTCCGTGCCCACTTGAGGGGCTGGCCGCCCTCGTCGGAAGCCAGAACCCATCCAGCCAGATCAATTGACATGGCGATCCGACGCTGGAAACATCGAGCCGTCACCTGGGAGCGCTCCCAGGTATCGGGCACCACCGCCGTCCCACTTCCCGTCCCGGAAGGACTCCCCGTGACGCCATCCCGACGCCGCCTCCTGCTGGCCGCGGCGACCACCCTGGCCCTCACCGGCGCGGGCGCCGGCGCGGCCCACGCCGACCCACCACCGGACGCCCCCGAGCAGATCGACAACGGCGACTTCAGCGCCGGAGTGAGCCCCTGGTTCTCCTTCGGCACCGGCCCGCTCGCGGTCACCGACGGCCGGCTCTGCACCACCGTCGCAGGCGGGTTGGCCAACCCGTGGGACGCCGGCATCGGCCAGGACGGCGTGCCGCTGATCGCCGGGGCCGAATACACCCTCGGCTTCGCCGTGTCCGCCACCCCGGGCGCCGCGGTCAAGGCCGTGCTGCAACTCGGCAGTGCCCCCTACACCACGTACGCGGCCGTGGACGCCACCGCGACCGGCACCGCCCAGCGGGTCGAACAGACCTTCGTCGTCCCGGACGACAACCCCGCCGCCCAACTGATCTTCCAGGTCGGCGGCGCTGCCGAGACGCAGACCATCTGCCTGGACGACGTCTCGCTGCGCGGCGGTGAGCCACCCGAGCCGTACGAGCCGGACACCGGGCCGCGGGTGCGCGTCAACCAGGTCGGCTACCTGCCCAGCGGCCCGAAGAACGCCACAGTCGTCACCGACGCCACCGCGGCGCTGCCCTGGCAGCTGCGCTCAGCCGGCGGTGCCGTCGTGGCCAGTGGCACCACCACCGCACGCGGCGTCGACGCCGCCTCCGGGCAGACCGTGCACACTGTCGACTTCACCAGCTACCGCACCCCGGGCAGCGGACTGACGCTCACCGTCGACGGCGAGACCAGCCACCCGTTCAACATCTCCGGCACCCTCTACGACCAACTGCGCTCCGACTCGCTGCAGTTCTTCTACGCCCAGCGCAGCGGCATCGCCATCGACGGCGACCTCATCGGCGACGAATACGCGCGCCCAGCCGGCCACCTCGGCGTGGCACCCAACCAGGGCGACACCACCGTGCCCTGCCAGCCGGGCGTCTGCGACTACTCATTGGACGTGCGCGGCGGCTGGTACGACGCCGGCGATCACGGTAAGTACGTCGTCAACGGTGGCATCGCCACCTACCAACTGCTGAACACCTTCGAGCGGACCAAGACGGCGGCCACCGCGGCCGGCGGCGCCGAACTGGGCGACGGCACTCTGCGGGTGCCCGAACGCGACAACGGTGTGCCCGACATCCTCGACGAAGCCCGTTGGGAGCTGGAGTTCCTGCTCCGCATGCAGGTGCCGGCCGGCAAGCCACTGGCCGGCATGGTCCACCACAAGATCCACGACCAGAACTGGACCGGGCTGCCGCTCGCCCCGCAGGACGACCCGCAGCCCCGCGAGCTGCACCCGCCGTCGACCGCGGCCACCCTCAACCTGGCCGCCACCGCCGCCCAGTGCGCGCGGCTCTACGCCCCCTACGACGCGGCCTTCGCGGGCCGCTGTGCCACCGCAGCGAAGACGGCCTACGCCGCGGCCAAGGCCCACCCAGCGGTTTACGCCAGCCCGACCGACGGCACCGGCGGCGGCGCGTACGACGACAGCAATGTCACCGACGAGTTCTACTGGGCGGCGGCCGAGCTGTACCTGACCACCGGTGCGCAGAACTACCTGACCGACCTGACCGCCTCACCGCACCACACCGGCAACGTGTTCGACGCACGGGGCTTCGGCTGGCAGAGCGTCGCCGCGCTGGGCCGCCTCGACCTGGCCACCGTGCCGAACGGGCTGCCCGCCGCCGACCTGACCCGGGTTCGCGCCTCGGTCACCACGGCCGCCGACGCGTACCTCGCCGAGCTGCGCCGGCAGGCGTACGGGCTGCCCATGCCCGGGGACGCCGACAGCTACTTCTGGGGCGGCAACAGCAACGTCATCAACAACGCCGTCGTGCTGGCCACCGCCTTCGACCTGACCCGCAACGCCACGTACCGCGACGGCGCCGTACAGGCGATGGACTACATCCTCGGTCGCAACGCCCTGAACATCTCCTACGTCACCGGGTGGGGCGAGCACGCCGCGCAGAACCAGCACAGTCGGATCTTCGGCCACCAGCTCGACCCGAACCTGCCCCGACCGCCCGCCGGCTCCCTCGCCGGTGGCCCGAACGCGGCCCTCCAGGACCCGTTCGTGGCGCAACTACTCACCGGCTGCGCGCCACAGTTCTGCTACGTCGACGACATCAACTCGTACTCGACAAACGAGGTGGCGATCAACTGGAACTCGGCGTTGGCCTGGATCTCCTCGTTCCTGGCCGACCAGGGTGACGCCGGCGCGGTGCCGGCCACCACCTGCTCGGTGGGCTACAGCAACTACGGCACCTGGCAGGGTGGCACCGGGTTCACCGCGCAACTGACCATCCGCAACACCGGTGCCACGGCCGTCAACGGCTGGAGCGTGCGCTTCGCGTTCACCGGAGACCAGCGGGTCCGCGAGGCGTGGCTGGCGAAGGTCACCCAGTCCGGTGCGACGGTGACCGCGCGCAACGAGTCGTACAACGCCAAGATCGCACCCGGCGGCACGGTGACGTTCGGATTCAACGCGACGACCGCCGGCGGTGCCAACCCCAATCCGGGGCTGGTAACCGTCAACGGCGGAGCCTGCTCGCTGACCTGACCGGTACGGCTGGTGGCCGCTCACCCTGGGCGGCCACCAGCGGTTGGCGGTCGGGTGGCGGGCGGTGATCCACACAGTTTCGGCGACATGGCGGTATCCGCCAGGCGGGATACCCCCATGTCGGCGACATGGAGTCGATCATGTTGCGGGTAGCACTATGACCGGCATGACCGACAAGTTGACGAGCACGATCCGCCCCGGTGGGCCTGACGACGCGGGCGCCGTGCTGGGGCTGCTCGACCACGCCATCGCCTGGCTGACGGCACGCGGCCGGACCGGCCAGTGGGGCTCCGACCCGGCGTCGACGGACCCGCGCCGGATCGCTCAGGCCAACGCCTACGCAACTGGCGGCGGCCTGCACCTGGCGATGCTCGGCGACAGCCCGGTCGGCGCGCTGGTGGTCGGCGCTGCCACCGACGACGTTCCCCCGGCCACCGAGCCGGAGCTCTTCGTGCGGCTGCTGGTGACCGACCGCGCGCATGCTGGCCTGGGGATCGGGGCCCGACTCCTGGAGCACGCCGCGGAGTTGGCGCGTGCACGCGGGCTGGGGCTGCTGCGGGTGGACTGCTACGGCGGCGACGATCGGGCGCTGGTCCGCTTCTACGAGAGCTGCGGCTTCACCGCCACCGAATCGTTCACCGTCACGCGCCCGGGCCGTGACCCGTGGCCCGGACAGCTCCTCATCCGCCGGCTCCGCTGAATCCGCCGGCCCCGCTAGATCCGCCGGCTCCGCTGAGCGCTCGGCGGTGAGTCGACGGGCACCGTCTGTGACGGGCGACGCACAGCACGGGGCACCGGTACGCCCGCCTCGAAATTAGGGTCGAGGTGTGCGTACCGAGGCGAGGTTTCGCGGTTGGTTGTCGCCGCTGCCGCCGCCCGGCCTGCTGCGCACGTTGTCGCTGGCCACGCTCGCCAACACGGTCGGCACCGGGCTGTGGGTGACCGGTGTCGCGCTCTACCTCACCCGCGTCGTCGGGCTGAGCCCGACCGAGGTGGGGCTGGGGCTGACCATCGCCGGCCTGGTGGGGCTCACTGCCAGCGTGCCGCTCGGCGGGCTCGCCGACCGGCGCGATCCACGCGCGGTGCGGGCGGTCCTCCAGGTGGCGCAGGCGGTCGTCGCCGCGGCGTACCTGTTGGTCGGCTCGTTCCCGGTGTTCCTGTTGGTGGCCACCCTGGACGCGCTGCTGGTCTCCGGAAACCTGGCGGTCCGGGCCGCGCTGGTCGCGGCGGTCGGCGGCCCGCAGGGCCGGGTGCACGCGTTCGCCACCCTGCGCGCGGTGGCCAACCTGGGCGTGGCGGTCGGTGCGGGGCTGGCCGGGTTCGCGCTGGTGGCGGACACCGGGTGGGCGTACCGGTTGCTGGTGCTCGGCAACGTCGCGACCTATCTGGTCTCGGCGGCGCTGATCATGCGGCTGCCGGCGTATCCGCCAGTTCGGCGAACCGTGCGGCAGAGGCCGGGCCAGGCGTTGCGCGACGGGCCGTTCCTCGCGGTCGCCGGGGCCTCGGCGGTCCTGTCCCTGCACTGGGTGGCGCTGACGCTGGTGCTCCCGCTGTGGGTGGTGGCCCGCACCGACGCGCCACCGGTGACGGTGTCCGCCGTGCTCCTGGTCAACACATTGCTCACCGTGCTGCTCGCGGTACGCCTGAGCCGGGGTGCCCGGCACGCGCTGCCGGCGGCGGCGACGATGCGCCGGGCCGGACTGGTGCTGGCGGCCGGGATGCTGCTCTGGGCCGCGACCAGCGCGGTGCCCACCCCGGCGGCGATCGGATTGCTTCTGGTGGCGACCGTGATCTACACCGTCGGCGACCTGTGGCACGCCGGGGCCGGGGCGGCACTGGCCTACGACCTCGCCGCCCCGGACGCCATCGGCGCCTACCAGGGGGTGGACGGGCTGCTCGCCGGGCTGGCCCGCGCGGCAGGGCCCGCGCTGCTGACCTGGCTGATCCTCGACGGCGGCGCGATCGGCTGGCTGATCCTGGCCGGCCTACTCGCGGTCACCGGTCTGGCCGTGCCACCGCTCACCCGACGTGCCCTGGCCAGCCGTGCCGAACTGCGCCAGACCAGCGGTCAGCCGATCTCCTCGTCGACGTAACACCACCGCCAGGTCTCGCCCGGCTGCACCGAACGGATCACCGGATGGCCGGTGGACTCGAAGTGCTTCGTCGCGTGCTGGTACGGCGACGAGTCGCAGCAACCGACGTGCCCGCAGCTCAGGCAGCCTCGCAGGTGCACCCAGTCGGGGTTGCCGATGGCGACGCAGTCGGGGCATTCCTCCGTGGTGCGCGGCTCGACCGCGCCAGCCTCGGTCAGGTGCTGACAGCTCACTTCTCGACCTCCCGCAGCAACGACTCCTCTAGGTCCAGGTCACGATAGGCCTGCACCAACACCTCCTCGGGGATCCGACCGGAGTCCCGGGCAGCCCGGAAGACGTCCCGCTCGGCGTCGATCATCTCCTGTCGTAGCCGACCGTACGCCTGCGACGGCGTCTCCCGCTCGGTGCCACCGAGCCGCTCCCAGGCCAGGTTGTTGCGATCCTCCAGGGCCCGGCGCAGCCGGTCCACCACCGCCTCCGGGGCGCTGTCGGCCAGCTTGTCGAGGCGCTCCTGGGCGGCCCGGCTGGCCTGTTGCTGCACCCCGGCCGCCGACAACGCGTCCTGCACCGGGTCGTCCTGGGGCAGCTTCAACCGGCGGGCGACAAACGGCAGCGTGGCACCCTGACCGACCAGGGTGACCACGATCACCGCGAAGGCCAGCCAGACGAACAGGGCCCGGGGGTACGGCTCGTCGTCGGCCAGGGTCAGCGGCAGGGCCAGCGCCGCGGCCAGAGTCACCACGCCCCGCATGCCGGCCCAGCCGATGATGATCGGGTACTTCGGTGACGGCCGGTCGTCGCGGCGGCGGACCTGGGGAACCAGCCGGGCCAGGTAGGTGGCCGGGAAGAGCCAGACGAACCGGGTCAGGAAGACGGTGGCGAGCACCGCGAAGGTGATCAGGATGAGCGAGCCGGCCGGCTCGTCGAGGTCGCGCAACACCTCCCGCAGTTGAAGCCCGACCAGCAGGAAGACCAACCCCTCCAGCAGGAAGCGGACCAGCCGCCAGAACGCGCCGATCTGCAGGCGGGACGCTGCCGACAGCAGCTGCGGCAGTTTGTGGCCCAGCACCAGACCGGTGACGACCACCGCGACCACACCGGAGGAGTGCACCGCCTCGGCGGCGAACACGACCGCGAACGGGATGATCAACGACAACGCGTTGTCCAGCAGCGGGTCGGTGATCCGCCGGTGCAGGAAGCCGAAGACCAGCGCGCCGAGCGCGCCGATCAGGATGCCACCACCGGTGGCCCGCAGCACCTCGATGGTGACGTTGGCGGCACCGACGGCCAAGCCGGCGGTGGCCATGGTGGCGACCCGCAGCAGCACCAGCGCGGTGGCGTCGTTGACCAGGCTCTCGCCCTCCAGGATGGTGACCACCCGGCGGGGCAGCCCGACCCGGCGCGCGACCGCGGTGGCGGCCACCGCGTCCGGCGGGGCGACCACCGCGCCGAGGGCCAGGCAGATCGCGAACGGGACCTGTGGCAACAACAGGTGCAGCACGAACCCGACCACGAACGCCGTGAACAGCACCAGGCCAACCGCGAGCAGCAGGATCGGCCGGATGTTGTTCTTGAACGCCGGCACCGAGGTCTCCAGCGCGGCGACGTAGAGCAGCGGCGGCAGGATGCCGACCAGCACCAACTCCGGGTCGAGCTCGACGTGCGGAACGCCCGGCACGAAGGAGAGCGCCAGCCCGAGGACGACCAGCACGATCGGCGCGAGCAGGCCGAGCCGGCGGGCCAGCGCGGCGCCGAAGGTGGCGATCGCCAGGAACACGACGACCGGGAACAGGCTCTCCATGGGGTACGAGCCTAGGGGTCCACCGATACGAACCTCGATCAGCCGGTCGGGCGCAGCTTCGGCAGCACCTCGGCACCGAACGTGTCGATGAAGCCGCGCTGCTCCTGCCCGACGTGGTGCAGGGCGATCTGGTCGAAGCCGAGCTCCACGTACTCCTCCAGCCAACCGATGTGCCGGCCCAGGTCCGCCGAGACGTTCACCACCTCGGCGACCCGCTGCGCCGGCACGTCGGCGGAGACCACGTCGAAGTGCTCGACGGTCTCCAGGTCCCAGCAGACCGGCGGGACGAAGACGTTGCTGCGCCACTGGTCGTACGCGAGAGCCTCGGCCTGCGCCTGCTCCGGCGCCCAGGAGACGTGCACCTGCAGGTGCAGCGGCCCGCGCCCGCCGGCATCCCGGTACGCGTCGATCATCTCGCGCAGGTGCGCCACGGGGGCGTTCACGGTGATCAGGCCGTCCGCCCACTCGGCGCACCAGCGGGCGGTGGCCACGCTGACGGCGGCGCCGACCAGCGCGGGCGGCTCCTCGGGGCGGGTCCACAGCCGGGCCCGGTCCACCCGGACCAGGCCGTCGTGGCTGACCTCCTCGCCGGCCAGCAGCGCCCGGATCACGTCGACGCACTCCCGCAGCCGGGCGGAGCGTACGTCCTTACGTGGCCAAGGGTCGCCGGTGATGTGCTCGTTGCTGGCCTCGCCGGTGCCCAGTGCCGCCCAGAACCGGCCCGGGTACATCGCCCCGAGGGTGCCGATCGCCTGCGCGATGATCGCCGGATGGTACCGCTGGCCGGGCGCGTTGACCACGCCGAACGGCATACCGGTGGCCTGTAGGGCCGCGCCCAGCCACGACCAGGCGAAGCCGGACTCGCCCTGCCGGGCGCTCCACGGGGAGAAGTGGTCGGAGCACATGGCGGCGTCGAAGCCGGCCCGCTCGGCGTGTTTCACCGCCTCCAACAGGGCGCGCGGACCGATCTGCTCATGGGAGGCGTGGAACCCGAACGACGTCATGGGCGCACTTCCTACCCACGACGGCACCGAGTGATGCGTGCCGCGCCCCGAACTACTCGGCGTGCGCGCCCGCGCCGGCCGAGGCGGCGCCCTCACCCACCCAGACCGTCTTGGTGTTGCAGAACTCCCGCATGCCCAGCGCCGACAACTCCCGCCCGTAACCGGAGTTCTTCACACCGCCGAACGGCAACTCCGGATAGGACGTGGTCATCCCGTTGATGAAGACGTTGCCCGCGTCCAGATCGGTGGCGAAACGCTCCTGCTCGGCCGGGTCCCGCGTCCAGGCGTTCGAGCCGAGACCGAAACTGGTGCCGTTGGCGACCTCGATCGCCTCCTCGTACGAGGACACCCGGAACAGTCCGGCGACCGGGCCGAAGACCTCCTCGGTCCACATCCGCATCTGTGGGGTGAGGTCGGTGACGACTGTCGGCGGGTAGAACCACCCGTCGCCGGTTGGCCGTTCGCCTCCGCAGAGCACTGTCGCGCCGTTGTCCGCCGCGTCTCGGACCTGGGCGTGCACCTCGTCGCGCCCACGCTCACTGGCCAGGGGCCCGACGTCGGTGTTCGGGTCCATCGGGTCACCGACCCGCAGCGCGGCCATGTTCGCGGCGAACTTCTCGGCGAAGGCGTCGAAGACGTCGGTGTGCACGATGAACCGTTTCGCGGCGATGCAGGACTGGCCGTTGTTCTGACAGCGGGCGGTGGTGGCCACCTCGGCGGCCCGGTCGACGTCGGCCGAGGGCATCACCACGAAGGGGTCGCTGCCGCCGAGTTCGAGGACCGTCTTCTTCAACTCCCGCCCGGCGATCTGCGCGATGGACCGGCCGGCGGGCTCGCTGCCGGTGAGCGTGGCGGCGCGCACGCGAGGGTCGCTGAGGATCTGCTCGACGGCCTCCGAGCCGACCAGCACGGTGGTGAAGGCCCCCTCGGGGAAGCCGGCCCGGCGAAACACGTCCTCCAGCAGCAGCGCGGTCTGCGGCACGTTCGAGGCGTGCTTGAGCAGCCCGGTGTTGCCGGCCATCAGCGCCGGTGCGGCGAAGCGCATCACCTGCCAGAGCGGGAAGTTCCAGGGCATCACCGCGAGCACGACACCGATCGGCTGGTAGCGGATGAACGCCCGGATCGCCTGCACGGCGGCCGCGTCGGCCGGCTCGTCGGCGAGGAACGCCTTGGCCTTTTCGGCGTAGAAGCGGGCGGCTGTGGCGCACTTGGTCACCTCGGCCTGCGCGGCGACGTACGTCTTGCCCATCTCCGTGGTCATGATCCGGGCGATCTCGTCCCGCTCGGCGTCGAGCAGGTCGGCCGCCGCGTTCATCCACCGGGCGCGCTGGTCGACGGTGGTTTCCCGCAGCTGCCGGTACGCGAGGTCGGTGCGCTCGATGGCACCGTCGAGTTGCTCGGTGGACATCGCCTCATAGGTCTTGAGCACCTGTCCGGTGGCGGGGTTGGTGGTGGCGATGTGGGGCATCTCGTCCTCCTGTCACTCGAACAACGAGTGTCGTACGCCCGGCTCCTCGCGGTGCCGGGCGGCGCGGCGGCGCTGGATCACGACCAGGTCGACCACGGCGACCACGGCGAAGATCGCGCAGAGTACGCCGAGCCAGGCGATGCCGGCCCAGAACGCCAGCACCGCGAAGATCACCATGATCACCAACCCGAAGCCGGCGAGGGTGAGCCGGAGGTTCAGCGCGCTGTTCGCGTGGCCGACCGTGCCACGGGCACGCCGGGGCTGCGATCTCGTCATACCCCTCGACCTACCCCCGATCAGCGCGGTTAACCGGCACCGGGCGCCCGACACCGAGGCGCAGCGGTGTGCTCCGGCACATCCGTTCGCGCCGAAGGCCCGCCGACCGCAGGATGGGCCTATGTCAATGACCCTCGCCGTGCCGGTGACCGTCGCCATCGCCCGCCGTGTCGATCCGGGCCGGGCCAGCGAGATGGTGGCCTGGATGCGGGCCGGCACCGCGCTGGCCGAGGCGTTCCCCGGGTTCCTCGGCGCCGGGTGGGTGCAGAGCGGTCCCGGCTCGCCGGAGTGGCACATGCTGTACCGCTTCGCCGACGCCGAGACGCTGCGCCGTTGGGAGGAGTCGCCGCAGCGGCACTGGTGGCTCAGCTCGGCGCAAGGCATCGTCGAGCACACCCGGGTCGAGCGGCGTACCGGGATCGAGGGCTGGTTCGACCCGCCGCTGGAGCACTCGGTGGAGCCGATTGCGCCCGCGTCGCCGCCGAGGTGGAAGCAGGCGGTGACGATCTGGCTGGCGTTCTTTCCGCTGAGCCTCAGCGCCACCCTACTGACCAGTCATTTCCTCGCCGCTGTGCCGTTGGCGGCACGGGTGCTGCTGATGACGCTCTGCCTGACCCCGCTGATGACCTACCTGGTGCTGCCCCGGATCACCCGGGCGCTGCACTGGTGGCTGCACGGCCAGCCGGCACCGTGGCGGCATTAAAGCATCCTGCCGACACTGCCACCGACACTCTGCCGCATACCCGACAGCAACTTCCCGGTAAACCAGGTCCTACGCATAGAGTTACCGCGCTGTCGCTCTGTGCTGCGGAACGGGGGATGTCATGCCTCGACGGTGGGTTACCGCCCTGGCCTGTCTCGCGGCGCTCGTCGCGCTGGCCTGTGAGGGCGGCACCTCCGCGAAACCCCGCCCCACCAAGAGCAGCCCGCCGTCGAGCGGGCCGGGCGGCATCGCCGCGCTCGGCGACTCGATCAGCACCGGCTTCGCCTCCTGCCTGCTGCTCACCTCCTGCGAGCGCAACTCCTGGTCGACCGGGGACGGCCTGCGGGTGGAGAGCCACTACCAGCGGCTGCTCGAGCAGAATTCGGCGATCCGCGACCGGACGTACAACCACGCCCGCGCCGGCGCCCGCGCGGACGCGTTGGAGGGGCAGGCCAAGGCAGCGGTACGCGACCGCCCCGACTACGTCACGGTGCTGATCGGCGCCAACGACGTCTGCCGGGGCGGAGTCGACGCGATGACGCCGGTGAAGCAGTTCCGGGCCGACGTCGACCGGGGCCTACGGGTGCTGCGGACCGGCCGGCCGAAGGCCCGGGTGCTGGTGGTGAGCATCCCCGACCTGTACCGGCTCTGGGAGGTCGGGCACGACGACCCACGGGTGGGACGCGCGTGGCGACGGGGCATCTGCCCGGCCCTACTGGCCGAGCCGACCTCGACAGCGCCCGCCGACCGGGCCCGCCGAGCCGCCGTCCGGGACCGGATCGACGCGTACAACGCCGAGTTGGTGGCCGCCTGCCGGGCGTACGGCTCACGCTGCCGCCACGACGGGGGCGCGGTACACAAGGTCCGGTTCACCCTGGACCTGCTCAACCCGCTGGACTGGTTCCACCCCAACGCCACCGGCCAGGGCCGGATCGCCGAGGTGACCTGGCGCGCCTCCGGCCTGGCCAACTGACCATTTCGGAGGCGGCCGTCAGCGGTGGCGCGGCTCCGGAACGGCGGTGCCCCGCGAGCGGTAGAGCGCCCGGGAACGCTGCGCCAGGTCCTTCGTCGCCGATGAATTGGCCCAGGTGCCGAGCACGATGGCCGCGCCGGGGACAATCTTGGCGACGATCCGCTTGGCGGCCCGGACGCCGGCCATCTGTGCCAGCCGGACGCCGAGTTGCAGCATTACCCGACCGAGCGGGCGCTGGCCGCCCAGGCCGAAGAGCGCGTCGGCGCGTTCCCGGCCGGCGGCCACGCCGAGCGCCAACCTGGCGCTCTCGGCGACCTTGTGCACGCGCTGAAGGACAAGCAGGTCGGTGGCCCGGTCGCTGTGCAGCGGGTCGACGTCGTACGCGGCGGCGATGTGCAGCACCATCCGTGCCTGGGTCCAGGCCAGCACGCCGACGTCGATCACGGCGCCGGGCAGTCCGGCCACTCCGGAGACCGCGCCGGACAGACGGGCCAGGTTGACGAACTTGCGGGCCGCCTGGTCGGCCAGGACGTCGGCCGACACCCCGGGCTGCTCTGCTCGGGCCCGGCCGGCCCATTGCACGGCTTCCGGCCCGAGTCGGCGCACCGCCTCCAGCGCGAGGTGCTCCGGGGCGTACTGCGGGTCGTCGCGCATCCGGTCCCAGAGACGGGCCGGCGGACCCTCGGGGGCGTCCGCCGACCCGGCTGGCAGGTTGACGGGCGGCTGGGGGGTGGGGGTGGCGGGCTGGCCGCCGACGGGTGGAGTGTCGGTCACCGGGTCTCCCCAGGGTGGAAGCGGTGGACAGGGCGGCCGATGAAGCTTTTCAGCGGCGGCGGTTGGACAGCCGGGCCGCCAGCCCCTTGAGCTTCTGCTGGTTGCCGGGCTTGGCCATCTCCCGACGACCTCGCTCGACCAACTGCTGCCCCTTCGGCGATCTCAGGAACGTGGTGATCCGTTGCATCAGTGACATGGCGTCCTCCTGTCGATGATCCCTCTGTCATGTGTACCCCGAACCCGCAACACATGTACCCGGGATGCGACAGCCTCAACCTTGACCGTCCATAGTGGGCGGAAGGTTACCGCCCTGCCGGCACGATGGCGTCGACGACCCGGGTGGCCCGCCCCTCGTGCTGCTGGTAGTACTCGGGGAACGCGGAGACCTGCACCGCCTGAGCAGCGTCGGTGAGCCGCATCTGCTCCCAGCCGGGCACCTGCTCCAGCGCGGTGAGGAACTGTCGGGTGGCGAACTCCGGGTCCATCAACTGACCCACTGGGCCCCAGCCGCTGCTGGAACGCTGCTGGAACAACCCGACCGAGTCGCTGTCCCAGCCGACGCCCTGGTGCGGGTAGTCCTGCGACTCGGGCAGCACGCCGCTGGCCACGTTGTAGAGGTTGCTCTCCTGCATGGCGGTGGCGACCGCGATCACCAGACCCCGGCGGGGCACCCCCATCTTGCGGCCGGCGCGGACGATCGCCTCGGCGTTCTTCATCTGATCCTTGTCCAGCCCGGCGACGGGCGCCGGGTGGGTCGGGCGGGCCGGGGCGACCTTGCGGGCCGGTGCCGTGGTGTCCGGGTCACTGGGGGTCGCCGTGGCGGACGGGGTGGCCGTCGGGGCAGCAGCGCGATCGAGACCACGGGAGGCGGCGCTCTGCTGCTCGGCGCGCTGCGCCAGCTCCGAACTCGCGAGCGAGGCGCCTCGGGTCGCCGCGCCCGGCTTCTCGTCGCAGACCTGCGCGACGGCGGTCAGGCCGAGGCAACAGACCACACCGGTGGCCAGTGCCACCTGCGCCCGGCGTCGACCGGTCAGGTCCCGGACGTACGCCCGGAGCCGGCTCGCGGCGGTTGTCCGTTCGGTTGAGGTGCCATCCTCCAAATCGGCGGTGGGGCCGCTCGGGGCGTACGGGTCGTCGAGGGTGCCGTCGTCACGCATCAACCGAGGCTAGGCAGGTGGAAACTCCGATCACGCACGGTGATCACGTGGTACTCACCACAGATCGGGCCCGTCCTGGTGGACGACCCGGACGGGTCGACGCGCCCGGGGAACGTACCTCGCGTACCGGATGAAGCTGGCGTCGCACGCAGGCGGACACGGCGGACGACAGGCCGGGACATCGGACCTCCAGACCTGACATGATCGACAAACTCGGCCTTTGGGCCGAACGAGCCCTCGGCCGATCGGCCATCAGGACCGACCTGGCGGCGTAATCAGGTGATTAGTCCGGTCGCGCCCATCCCCCAGGCGACGGATCGCCCGGCGCAGGAATGCGCCAGGATGGCGGGTACGTTGCCCGAACGGGTGCCCTCCGTCGCGTCGGCACCCTGCAGGCACATTTCAGGGAGGTCCGCACCGGTGCTCGACCCACACGAGCTCTACCAGCTCACCGACGATCTGCCCGACCTCGGGCAACCGGTTCTGATCCAGGCCCTCACCGGGTTCGTGGACGCCGGCAACGCCAGCCGGCTGGCGCGCGAGCAGCTGCTCACCTCGCTGGAGGGGCGGCCGATCGCCACCTTCGACATCGACCAGCTCTTCGACTACCGGTCGCGACGACCGGTGATGACATTCGTCGAGGACCACTGGGAGAGCGTCGACGCGCCCAAGCTGGAGTTGCACCTGCTGCAGGACGACGACGAAACCCCGTTCCTCCTACTCACCGGCCCCGAGCCGGACCTGCAGTGGGAGCGTTTCGTGGCCGCCGTCGCCGGGCTGGCCGCCCGCCTGGACGTCCGGCTCACCGTGGGGCTCAACTCGATCCCGATGGCGGTGCCGCACACCCGGCCGACCGGGGTGACCGCGCACGCGACCCGCCCCGAGCTGATCGCCGGGTACGAGCCATGGCTGCAACGCGTCCAGGTGCCCGGCAGCGTCGGTCACCTGCTGGAGTTCCGCCTCGGCGAGCAGGGCCGCGACGCATTGGGCTTCGCCGCCCACGTGCCGCACTACGTGGCGCAGACCGAGTACCCGGCCGCCGCCGAGGTGCTGCTCACCTCGGTGTCGCGCAGCACCGGGCTACTGCTTCCCGGCGACGGGCTGCGCTCGGCCGCCGAGGTGGTCCGGGTGGAGATCGACCGCCAGGTCGCCCAGACCGAGGACGCCGCCGCCCTGGTCCAGGCACTGGAGGAGCAGTACGACGCGTTCGCCCGAGGTCGGGGCGAGAAGAGCCTGCTCGCGCCGGATGCCGGGCCACTGCCCACGGCCGACGAACTCGGCGCGGAACTGGAGCGGTTCCTCGCCGAGCAGACCCGACCCGGCGACACCCCGGGCAGCTGACCCGGCGTACCGGGGGCGGATGCGGCAGGCTGGGGGCATGCGTCTGACGACCTGGAACGTCAACTCGGTGAAGGCCCGCCTACCCCGACTGCTGGAGTGGCTGGCCGACACCGGGCCGGACGTCGTCTGCCTGCAGGAGACGAAATGCCCGGACGGCGCCTTCCCGGTGAGCGAGGTGGGCGAGCTGGGTTACACCGTGGCCAGCCACAGTGACGGCCGGTGGAACGGGGTCGCCATCCTGTCCCGGGTCGGGCTGGACGACGTCCGGGTCGGGTTCGCCGGCGAACCCGGCTTCCCCGACCCGGAGGCCCGTGCCATCTCCGCCACCTGCGACGGAGTGCGGGTCTGGTCGGTGTACGTGCCCAATGGCCGAACGCCCGAGGACCCGCACTACGCGTACAAATTGGCCTGGTTCGCGGCGCTGCGTGACGCGTTGGACGCGGAGTTGACCGGCGGGCTCCCGCTGGCGGTCTGCGGCGACTTCAACGTCGCCCCGACCGACGCCGACGTCTGGGACCCGGCGGTCTTCACCCACTCCACGCACGTCACCCCTGCCGAGCGGGCGGCCCTCGCCGCGCTGCGCGATCTGGGCCTCAGCGACGTCGTGCCCACCCCGATGAAGGGGCCACACCCCTTCACCTACTGGGACTACCGGGCCGGGATGTTCCACCAGAACAAGGGCATGCGGATCGACCTGGTGTACGCGTCCGCGCCGTTCGCTCGGGCGGTCAAGTCGGCGTACGTGGACCGGGAGGCCCGCAAGGGCAAAGGCCCCTCCGACCACGCGCCGATCGTGGTCGACGCGGACCTGGTGCCGGTGGTCGAGGCGTTCTGAGCCGGCCGCCGCTGGTTAGGGTGGGGGCATGGCAGTCGTGAAGATCAACGCAATCGAGGTCCCGCCCGGTGCCGGCGACGAGCTGGAGAAGCGGTTCGCCGCTCGAGCCAGCACTGTGGAAAACTCCCCCGGCTTCCTCGGCTTCGAGTTGCTCCGCCCGGTGGCCGGCGAGACCCGCTACTTCGTCTATACGAAGTGGGAGAGCGAGGAGGCGTACCAGGCGTGGGCCGCCGGCCCGTCGCGCGCCGCCCACGCGGCCGCCCCCGGCGAGAAGCCACGCCCGCCGGTCTCCAGTGGTGCCAGCCTCCTGGAGTTCGAGGTGGCACTGCACGTCCCCCACCCGTAACCAGCCCGCAGGCGCTTGATCGACTCCACATCGGCGATGTTGGGGTGTCCAGCGGCCGGGATACCCCAACATCGCCGACATTGTGACGATCAAGCCCGGCCCACCGGTCACCACCGGCGCGAACCTGTTGAAGTTCGAGGTGGCCCTGCCCGTCCCCCACTCCTGAAGGTGCTCGACCGGGGCCCCGGGCAGGAATCGGCCCATCCCGGTCCGTTGCGTTGATAGCGTCGAAGTCGCCTGAGCCGTAGCTGGTCACCCGTTGCGCTGCCCTGACGAGCCGTCGACACAGGCGGTCTGAGGAGTCGCGGGGGTCCGACCATGTTCGACGGGTTCGAAGAATTCGACATCGACACCTCCGGCGCGACGATCCACGGACGCCGTGGCGGGAGTGGGCCTCCCGTTCTGCTCCTGCACGGCATTCCCGAGACGCATCTCATGTGGCATCAGATTGCGCCGCAACTTGCCGAGAACTTCACAGTCGTCGCCACCGACCTGCGCGGTTGGGGCGACAGCGGCAAACCGCCGAGCACCGCGGATCACGAGCCGTACGGCATGCGAGCCATTGCCCGCGACCAGATCGAGGTGATGCGGAGTCTGGGCCACGAGCAGTTCCGCCTCGTCGGCCACGACCGCGGGGCCCGCTGCGCGTACCGTCTCGCGCTGGACGCACCCGACACTGTCACTCGGCTCGCCGTCATGGACGTCGTTCCCATCGGCGACGTCTACAACCGCGCCGACAAGACGTTCAGTCTCTCCTACTGGGTCTGGTCCTTCCTGGCGGCACCGGCACCGGTGCCCGAGCGGTTCATCGATGCAGCGCCCGCGGTGCTCGTCGACTTCATGCTCGACACCTGGCCCGAGGTGAAGGACGCCTTTCCGGCGCAGGTGCGGGCCGCGTACGTCAAGCAGTTCAGCGACCCCGCGACGGTCCACGCGATCTGCGAGGAGTTCCGCGCGGCGGCGACGCTGGACTACCAGCAGGACGAGGCGGACCGAGGTCACCGGAAGATCGCCTGCCCGGTGCTGTTTCTCTGGAGTCAACGCGGTCAGGTCGCGAAGCTCTACGGCGACCCGCTCGCGATCTGGCGGGAGTGGGCCGATGACGTACGCGGCGAGCCGATCCCGGTCGGGCACTTCATTCCGGAAGAGGCCCCGGAGCAGACCCTTCAGCAACTCCTGTACTTCCTGAGCTGATGGCCGGGCCAGACCTGACTTCCTGAGCTGATGCCGGGCCACACCCGCGGACTCCACCGGTTGATCCACTCCAGATCGGCGACATGGGTGTATCCGAGCTGCGGGATACCGCGATATCGCCGATACCGTGTGGATCAACCGGGTTCGACGGCCGGGCTTACTCGCATCAGGGCTTGCGGGAGGACTGCAGGGTGGCGAAGGCGATGACGTTGTCGGCGTAGCCGGTACGCCCGCCGATGAACTGCCCGCCGCAGGTGATCAGCCGCAACCCCGGTGGCCCGTCATGGCCATAGATCCGCTCGGCGGGCAACTGGTCCTTCGGGAAGTGCTCGACGGTGTCGACCTTGAACACCACCACCGACTCGTCCGCCCGGGCCACCTCGATCAGGTCGCCGGGGTGCAGCTTGCCCAGGTTGTAGAAGACCGACGGGCCGGTCTTGGTGTCGACGTGGCCGACGATCACCGCCGGACCAGGCTCGCCGGGCGTGGGCCCACGGTCGTACCAGCCGGTCTCGTTGTGCCGTTCCAACGGCGGCACGGCGATCGAGCCGTCCCGTGCCTGCCCGACGGGTGCCACCGGCGCGGTGACCTTGATCGCCGGGACCGAGAGGCGCACCGGCCGACTCGCCGACATTCCGACCGACTCGCTGCGGGCCGGTCGGTCACCACCGACCGGGGCCAGGTCGAACGGCCCGACCGAGCGGCCCAGGCCCGCCCCGGTCGCGAAGACCCCGGCCAGCACCAGCACCACGGCCAGCGGCACCGACCAGGGGCTTCGGCCGGACGGACGGCCGGACGGACGGCTACGCCGAGGCGTCACGGCGGTCGGCGGGCGAGCAGCCACCGCCGGGCGATCGGCCACCAACGGGCGGTCGTCCCGCGGTAGGCGGTCGTCCTCCGGCCAGCGGTCGTCCCGTGAGGGGCGCGCACCGGAGGACGGGCGCGCACCGGGAGACGAGCGCGCGTCTGGCGACGAGCGCGCACCAGGAGACGGGCCCGCACCGGGAGACGGGCGCGCACCGGAGGACGATCGGGCGTCTGGCGACGGGCGCGCACCGGCCGGCGGGCCGGAGGCGCCCGGCTGGCGGGAACCGGGCGGCGGCGGGGGGTGGAAAATCTCCATGGCCGGCTCAGCGGCGCGCAGCGCCGCGAACGGCACGTGGTCGGCGGAGGGCCATTACGGCGAGGATCAACCCGGTGATGGTCAACGCCGCACCGCCGGGCAGCAGCAACGTGTCGGTCATTCCGTCGGAGCCCCCACCGAAGCCGGTGGCCGGCCCTCGACTGGGGTAAGAGGGAACCTTCTTGACCACCTGGAGCATGGTCGAGGCGGTCTCGCCGTCGCGGCACTCCAGCTTGACCCGGTAGTTGCCGGCACGGGTGCGCTCCCGCACCATCGGCGCTGCGGTGAGCAAGCCGTTCTGCGGCTGGACGCCGACCGCACCGAACGCGTCGGAGACGACGGTGGCACCCACCGAGTTGTCCCGGCAACTGGCCCGGATGCCGACCAGATAGCCGGGCTGCACCGTGCTGGGGCTCACCTCGACGAAGATGTCCACCGGCGGCGCCGGCTGGGAGGGGCCGCCCGGCGGGCCCTCGGGCTGGGGCCCGGGCGCGGCCAGCACGGCAGCGGCCAGCACGGCAGCGGTCGGCACGGCAGCGGTCGGCACGAGCGTGTTGGGGACGGCGTGGGCGGGCGTGGCGGCCAGCAGGGGGCCGGCGAGCACGGTCACGAGCGACAGGGTCACGCCGCTTCGGGTCACTCTCACGATGCCCCCTCTCGACGCCGTGCGGCCGCGTCGGGCAGCGGAGCACCCGACCTGCCGTACCAGTTGGATCCTCTCATTTCCGGTCGCACATCACATCCGATTCGCTGGCGGCATCGCGTAGTCTCGGGTCGCTGTGACCGCCACTGACCATGACCCCGCCGTCCCGCCCGCGAGCCGGACGATCCGCACGTTCCACCCCCGTCGGGGTCGAATGAGCGACCGGCAGACCGACGCGCTGAGCCGGCTCTGGCCCGCGTACGGCCTGGATGTGCTGGACGGACCGGTCGTGCCCGTCGACCTGGCCGACCTGTTCGGTCGTCGGGCGCCGGTGGTGTTGGAGATCGGCTCGGGCATGGGCGACAGCACCGCTGCGATGGCTGCCGCTGACCCGGATCGAGATTATCTGGCGGTCGAGGTGCACACGCCGGGAATCGCCAACCTGCTGGACCTGGTGGACCGCCATGGCCTGCGGAATGTGCGGGTGGCCCGGGGCGACGCGTTGTCCCTGGTCAGCGGCTTGCCCGAAGACGTGTTGGACGCTGTGCACGTCTACTTCCCGGACCCGTGGCCGAAGGCCCGCCATCACAAGCGGCGGATCATCCAGCCGGCGCACGTGGCACTGCTTCGGTCCCGGCTGCGGCCCGGCGGCACGCTGCACTGCGCGACCGACTGGGCCGAGTACGCCGAGGCGATGCGGGAGACCCTGGAGGCGGACCACGGGCTGGTGGACGCGTACGGCGGCTTCGCGCCGCGTCCGGCGCACCGCCCGGTGACGAAGTTCGAGCGGCGGGCGATCACGGCCGGCCGACCGGTCGCCGACCTACTCTACCGCCGACGGTGACCCGCGGGCCGGCCACGCCACCCGGACGGCAGCCCGGCGGGCCGGCCACAACGCCCCGACGGCAGCCCGGCGGGCCGGCCACAACGCCCCGACGGCAGCCCAGCGGGCCGTCCACGACGCCCGATCGGGAGTCCGGCGGAGGTTGGGTTGGCGCGCAGGGGCATGATCCAGGCACCATGGACAGGCTATGACGCTCACCGCCGCGCTGCCGACAAGCGCCGACCCCGACACCCTCTACGACGCGTTCGCCAGTTGGGCGAAGGAGCGCGGCCTCGACCTCTACCCCCATCAGGAGGAGGCGGTCATCGAGATCGTCTCCGGCGCCAACCTGATCATGAACACTCCCACCGGCTCGGGTAAGAGCCTGGTGGCGATCGCCGCGCACTTCGCGGCCCTCGCGGACAACCGGACGACCTTCTACACCGCGCCGATCAAGGCGCTGGTGTCGGAAAAGTTCTTCGCTCTCTGCGAGGTCTTCGGCGCCGAGAACGTCGGCATGCTCACCGGCGACGCCAGCGTGAACGCCGATGCCCCGATCATCTGCTGCACCGCGGAGATCCTGGCCAACCTGGCGCTGCGCGAGGGCACCAAGGCCGACGTCGGCCAGGTGATCATGGACGAGTTCCACTTCTACGCCGAGCCCGACCGGGGTTGGGCCTGGCAGGTGCCGATCATCGAGCTGCCGCAGGCCCAGTTCATCCTGATGTCCGCCACCCTGGGGGACACGACCCGGTTCGTCGACGACCTGACCCGGCGTACCGGTCGGCCGACCGCCGTCGTGCGCTCGGCGGAGCGGCCGGTTCCGCTGATCTTCTCGTACGCGATGACGCCGATGCACGAGACGCTCGAGGAACTGCTGGAGACCAAGCAGGCCCCGGTGTACGTGGTGCACTTCACCCAGGCTGCCGCGCTGGAACGTGCCCAGGCGCTGATGAGCGTCAACGTCTGCAGCCGCGCCGAGAAGGACATGATCGCCGAGGCGATCGGTGGTTTCCGGTTCACGTCCGGCTTCGGCAAGACGCTGTCCCGGCTCGTCCGGCACGGCATCGGCGTGCACCACGCCGGCATGCTGCCCAAGTACCGTCGGCTGGTCGAGACCCTCGCCCAGGCTGGCCTGTTGAAGGTCATCTGCGGCACCGACACCCTCGGCGTCGGCATCAACGTGCCGATCCGCACCGTGTTGTTCACCGGCCTGTCCAAGTACGACGGGATTCGTACCCGGCTGCTCAAGAACCGGGAGTTCCACCAGATCGCCGGGCGGGCCGGTCGGGCCGGTTACGACACCATCGGTCGGGTCGTGGTGCAGGCCCCCGAGCACGTCATCGACAACGAGAAGGCCCTCGCCAAGGCCGGCGACGACCCGAAGAAGCGGCGCAAGGTGGTCCGCAAGAAGCCGCCGGAGGGTTCGATCGGCTGGGGTCAGCCCACCTTCGACCGGTTGGTCGACGCCGAGCCGGAGCCGCTCACCTCCAGCTTCCAGGTCAGCCACTCGATGCTGCTCAACGTCATCGGCCGGCCCGGTGACGCCTTCACCGCGATGCGGCACCTGCTCACCGACAACCACGAGGACGCCGCCGCACAGCGCCGGCACATCCGCCGGGCGATCGCCATCTACCGGGCGCTGCGCGCCGGCGGGGTCGTCGAGGAGCTGCCCGAGCCGGACGAGACGGGCCGACGGATCCGTCTCACCGTCGACCTCCAGCTCGACTTCGCCCTCAACCAGCCGCTCTCCCCCCTGGCCCTGGCCACCATCGAGCTGCTCGACGCCGAGTCCCCGTCGTACGCGCTCGACGTGCTGAGCGTGATCGAGTCGATCCTCGACGACCCCCGGCAGATCCTGTCCGCGCAGCAGTTCAAGGCGCGCGGTGAGGCGGTCGCCGCGATGAAGGCAGAGGGCATCGAGTACGAGGCACGCCTCGAACTCCTCGACGAGGTGACCCACCCGAAGCCCCTCGCGGAGCTGCTGGAGGCCGCGTACGAGATGTACCGGCAGGGACATCCGTGGGTCGCCGACCACCAGCTCTCCCCCAAGGCCGTCGTCCGCGACATGTACGAGCGGGCCATGACCTTCACCGAGTACGTGCAGTTCTACGGGCTGACCCGCTCGGAGGGCCTCGTCCTGCGCTACCTGGCCGACGCGTACAAGACGCTGCGGCAGACCGTGCCCGAGGACGCCAAGACCGAGGAGCTGATCGACCTCATCGAGTGGCTGGGCGAGCTGGTCCGCCAGGTCGATTCCAGCCTGATCGACGAGTGGGAGCGGCTGCGCAACCCGTCCGACGTGGCCGAGGTTGCCCAGGCGCACGCTGCCCTGACCGACCGGCCACCGGCGGTGACCCGCAACGCACGGGCATTCCGGGTGCTGGTGCGCAACGCGCTGTTCCGCCGAGTGGAGCTGGCCGCGCTGCGCCGCTGGGACCTGCTCGCCGAGCTGGACGCCGGCGACGGCTGGGACTACGACGCATGGGCCGAGGCGTTGGCGCCGTACTTCGAGGCGTACGACTCGCTCGGCGTCGGGCCGGACGCCCGCGGGCCCGCGCTGCTCATGATCGAGCAGGGCCGGGAGCGGTGGACCGTGCGGCAGATCTTCGACGACCCGGACGGCGACCACGACTGGGGCATCAGCGCCGAGATCGACCTGGTCGCCTCGGACGAGGTCGGCGCCGCGGTCGTCCGGATCACCGACGTCGGCCAGCTCTAGCGAAGCATCTCGACAGGGGGTCGTCCGTACGCTGGGCGGCCCCCTTTGTCGTGTCTTCCGCACCCTCATTTTCACTGGGCGATGTCAGACCCGTCGATTAGAATGTATGTACTAATCGAGTTCCTGACCTGCAGGATTACGACTCGGGAGGACGCCCGTGACCGCGCCCGCCACCACGTCCCTCACGCCCTACGCCACCCTGCTCGGCTTCACCCGCTACGTCGACCGCACCGGCCCCACGAAGGCGACCTTCGTGGGTGGTCTGCGCAAGCAGCGGGCCAGCCGGTCCGGCTTCAACCCGCACGGCCAGTTCGTCAAGGCGCTCAAGGCCGACATCGCCTTCCACACCGGCGGCACCCACCTGACCGGGGTGGTCGACCTGGTCAAGCCACGATGGCGCCCGCTCTACCAGGCGCTCGTGCCCGGTGCCACGGCCTGGCTGCACTCCCTCGGCGAGCCGGCCGCCGTCGACCTCGCCCAGACTCGCGACGCCCTGGCCATGCTGGGCGACCTACCCGTCAAGATCAACCCCCACTTCGGGGTACGCCACGCCGACGGTCGCGCCGAAGCGGTCCGCCTGCACTTCGACGAGACCCCACCGAGCGCGGAGTCGGTGCTCGCGACCCTGCACCTGATGGCCCGACACATGGACGCGGTGCTCCCGCACGCCGAGCCGGTCCTGGTCGACGTCCGCCGGGGCCAAGCCCACCGCATGCCTACCGACGCCAAGCCCGACCAGATCGAACGCTGGCTGTCCGGCGAAGCCGCCGCATTCCGCGCCATCTGGTCTACCGCCGCCTAACCACCCTCCGCACCTCCGCACCCCCGCACCTGACCGGGCCACCGCACCACCGCACGACCGCACCCCGGCACCCCGGCACCTGACCGGGCCGCCGGTCAACGTCTGGTTCGCCTATACCCCGCCAGCCCCACCCGCCCGCGCCCGCCTACGCCCCACGCTTCCAAGATCCGCGCAACTTCGGTGATGCTGCTGCCTCGGATTGCCGCGAGGCAGCAAGAACAGTGAAGTTGCGCGGATCTTGGCGTTGAAGGGCCCCGGCTAGGGTTATCCACAGGGGCTGCCGGCGAGCGCATCCGCCGGTCAAGGTGTCGTCATGCCTGTTCCCCCACGCCGGCCGCCGAGCCTGCAGGGACGCGTCTTCCGCGGCTCCCACATCGTCGCCCAAGGCCTACTGACCCGGACTGAGTTGCGCAGCGCCGCATGGCGTCCCCTGTTCCGGGATGTCTACGCCGATGCACAGTTGGCGGTCACCCACCGCACCCGTTGTGCCGCTGCCGCGCGGTGGGTGCTGCCACCAGGTGTGGTCATCGCTGGTCGCAGCGCGGCGGCGCTCTACGGCGCGGCGTCAGTCGCCGACCATGAACCCGTCGACGTGGTCGTGCCCGCCGGTCAGCGGTTTGGGCCGGTGTCGGGGCTCGTTGTGCACACCAGCGCGATCGAAGCGACCGACGTTGCGGTACGTCAAGGCATCCCGCTGACCACGCCGACCCGCACATGCTGGGACCTGGCCCAATGGCTGCCGACGGAGGAGGCCGTCGCGATCGTGGATCGCCTCGCCGGCCAACGGCTGGTGGCGCTTCCTCAGCTGCGCACGGACTCCCGGGCTCGGGTCGGCAACCGGGGCTGGAAGCGGATGGCGCGGGTAGTTGAGCTGGCCGACGCGGGCTCGGAGTCTGCCCCGGAGTCCCGGCTCCGCGTACGGATCGTGCTCGCCGGGCTGCCGATGCCCGTGACCCAGTTCGTGGTCGAGAGCGCCGGGAGGTTCGTGGCCCGCCTCGACCTGGCCTGGCCGCACCTCAAGGTCGCCGTCGAGTACGACGGGTTGTGGCACGACGATCCCGAGCAGTTCCACCGAGACCGGCGCCGCCTCAACCGCCTGCTCGGTGAGGACTGGATCGTTCTGCACGTCACCGCGAAACGATTCCGGGAGGACTTCGACGGCTTCCTCGCCGAACTCCGCCAAGCCCTGACGTCCCGCTCCCACTCTCGCCTCCGCTGACCTGGACACGCCAAGATCCGCGCAACTTCAGGGATCCTGCTGTCTCACCAGCTCGTGAGGCAGCAGTTTCCCCGAACTTGCGCGGATCTTGGGGCCAGCGCGGACGCGGCGGCGGTGTTAGGCGGCGGGGAGGTACTTGCTCAGGTCGTCGAGGATCTTGTTGGCGGCGCCGACGCCGATGCCGGTCATCCAGACCTCGTCGGAGACGGGGTACGCCTTGCCGGCCTTGACGGCGCTGAGCCCCTTCCAGAGCGTTCCGCCGGCCACCTTGGTCTGCTCGGCAGCGGCCTTGTCGCCGTACGCGGTCACGAAGATGACGTCACCGTCGACCTCGTTGATCCGCTCGGGGCTGACCAGGTCGAAGCGCTTGTCTTCCTTGTTGGCGAGGAGCTGCCGCTCGGGGCGGCCCAGCCCGGTGTCGCCGATGACGATGCCGGAGAAGGAGTCCGGGCCGTACACCCGGATGTTGCCGGGCAGGAACCGCACGATCGACACCTTGCGCGCGGCGGCGTCGCCGAGGGTGGTGCCGAAGTCCTTGGCCCGCTTCTCGTACGCGCCGAGCAGATCCTTGGCCTGCTGCTCGCGGCCGAGCGCCTTGCCGTCGAGGAGGAAGTTGTCCTTCCAGGTGATGCCCACCTTGTCGGTGAACACGGTCGGCGCGATGGCGGCCAGCTCGTCGTAGAACTTCTCCTGGCGGAACTTGCTGCCGAGGATGAGGTCTGGCTTCAGCGCGTTGATCGCCTCCAGGTCGGGCTCGGCGAGCACCCCGACCTCCTTGATGCCGGCGAGCTTGTCCGCGCCGAAGTAGGTCGGCCAGCTCTTGGCCTCACCGGCGGTTGCGGCGCCGACGGGCGTGATACCCAGCGAGAGCGCAGTGTCGATCTTGTCGGTGTCGAGCACGACGACGCGCTTGGGCTCGGCCGGGACCTTTGTGGTGCCCATGGCGTGGGTGATCTCCCGGGTCTCCCCGGTGGTGGGGCCGGCGACCGGGTCGCTCTCACCGCAGGCGGTGAGTCCGACGCCGAGGGCGGCGGCCGCGGCAAGAGCGGCGACGAGACGACGCATCAGAGTCCTTTCGAGGGGTACGAGCCGGTGAGCGGGGTGGCCGCGTCACCGGTGGCGGATCGGGCGTCCGGCACGGAAGCCGTCGACGAGTCGGGGTCACCCGCATCAGCGGACGCGACGACCGGGCCACCCGCGCCGCCAGCAGCGGCGACCGGGCCACCCGCAACACCGGCAGCGACAGTCGGACCACCCGCGCTGCCAGCAGCGACAGCCGGAGCAGCAGCGTCGGTGGACGGGGTGACCGGGGTGGAGTTGCCCCCCGTGTACGCGGGCACCACCAGCGGCGCGCCGGTCACTGGGCAGGGCACGACCACGCAGGCCAGCCCGAAGACGTCGCGGACCAGGTCGGCGGTGAGGATCTCCCGGGGCGGCCCGGAGGCCACCACGGAACCGTCGCGCATCGCGACCAGGTGGTCGGCGTAACGCGCGGCCTGGTTCAGGTCGTGCAGCACGGCGACCACGGTGCGGCCCCGCTCGACGCGCAGCCGGTGCAGGAGGTCCAGCACCTCCACCTGGTGGGCCAGGTCGAGAAAGGTGGTCGGCTCGTCCAGCAGCAGGGCGTCGGTGTCCTGGGCGAGCGTCATGGCGATCCACACCCGCTGCCGCTGACCACCGGAGAGGCTGTCCACCGGCCGGTCGGCCAGGTCGGTCACGTCGGCCAGGGCCATCGCCTGGTCCACCGCCGTGCCGTCCTCCGACGACCACTGCCGCCACCAACGCTGGTACGGCTGTCGGCCGCGGCCGACCAGGTCGGACACGGTGACGCCCTCGGGCACCAGCGGGCTCTGCGGCAGGACGCCGAGCCGGCGGGCGACCTCCCGGGTCGGCAGGTCGCGGATCGCGGTGCCGTCCAGCAGCACCGTGCCCCGGCGCGGGGTGAGCAGCCGGGCCATCGTGCGCAGCAGGGTGGACTTGCCGCACGCGTTCGGCCCGACGATCACGGTAAACGCGTCGGTCGGCAGGTCCAGGTCGAGCCCGTCGAGCACGGTCCGCTCGTCGTAGCCGGCGACCAGGTCGCGGGTGGAGAGCATCACAGGACTCCTTGAGGGCGTCACGACGACCGCCGACGGCCGCGCAGCAGCAGGAAGATCAGGTACGGGCCGCCGATCGCGGCGGTCAGCACGCCGGCGGGCAGCTGCGTGGGTGCGAACAGCCGTCGGCCGGCCAGGTCCGCCAGCACCAGCAACAGAGCGCCGAGCAGCGCCGAGCAGACCAGCGGTGGCCGTTCGGCCCGTACCAGCCGACGGGCCACCTGGGGGGCGACCAGCGCCACGAAGTCGACGGCACCGACCTGGGCGGTGACCATCGCGGCGACGAGCACGCCGGTGCCGGCCAGGCCGATTCGGCGGGCCACCGGCCGCAGCCCGACGCCTCGGGCGGTGTCGTCGTCCAGGGCGGTGCTGTTCAGCGCCCAACCGGCCCAGGCCAGCACCGGCAGCAGCACCAGCAGGGTGCCGGCGATCCAGGCGGCCTCGGTCCAGCCCTTGCCGGCCAGGGTGCCGATCAGCCAGATCTGCGCGCGCAGCCCGTCGATCGGGTCGGCGGTGAGCATGACCACCTCGGTGAGCGCCCGGAAGGCGAAGGCGACCGCCACGCCGGCGAGCACGAACCGCTGTGCGGCCAGCCCGTGCCGGGCACCGAGGGCGAACAGCAGCACCGCGGCGAGCAGCCCGCCCAGCAGTGCGGTGGGTGCCACGAGCACGGCGGCCATTCCGCTGGTCAGGGCCACGGTGGCCGCGAGGCCGGCACCCTGGGTGATGCCGATGACGTCGGGGCTGGCGAGCGGGTTGCGGGCGACGCTCTGGATCAGCGTGCCGGCCACCCCGAAGGCCGCGCCGGCCGCCGCCGCCAGCACGACCCGCGGCAGCCGAAGATCGAAGACAACCAGGTCGTACGGGGTGCCGGCACCGGAGAGGGCGCGCAGCACGTCGACCGGGGCGACGTACGGGGTACCCAGCGAGAGGCTGAGCACGACGGCCAGGACGAGCAGCGCGGTCAGCGCGGCGGCCACCAGCACCGAGCGTCGGCGGATCAGCAGGCTGACCGGGCCGATGCGCAGCAGCGACCGTCCGGGCAGCGGGGCGTGGCCGGCACCAGACGAGGCGGTAGGCATCAAGGCCGACGGGCCAGCCGGGTCGGAGGGACGGTGTGCGGTGGTCACGCGGTCACCACCCGGGCTCGGCGGACGAGGACGGCCAGCAGCGGCGCACCGATCAGCGCGGTGACGATCCCGGCTGGTATCTCGCCGGGCGGGGCGACGAGTCGGCCGACGACGTCGGCGCCGAGCAGCAGCGCTGGCCCGAGCAGGGCGGACACGGCGAGGGTCCAGCGGTGGTCCGCGCCGACCAGGGCACGCGCCAGGTGCGGCACGGCCAGCCCGACGAAGGCGACCGGCCCGGCCGCCGCGACCGCCGCACCGGTCAGCAGCACGGCGGCGAGGCCACCACCGAGGCGGACGAGGCCGATCCGGTGGCCGAGGCCGCGAGCCACGTCGTCGCCGAGGGCCAGCGCGTCCAGACCTCGGGCCACCAGGGCGGCCAGCACGAGGCCGGCGAGGACGAAGGGCAGCACCTGCGCGGTGACCGACAGGTCCCGGCCGGCCAGCCCGCCGACCACCCAGAACCGGTACTCCTCGAAGGTGCGGGCGTCGATGCTGAGCAGCGCGTACACCCCGGAGGCCAGGCTGGCGTCGATCGCCGCGCCGACCAGCGCGAGGGTGACCGGGCTGGCACCCTCGCGGGCTCGGGTGGCGATGGCGAAGACCAGCAGCCCGGCGATCAGTGCCCCGGCGATGCCGAACCAGACGTAGCCGGCGAGCGTGCCGATGCCGAAGACGGAGATGGCGAGCACCACACCGAACGACGCGCCTGCGCTGATGCCGAGGATGCGGGGCTCCGCGAGGGGGTTGCGGGTGAGCGCCTGGAACAGCACGCCCGCCACGGCGAGGGCGAGGCCGACGGCGAGGCCGAGCGCGGTACGCGGCATCCGCAGCTCGCGGACGATGGTGCTGGCGTCGCCGCCGTCCGGAGCGACGAGCGCGTGCCAGACCTGGTCGACGCCGAGTTGCCGGCTGCCGAGCGCGAAGCTGGCCAGCACGGCGAGTAGCAGCACCAGCGCGGCACCGACGGTGACGGCCACCCGGCGACCGGTGCGAGTGCTGGCCCGACTCCGGGTCGGCCGACTGGCGAGGGCGGTCACGAATCTCCTGCACGTTCGAGCTTAGGTTCGCCTAACCTTAGCCGACCTGCGGAAAGTGGCCTAACCGACGTCTGTCGATGCCGTTCCGGCTTCCGGGGGCGTGCCCAGCGAGCCACCGTCCCCGGCCTCCGCACCACCGCGCGGCAGCACGTTCAGCGGCCGCATCATCTCGTTGTCCTCGTGTTCCAACAGGTGACAGTGCCAGGCGTAGCGACCCGGCAGGTCGAACTGCGCCTTGATCCGGGTCACCTCCCACGGGTACGCGAGCACCGTGTCCATCCGCCCCCGCTCCCCCGCAGCCGGCTGCACCCGGCCCGAATGCCCGCGGCCGAGCACCTCGAACTGGGCCTGGTGCAGGTGGATCGGATGGACGAGCCGGGTGAAGTTGCGCACCTCCCACACCTCGGTGGCGCCCACGGTGGGCTGCTCGGTCGCAGGATCACTCCAGCGCATCGGCCGACCCCGACCACGCTCGTCGAGGGTGCCGAGCAACATCACCATCGACCCCGACGGGCCGGACATCCGCTCGTTGAGCGACAACCGCCGGACCCGGTCGGCCGCCGGCAGCTGGGGAGGTGCCGGCAGCCGCAACTGCTCCGGCGGCACACTCGGATCCGGGCCGGTCGCCTCGGTGACCACGAAGCGCAGCACCTGACCAGTGGTCCGCGGGTCGGCCGGCGGAAAGTCCACCCCGGGCCGACCACCGCGGTACGCCCAGTCGGGCCCCTCGTTGACGAGGTACAGCTCGGTGCCGGCGGGCACGTCGGTGAAGTCGACGATGACGTCGGCCCGCTGGGCGGGGCCGAGGATCACGCGTTCGTGTGACACCGGCTCGGGCAGGAACCCGCCGTCGCCGCCGATCTGCCAGATCGGCAGCACCGGGCGGGCCGGCCGCGCCGTGGCATGGGCGGCCACGCTCAGCAGCAGGAAGCGGTTGTTGCAGCCGTTGAGCAGGCGGAACCGGTAGCGCCGCCGCTGCACCGTCAGGCTGGGCCAGGTGCGGCCGTTGACCACGATGGTGGAGCCGGTGCCGGGCGACGAGTGCCCGCCCGGGTAGAGCAGGTCGCCGTCCGCGGTGAAGCTGCGGTCCTGGATCATCAGCGGAATGTCGTGGTAGCGGGCGTCCGGCGGGTCGTCGTGCGCCGGCCCCGGGCCGGGCAGCACCCCGTCCGGCAGGTCGCCGGCGCCGCCGAGCAGGTAGAACCCGGCCGGCCCGGCGTAGACGTTCTGGGCGGTGACCCCCAACGTGTGGTCGTGGTACCAGAGGGTGGCGGGCGCCTGGTCGTTGGCGTACTCGAAGGTGGCCGAGCCCGGCGCCCAGCGCAGGCTCGAACGCTCGCCGAAGCGGGACCGGAACTCGTCGTACGCGCTGCCGCAGACGGCGAAGTCGGACGGCAGGTCGCGCGCCACCGGCAGGAACCACGCCTCGGAGTGCCCGTCGCTCTCCTGCGCACTGTGCCCACCGTGCAGATGCACCACCTGGGGCACGGGCCCGCGGTATCCCCGCGGGTCGCCGTCACGGTGGCCGTGCTGGTCCCGATCCGTGTTTCCGCCGGCCGGGTTGGCCCAGTGCAGGGTGGGGTCGACCGGCAGCAGGTGCGGCAGGAAGTCACCCCGAGCGTCGACGAGCTGGTTGACCCAGGTCACGCGGACCGGGTGGTTCACCCGCGCCACGATGCTGGGCGCCGGGTAGCCGAAGCTGCCAGGGTGGGCCGTCGAGCCGTAACCCCACACCGTCGTACGCGGCCAGGACGGCGGCAGGATCTGCTGGCGGAACTGCCGTACCGCGATGAGGTACGTGTCCCGCTCCGGACCGGTCGACACCGCTGGCATGGCGGGTGGGATCCGCAGCGGCGCGACGTACTTCGGGATGTCGGCGGCGCGCAGCGGCGCCGCCCCGGCGAGCGTGCGGCCCGCGGCCGTGGAGCCCGCCGGGACCAGCACCGCGGCACCACCGGCGGCACCGGCGGCGAGCAGCCCTCTTCTGGTGACCATGTCACACCTCCCATTCGCGTCCGACCCTCGATAAGAGAATGAGTTTCGTGGACGGGAACAAGTGCGACAGAACGCCAATTACACCCGTAAGAGGAACATTCCCCTTCGCTCGCACCATAGGGTGTGACCATGCGATTCGACCAGCACACGGTCGTCCTCCTGGTCCGGCCGTCGGATCCGCCGGAGCTGCCGCAGGACGCGCTCGACCGGCTGCAGAGCGCCCACCTGGCCCATCAGGCGGGGTTCGTGGAGCAGGGGCTGGTGCTGGCGGCCGGGCCGCTGCTGGACGCGGACGACGGCCAACTGCGGGGCTTCCTCGTGTTCTCGATCTCCCCGGAGGAGGTGCGCGGGCTCTACGCCGACGATCCGGCTGTCCGCGCCGGCCTGCTCGTCGCACGGGTGACGAGTTGGATGGTGCCGGAGGGCAACGTGCGGTTCGAGAGCGTGCCGATGCCCCGGTCGATGCTGGAGGCGGCCGCGGGCGACTGAGGCCAGCCGAGCAGACGCTCGATGGCCAGCCGAGCAGACGCTCGATGGTCAGCCGAGCAGGCCCCCGATCGGGACCACCCGCAGGTCGTCCACCTTGCCGACGATCACCCGCAGCGACGGGAAGTAGGCACCGAGCACCTGCCCACACCTGTCGCAGGGCTCGACGACCTCGCGTCCCCGGTCGGTGACCGTGACGATCGTCTCCAGCTCGGTCACGCCCTGCGTGGCGGCGGCACCGATCACGACCAGCTCCGCGCAGGTGTCCCCGCTGTCGTGCTGGACGTTGACGCCGGAGAACACCCGCCCGTCGGCGGTCCGGGCGGCCGACGCGACAGTGTGGCTCTGGCTGCGGCAACGCAGTTTGGCCACCGCTGTGGCGGCCTGCACCAACGCCCGGTCGGTGTCCTGCATCGTCATCCCGGCCCCCCGCACTCGATGTCGGCCGCAACTCTAGGTCGCATGCCGGGCCGCCTGAGGACCGGCCGCGCGATAACCCGGGAGCGGTACGCCGCCGGGCTGCCTATCCTTGGGCACGACATGCAGAATCCAACCGCCTCCGCCGCGACCGACCCGGTTCGCGAGTTGCACCGCCGCCTCTCTCCTCTGATGTTCCGCGACCAGCGCCGGCTCCAGCGGCGGCTGGACGGTGCCCGTAAGCTGCGTGACCCGCAGCGCCGAGAGGCCGCGTTGACCGAGATCACCGCCGAGGTTGACCGGGCCGAACAGCGCCTGGCCGCCCGCCGGGCGGCGGTGCCCGTGATCACGTACCCGGCGGGGTTGCCGGTCAGTGAGCGCAAGGACGACATCACCGCCGCCATCCGTGATCACCAGGTGGTGATCGTGGCGGGCGAGACCGGCTCCGGCAAGACCACTCAGCTGCCCAAGATCTGCCTGGAGTTGGGGCGCGGGGTGCACGGCCTGATCGGGCACACCCAGCCACGACGGTTGGCGGCCCGGACAGTGGCCGACCGGATCGCCGACGAGCTGGGCACCGAGTTGGGTGACGTGGTCGGCTACAAGGTGCGTTTCACCGATCAGGTCAGCGAGCGCAGCCTGGTCAAGTTGATGACCGACGGCATCCTGCTGGCCGAGTTGCAGACCGACCGGATGCTGCGCCAGTACGACACGTTGATCATCGACGAGGCGCACGAGCGCAGCCTCAACATCGACTTCATCCTCGGGTACCTGCGGGAGCTGCTGCCCCGACGACCCGATCTCAAGGTGATCATCACGTCGGCGACCATCGAGACCGACCGGTTTGCCCGACACTTCGCCGGCCCACCCACCGCCGACGAGCCGGAAGGCGTACCAGCGCCGGTGGTCGAGGTCTCGGGGCGGACCTACCCGGTGGAGGTGCGCTACCGGCCACTGCTCGAGCTCGCCGAGGGCGAGGAGGACGGCGAGGGCGACGAGGAGACCGTCCGCGACCAGATCCAGGCGATCGGCGACGCCGTCGAGGAGTTGGCCGCCGAAGGCCCCGGCGACATCCTGGTCTTCCTCAGCGGTGAGCGAGAGATCCGGGACACCGCCGACGCGCTCGGCAAGCTGGTGCAGACGAAACGCTCGCTGCTCGGCACCGAGATCCTGCCGCTGTACGCGCGGCTCTCCAGCGCCGAGCAGCACCGGGTCTTCGCCGCGCACAGCTCACGCCGGGTGGTGCTCGCCACCAACGTCGCGGAGACGTCGCTGACCGTGCCCGGCATCAAGTACGTGGTGGACCCGGGCACCGCCCGCATCTCCCGCTACTCCAGCCGCCTCAAGGTACAGCGGCTGCCGATCGAGCCGATCTCCCAGGCGTCGGCCAACCAGCGCAAGGGCCGCTGCGGCCGCACCTCGGACGGCATCTGCATCCGCCTCTACGACGAGCAGGACTTCCTGTCCCGCCCCGAGTTCACCGACCCGGAGATCCTGCGGACCAACCTGGCGTCGGTCATCCTGCAGATGACCGCGATCGGGCTGGGCGACCTCGCCGCGTTCCCGTTCATCGACCCGCCGGACCGGCGCAACATCACCGACGGTGTCAACCTGCTGCACGAACTGGGCGCGTTGGACCCGACCGAGGCCGACCCGGCGAAGCGGCTCACCGCGCTGGGCCGGCGCCTGGCCCAGCTGCCGGTCGACCCGCGCCTGGCCCGGATGGTGGTCGAGGGCGAACGCAACGGCTGCGCGACCGAGGTGTTGGTGATCACCGCCGCGCTCTCCATCCAGGACCCGCGGGAGCGGCCGGCGGAGAAGCAGGCCCAGGCCGACCAGGCGCACGCCCGGTTCGCCGACAAGGAATCGGACTTCGTCGCCTTCCTCAACCTGTGGCGCTACCTGCGTGAGCAGCAGCGGACGCTGTCCTCCAGCGCGTTCCGCCGGATGTGCAAGGCGGAGTACCTGAACTACCTGCGGATCCGCGAGTGGCAGGACATCGTCAGCCAGTTGCGTCAGGTGCTGCGTACCCCGGCCGACGGCGACCGGCGCGGCGGGCGGTCGGCGCGCGACACCTCAGGCGACGCGGACGCCGGCCGGGGCGAGAGCCGCCGGGGCGGCGCGGACCTGCCGGAGGAGATCGACACTCCGAAGGTGCACCAGTCGCTGCTGCCCGGTCTGCTGTCCCACATCGGCCTGAAGGACGCGCAGAAACACGAGTACCTGGGTGCGCGGGGCGCGAAGTTCGCCCTCTTCCCCGGCTCGGCGCTGTTCAAGAAGCCGCCGCGGTGGGTGATGGCCGCCGAGTTGGTGGAGACGTCCCGGCTGTGGGGCCGGATAGCCGGCCGGGTCGAGCCGGAGTGGGTCGAGCCGCTCGCGCAGCACCTGGTCAAGCGCAGCTACAGCGAGCCGCACTGGGAGAAGAAGCAGGCCGCGGTGATGGCCTACGAGAAGGTCACTCTGTACGGCGTCCCGCTGGTCACCTCCCGCAAGGTCAACTTCGGGCGGATCGATCCGACGCTGAGCCGGGAGTTGTTCATCCGGCACGCCCTCGTCGAGGGCGACTGGCAGACCCATCACCAGTTCTGGTCGGACAACAAGCGGCTGCTCGCCGAGATCGAGGAGTTGGAGAGCCGGGCCCGACGCCGGGACATCCTGGTCGACGACGAAACCATCTTCGGCTTCTACGACCAACGGATCCCAGCCGACGTGTCTTCCGGCCGGCACTTCGACAGCTGGTGGAAGACGACCCGCCGGGAACGGCCCGACCTGCTCACCTTCACCCGCGACGTGCTGGTCAACGACGGCCGGCCGGGGGTCGACGAGGGTGACTACCCGGACGAGTGGCAGGCCGACGGGGTGAGCCTGCCGCTCACCTACCGCTTCGAGCCGGGCACGCCGACCGACGGCGTCACCGTGGACATCCCGCTGCCGCTGCTGAATCAGGTGCCGGCGGAGAGCTTCGGCTGGCAGGTGCCGGGGCTGCGCGAGGAAACGGTGATCGCGCTGATCCGCTCCCTACCCAAGGCGGTGCGCCGCAACTTCGTACCGGTGCCGGACTACGCCCGGGCCGCCCTCGCGGCGATCAAGCCCGGGGAGGAGTCGCTGCTAGACGCGCTCACCCGGGAGTTGCGCCGGATGACAGGTGTGACCGTGCCGCGCGACGCCTGGGAGCCGGGCAAGCTCCCCGCCCACCTCCGGGTCACCTTCCGAGTGCTGGGCGACGACGACAAGCCGGTCGCCGAGGGCAAGGACCTGCCGGCCCTGCAACGTCAACTCCGCCAGGAGGTACGCCAGGTGGTGGCGGCCGCCGCGCCGGAGGTGGCCCGTACCGGGCTGCGGGAGTGGAGCATCGACACCCTGCCGCGGACCATCGAACAGGTCCGCGCCGGTTACGCGGTGACCGCGTACCCGGCACTGGTCGACGAGGGCGCCACGGTGGGGGTGAAGGTGTTCGACTCCCCCGCCGAGGCGGAGGCGTCACACTGGGCAGGCACCCGCCGGCTGCTGCGGCTCACCGTGCCGTCCCCGGCGCGGTTTCTGCAGGGGCGGCTGAGTAACGAGGCGAAGCTGGCGCTGAGCCGCAACCCGCACGGCGGCGTGCAGGAGCTGATCGAGGACGCGGCGGGCGCGGCCATCGACCGGCTGATCGGTGCCGCCGGTGGGCCGGCGTGGGACGCTGCCGGGTTCGCTGCGCTACGCGAGAAGGTCCGCGCCGACCTGATCGACACCGTGGTCGAGGTGATGGACCGGGTACGCAAGGTCCTCGCCGCCGCGTACATCGTGGAGCAGCGGCTCGGCGCCACCCGCAACCTCGCCGTGGTGGCCGCGCTTGCCGACATCCGCAATCAGCTCGCCGGGTTGGTGCACGCGGGTTTCATCACCGAGACCGGGTACGCCCGGCTGCCCGACCTGCTGCGCTACCTCAGCGCCATCGAGCGCCGACTGGACCGGCTGGGCGGCAACCCGCAACGGGACCGCCAGCAGCAGGACCGGGTCGCGGTGGTGCAGAAGGAGTACGCCGACCTGCTCGCCAACCTTGCCCCGGCACGCCGGCAGGAGACGGCCGTCCGGCAGATCCGCTGGATGATCGAGGAGTTGCGGGTGAACGTCTTCGCCCAGGCGATCGGCACCCCGTACCCCGTCTCTGAGCAGCGGATCTACCGCGCGATGGACGACGCCGAGGGCCGCTGACCGGGCCGCGCCCGGTCAGCGGCCGAATCAGTGCGAGTGAACGGAGAGCGCCCGGGCCGCTGGGACGCTGCGGACGGCGTTGGTCAGGGCGGCGCTTCGGGACTCCGCAGCGGCGGGCGCCCACCAGGCCCAGTTCTCCCGGTACCAGTGGAAGACCTCGGCCAGCCCGTCCTCGAACCGAATCTGCGGCTCGAAGCCGAGCTCGTCGGAGATCTTGTGGTAGTCCAGCGAGTAGCGCTGGTCCTGTACCTTGCGGTCCGCCACATGCCGGACCCGGTCCCAGTCGGCACCGGCCAGCCCGAGGATCCGCTCGGCCAGTGCGTGGTTGGTGAGCTCGATGTCGCCGCCGATGTTGTAGACCTCACCAGCGCGGCCCTTGGCCAGTACCAGCGCGATTGCCAGGCAGTGGTCGTCCACGTGCAGCCATTCGCGGACCGCGCTGCCGTCGCCGTGCAGGGTGATGTCCTGACCGGTGAGCAGGCTGGTGACGAAGCGCGGGATGACCTTCTCCACGTGCTGGTAGGGGCCGTAGTTGTTGGCGCACCGGGTGATCGACACGTCCACGTCGTACGTGCGCCAGTAGGAGCGGACCACGTGGTCGCTGGCGGCCTTGGACGCCGCGTAGGGGGAGTTGGGCTCCAGCACACAGCTCTCGTTCCAGGAGCCCTCGCTGATCGAGCCGTACACCTCGTCGGTGGAGACGTGCACGACCCGGCCGACGCCACCGCGGGCGCACGCCGCCAGCAGGTGGTGCGAGCCCATCACGTTGGTCTCGAAGAACGGTGCCGGGTCGTCGATGGACCGGTCGACGTGGGACTCGGCGGCGAAGTGCACCACGGCGTCATGCCCCGGCACCACGTCGGCGAGTAACTGTCGGTCGCAGATGTCCCCGCGGACGAACGTCAAGCGGGGGTGCGTAGCCGGCAGGTTGGCCCGATCACTGGCGTAGGTCAGCTTGTCGATCACGGTCACGTCGCAGTGCTCGAACCCGACGTAGCGCCCGCCGAGCAGACTCCGCGCGAAATGCGACCCGATGAAGCCAGCGCCACCGGTAACCAGGATTCTCATCTATAGCCTCCCTGCCGGTGGGGGGGAACGTCCACCGGTGAGCTCTCCTGAGATGAATGGGGCTTTTGCCCATGCAAGAACCCACCATAGGTGACGGTCATCCATACTGACGGTGATATTGCAGGCTTAAGGGCGAATTAACCCAGCGGGTCGAAAACCTGACCGATCAGAGCGGATCCACACCCGGTGGTAGGTCGTCACGGTCGATCGCCGACTGTATGTAGTCGAGCAGGATCCGCCGGAGTTCCCGGCCAGCGTGGGTCGGCACGACGTCGCGCCGACGGGCCACCGCGATGGTCCGCCGCACCCCGGGCGGGGCGAGGGGGGTGATCCGCACGCCCGGCCGGCGGGCCAGCACGATGCCCGGCACGAGCGCGATGCCGAGGCCCGCCTCGACGAAGCTGAGCACCGCGTCCATCTCGCCGCCGTCCACCGCGAACGTCGGCTCGAAGCCCGCCTCGCGGCACGCCTGGATGGTGGCGTCGCGCAGGTCGTACCCCTCGCGGAACATCACCATCGGCTGGTCGCGCAGGTCGGTGATGTGCAGCTCCCCGGCTGCCGACGCGGTCGGCACCTCCTCCACCGAGGCCACCACCAGGCTCTCCCGCAGGATCGGGTCGACGCGCAGGCCCGGGTCGGCGCCCTGGGCCGGCATGATGATCAGGGCCAGGTCGAGGTCGCCGCGGAGCAGGTCGCGCACCAGGTCCTGGGACCCACTCTCCTCGACCCGGAGGTCGACGGTGGGGTGCGCGTCACGGAACCGGCGCAGCACCGGCGGAGCCAGGGAGGTGGCCAGGCTCGGGGTGGCCCCGAGCCGGACCCGCCCCCGGCGCAGCCCGACCAACTCCTGCACCTCCCGGGTCGCGGTCTCCACGTCGGCGAGGATCCGGGTGGCCAACGGCAGCAGCACCTCGCCCGCTGCGGTGAGGGCGATATTGCCCCTTAGCCGCTCGAACAACGGCGCCCCGAGGTCGGCCTCCAGAGCGTGAATTTGCTTACTGAGAGAGGGCTGAGTTATGCCGACGATGTCGGCGGCTTGGGTGAAATGTCGTACTTCGGCCACCGCAACGAAGTACCGGAGCTGATGGAGCTGCATCTAAATAGCTTACGGCTATCAACACTGCGTGTTTGATGCATTGGACGACTGATCGAAGTGCTCCTAGCGTCGGTCCTGTGGTAATCACGAAAACTCGGTCGCCCATCCGCTCGAACGTCGGCCTCAAGGCCGTCATGGCGGTGACGGGCATCATGCTGGCGCTGTTCCTCATCGCGCACATGTTCGGAAACCTGAAGGTGTTCACGGGGGAGACCTCGTTCGACCACTACGCGCACTGGCTGCGCGACATCGGCAAGCCGCTGCTGCCCGGCGTCTGGTTCCTGTGGATCCTGCGCACCGGGCTGACGGTGGCCGTCGTCGCCCACATCGTCGCCGCCACGGTGCTGGCCCGGCGTGCCCGCGCGGCCCGCCCGGTCAAGTACGCCCACCGCAAGAAGGTCAACGGCAGCTACGCGGCCCGCACGATGCGCTGGGGTGGAGTGATCATCCTGCTCTTCGTGATCTACCACCTCCTGGACCTCACCACCGGCACGCTCAACCCGGTCGGCAACGAGAGCAAGCCGTACGGCAACGTCGTCGCCGACTTCGCGCCCGAGCGCTGGTACGTCACGCTCTTCTACACGCTCGCCATCCTCGCGGTCGGCTTCCACCTGCGCCACGGCGCGTACAGCGCGTTCCGCAGCCTCGGCCAGCAGACGCCCCGCGGCGAGCGCCGGGCGCGCACCGCAGCGCTGATCTTCGCCGTGCTGCTCTGCGCCGGGTACCTGGTGGTCCCGTTCGCCGTACTCACCGGATTGGTGTCCTGACATGGAACTCTTCACCGAGGGCGACCCGATCGCCGACACCAAGGCTCCCGCCGGCCCGATCGAGAAGCGCTGGGACACCCGACGCTTCGAAGCCAAGCTGGTCAACCCCGCCAACCGCCGCAAGATGACGGTGATCGTGGTGGGCACCGGCCTGGCCGGCGGTTCGGCCGCGGCGACCCTGGCCGAGCAGGGCTACCACGTCAAGTCCTACTGCTACCAGGACAGCCCGCGCCGGGCGCACTCCATCGCGGCGCAGGGCGGCATCAACGCGGCGAAGAACTACCGCAACGACGGCGACTCCGTGCACCGGCTGTTCTACGACACCGTCAAGGGCGGCGACTTCCGCTCCCGGGAGTCGAACGTGCACCGGCTCGCCGAGGTCTCGGTCAACATCATCGACCAGTGCGTCGCCCAGGGTGTGCCGTTCGCCCGCGAGTACGGCGGCCTGCTCGACACCCGCTCCTTCGGCGGCGCCCAGGTGCAGCGCACCTTCTACGCCCGGGGCCAGACGGGCCAGCAGTTGCTGCTGGGCGCGTACCAGGCCCTCGAACGGCAGATCGGCCTCGGCAACGTCGAGATGAACACCCGGCACGAGATGCTGGAGCTCGTCCTCGTCGACGGCAAGGCCCGGGGCATCGTCGTCCGCGACCTGGTCACCGGCGAGATCAGCACCGAGATGGCCGACGCCGTGGTCCTCGCCTCCGGCGGCTACGGCAACGTCTTCTACCTCTCCACCAACGCCAAGGGCTGCAACGTCACCGCCACCTGGCGGGCACACCGCAAGGGCGCGTACTTCGCCAACCCGTGCTACACGCAGATCCACCCGACCTGCATCCCAGTCTCCGGCGACCACCAGTCGAAGCTGACCCTGATGAGCGAGTCGCTGCGCAACGACGGCCGGGTCTGGGTGCCGAAGACCAAGGGCGACGACCGCAGCCCGAAGGACATCGGCGAGGACGAGCGGGACTACTACCTGGAGCGGATCTACCCCTCCTTCGGCAACCTGGTCCCCCGCGACATCGCCTCCCGCGCCGCGAAGAACGTCTGCGACGAGGGCCGGGGCGTCGGACCGACCAAGCTCGGCGTCTACCTCGACTTCGCCGACGCGATCAACCGGCTGGGCCGCAAGGCCATCGAGGCCAAGTACGGCAACCTCTTCGAGATGTACGAGCGGATCACCGGCGAAGACCCGTACGAGGTGCCGATGCGCATCTACCCCGCCGTGCACTACACGATGGGCGGCCTGTGGGTCGACTACGACCTCCAGTCGAGCATCCCCGGCCTGTTCGTGATCGGCGAGGCGAACTTCTCCGACCACGGCGCGAACCGGCTCGGTGCCTCGGCGCTGATGCAGGGCCTCGCCGACGGCTACTTCGTGCTGCCCACCACCATCGCCAACTACCTGGCCTCGGGTCCGTTGGAGAAGGTCGACGCCAGCCACCCGGCGGCGGTCGAGGCACGCACCGAAGTCGAGGACCGCGTCCAGCGGCTACTCGCCATCAACGGCGACCGGACCGTCGACTCGTTCCACCGCGAGCTGGGCCAGATCATGTGGGAACACTGCGGCATGGAGCGCAGCGAGGCCGGGCTGCGCAAGGCGATCGACGAGATCCGCGCCCTCCGCGAGTCGTTCTGGGAGCGGGTCAAGGTGTCCGGGACCGGCGAGGAACTCAACCAGTCACTGGAGAAGGCCGGCCGCGTGGCCGACTTCTTCGAGCTGGCCGAGCTGATGTGCATCGACGCCCTGCACCGCGAGGAGTCCTGCGGCGGCCACTTCCGGGCCGAGCACCAGACCCCCGACGGTGAGGCGCAGCGCGACGACGACCGGTTCTCGTACGTGGCGGCCTGGGAGTTCACCGCCACCGGTGAACCGTCGGTGCTGCACAAGGAAGACCTGAACTTCGAATACGTCCACCCCACGCAGCGGAGCTACAAGTGAACCTGACCCTGCGCATCTGGCGCCAGAAGGGCCCTGAGGACAAGGGTCGGATGGTGACCTACCCGGTCGACGACGTGTCCCCGGACATGTCCTTCCTGGAGATGCTCGACGTGCTCAACGAACGACTCATCCTCGCTGGCGAGGACCCGGTGGCGTTCGACCACGACTGCCGCGAGGGCATCTGCGGCATGTGCGGCCTGATGATCAACGGTGACGCGCACGGGCCGCAGCGCGGCACCACGGCGTGCCAGCTGCACATGCGGCAGTTCTCCGACGGCGAGACGATCGACATCGAACCGTGGCGGGCCAGCGCCTTCCCGGTCGTCAAGGACCTGGTCGTCAACCGGAACGCCTTCGACAAGATCATCGCTGCAGGCGGTTACGTCACCGCGCCGACCGGCAGCGCGCCCGAGGCGCACTCCACCCCGGTCGCCAAGGCCAACGCCGACGCCGCTTTCGAGGCGGCGGCCTGCATCGGCTGCGGCGCATGCGTGGCGGCCTGCCCGAACGGCTCCGGCATGCTCTTCACCGCCGCCAAGCTCACCCAACTCTCGCTCCTGCCACAGGGCCAGCCGGAGCGGTACACCCGGGTGATCGGCATGGTCGACGCACACGACGAGGCCGGCTTCGGCGGCTGCACCAACGCCGGCGAGTGCACCCCGGCCTGCCCGAAGGGCATCCCGCTGAACACCATCGGCCGCCTCAACCGCGACTACCTCGCGGCGACGGCCAAGGGAGCGGGCAACACCCCCGGCTCCTGAAAACCACCGCGCCACCCCAGACCGCCGTACCCCGCACCATCGGGGGTACGGCGGTCTGCCGTTCGGCGTTGGTCGGCCGTTCGGCGTTGGTCGGCGTCGCGTTGAGCGGCCTTGCGATGAACGGCATGGCGGTGGGCGGCGGTTACGGCGAGCGGGCGGCCGCGGTGGGGCTGGGGCGACCGTCCCCGGCTCCGGGCGGTCAGGCTTGATCCCTCCGCCGGGGACGGTCGCCCCAGCCCTGACCTTGGTCGCGGCTCGTCCGCGAGTTGCGGTCCTATTTGCGGTACGGCGGTAGCTTCCGATCCTCGGATTGCTGGTGAAGCCCAGCCCGGCGCGACCCCAAGCAGGGCGACCCAACCGAGCCCGCTCCAACCGAGCCCGATCCAACCGAGCCCAGCCCAGCCCGGCCCAGCCCGGCCGAGTGCCTGATCGACTCCAGGTCGCCGATGTGGCGGTGTCCCGGCGCGGCGGTTTCAAGCGGCGGTTGCAACCAGGTGTTTGTGGAGTACTTCGGCCGGATTATGCCAGTCGAGGGTTTTTCG